>DIUB01000156.1:1447-12780 GCA_002422265.1 Geobacter sp. UBA6169
GCCCGCAGATCCTCATCCCGGAAGCAGCGCACAATCTGAAAATAGCGGTCAAAGCCGGAGATCATCAGAATCTGCTTGAAGATCTGGGGCGACTGCGGCAGGGCATAAAACTGCCCCTGATTGATGCGGGACGGCACCAGGAAATCGCGGGCACCTTCAGGAGTTGACTTGGTCAGAAAGGGGGTCTCCAGCTCAAGAAAACCGTTTTCCGTCAGGTACTGCCGGGTGGTCTGGGCCACCTGATGACGCAGAATCAGGTTCTGGGCCAACTGCGGACGGCGCATATCCAGATAGCGGTACTTCAGGCGGATGTTCTCATTGGCCTCACTAAACTCATCAAGCATAAACGGCAGCGGCTTGGAGCGGTTCAAGAGCTTGCACTCGATCACCTGAATTTCCACCTCGCCGGTCTTCATGTTAGGATTGATGGTTCCGTCCGGACGAGGGATGACTTTACCTTTAACCGCCAGCACAAACTCACTGCGTACCCCTTCTGCAACCTGATGGGCAGCACCGTTCAGCTCAGGATCAAACACCACCTGCGCAATCCCTTCTCGGTCCCGCAGATCGATAAAAATCAGTCCGCCATGGTCTCGACGACGCAAGGCCCATCCCATCAGCACCACTTCACGGCCGATATCCTTGGCAGTCAGCTGTCCACAATAGTCCGTGCGTTTCCAGGTTCCCAGTGTATCCATCGTTTCTATCCTCCAGTTGATTACTTGATCAGTCGTCCGATATTGCGCCAGCGGATGTTAAATTTGTACCAAGGGCCGTCAATGGACCAGTATTTGATAAATGCAAGCCCTTTTAGCTGATCCCGGCGCACAAATTTCCAGAACCGGCTGTCGTAGGAACGGTCGCGGTTGTCACCCATCACAAAGTAGCTGTTCTCAGGCACCACAACCGGACCAAAGGTATCCCGGGGATTCTGCTCCTTCGGGATAATCTCGGCCTCTTTGTGGACTGCCTGCGGCGTTTCATACAGCTTGCCGTTCACAAAGACCTGTTTGTCCTTGCCTTCAACCACGTCACCCGGTATGCCAACGATCCGCTTGATGAAGTCCTTGCGAGGATCCTCAGGATACTCAAACACGATAACATCGCCCCGCTGGGGATCCCGCAGTTTGATGACCTGCGTATCGGTAAAGGGAAGTTTCGTACCGTAGATGAATTTGCTGACCAGCAGATGATCACCGATCAGGAGCGTGTCCTCCATGGAGCCGGAGGGGATCTTGAATGCCTGCACCACGTAAGTGCGGATTACCAGAGCCAGCAGAATGGCGATGACGATCGACTCGGCATACTCTCGCCACAGACTCTTCTTGGCCGGAGCTTCCTGCGGCTGCAGGGTATCTGACTGTTCTTCCATCATCATCCTTCCTATTTGTCGTCAACCTTGAGGATTGCCAGAAACGCCTCCTGGGGCAACTCGACATTGCCGACGTTCTTCATCCGCTTCTTGCCTTCCTTCTGCTTTTCCAGAAGTTTGCGCTTACGGCTGATGTCACCGCCGTAGCACTTGGCCAAGACATCCTTGCGTAGTGCCTTAACCGTCTCGCGAGCAATGATCTTGTTGCCGATGGCCGCCTGAATCGCCACCTCAAACATCTGACGCGGGATCAGCTCCTTCATCTTGGAAACCAGATCACGGCCACGGTAATAAGATTTGTCGCGGTGGACGATCAGGGACAGGGCATCAACCACCTCACCGTTGATCATCACGTTCATCCGCACCAGGTCGCTCTGACGGAAGTCAAGATGTTCGTAATCCAGCGAGGCATAGCCCTTGGTGATCGACTTGAGGCGGTCATAGAAATCAAGCACGATCTCATTCAGCGGCAGTTCATAGACAATCATTACCCGGGTAGTGGTCAGGTATTTGATCTCCCGTTGCACCCCGCGCTTTTCCTCGCACAGGGCCAGAACACCACCCACAAAGTCATTGGGCACGTGGATGTGGGCCAGGATAAACGGCTCTTCCATGAAGTCGATATACTGCGGTTCAGGCATACGGGCTGCAGACTCGATCTCGATCAGGTTGCCGTCGGTCTTGTGCACCTTGTAAACAACGGTCGGTGCGGTGGTGATCAAATCAAGAGAAAACTCACGCTCCAGCCGCTCCTGGATGATCTCCATATGCAAAAGCCCCAGGAAGCCGCAACGGAAACCAAACCCGAGTGCCACCGAAGTCTCCGGCTCAAAGGAGAAGGAAGAATCATTCAGCTTCAGCTTGGCAAGGGCATCACGCAGCTGCTCATACTGCGAGGTGTCGATCGGGTAAAGGCCGGAGAACACCATCGGCTTGACCTCTTTGAATCCCCCCAGCATGCTCTCGCATTGACGATGCAGCAAGGTAACCGTATCGCCGACCTTGGCATCAGCCACATCCTTGATGCCGGCAATCACAAAACCCACCTCGCCGGCAGTCAATTGCGGCACTTCAACCATCACCGGCGAGAAGACGCCAACCTTCAACGCCTCGTAGGCACGATTGGTGGACATCAGCTGGATCTTGTCCCCCTTTTTAAGGGTGCCGTCGAACAGACGAACAAGGATAATAACCCCCTGGTACTGGTCATACCAGGAGTCAAACAGGAGCGCCTTCAGCGGTGCGGCAGCATCACCTGTCGGCGGGGGGATTTTCTTGATGATCTCCTCAAGGATCTCGCGAGTACCAATCCCCTCCTTGGCCGAGGCCAGCACCGCATCATGGGCATCAATACCGATGATCTCCTCGATCTCATGCTTGACCCGCTCCGGCTCGGCAGCCGGCAGGTCAATCTTGTTCAATACCGGAAAAACCTCCAGGTCGTTATCCAGCGCCAGATACACATTGGCCAGGGTCTGGGCCTCAACCCCCTGGGAGGCATCCACCACCAGCAGACCTCCTTCACAGGCTGCCAGCGAGCGGGAGACCTCATAGGTAAAATCAACATGTCCCGGCGTATCAATCAGATTCAGGATATACTCATTACCGTCATCGCCAGTGTAACCCAGGCGGACCGTCTGGGCCTTGATGGTAATACCCCGCTCCCGCTCAAGATCCATTTTATCCAGAAACTGATCCTGCATCTCACGGGCCGTCAGTGCACCGGTATACTCCAGCAACCGGTCAGCCAGAGTAGATTTGCCGTGGTCAATGTGTGCAATGATTGAAAAGTTGCGAATTCTGCTGATTTCCATGAACTCTCACTTACTTCTGTTGTTGCGAATTTAGAATTTGGAACAATAAATCAACACGTCCGGGAAAGTAAAGCATGAAATGGCGGCAACAGCTTCTATCGGTATACGGGTATCATACTGCAGACAATACTGGAGAAACACACACTCCTTTGCAATCTTATACCGTATGCTGCAACCACCACTGCAGATACCGTTTTGCAGCGGCTTTTTTGTTACAAAACCGTTGTCATGATTGACATTCAACTGATTCCAAGGGAAAATGCCGCGCTATGGATACCATTACCCTTGAATTACTTGTCATTCTGTGTCTGATCGGGCTGAACGGCTTTTTCTCTATGGCCGAATTTGCCATCATCTCCATCCGCAAAGGCAGACTTGCCCAACTGGTTGCCGATGGTGACGAACGGGCCATCATCATCGATGCCTACCAGAAAGATCCCCATGTACTGTTGGCGGTAATCCAGATCGGCGTGACTGTGGCCGGCTCCGCTGCATCCACCGTTGGCGGTATTGTTGCCATTGAGCATCTGCGTCCCATCCTGCAGGCACTGCCCTGGCCGATGGTTCGGCAGGCCGCTGAACCGCTGGCTGCACTGGCAGTGGTGGTTACCGTATCGTACATTACCTTGATCATAGGTGAGCTGGTGCCCAAGGCGATCGGCCTGCAGTACGCTGACCGGATTGCTCTGAGACTGGCCCGTCCCATGCAGCTGATTGCCCGTATCACTGCCCCTGCCGTGCTGATACTGACCAGCTCCAGCAAGGCGGTGCAGCGCCTGATCGGCATGAAAGGAGAGCAGGACGCGTTCATAACCCGGGAAGAAGTGCAGCACATGGTTCAGGAGGGGCACGACAGCGGCATCTTCAGCCAGGCAGAAAACGAATACATACAGAATGTCTTTGAATTTACCCACACCTGTGTTCGTGAAGTGATGGTGCCCCGAACCCGGATGGTCGCTCTGGACCTGCTGTTATCCCGTGAAGAACTGGTAAAGATCATTCTGGAAGCCCAGTATTCACGTTATCCGGTCTACCGGGAGAACATCGAAGAGATCGTTGGTGTCCTGCATGACAAAGACATCATGGGTGCGCTGGTCAGGGGAGATGAGCTGCAGCTGGAGCAGATCATCCGTCCGCCGGTCTTTGTACCTGAGGGCAAGAAAGTGAACGATCTGCTGAAAGAGATGCAACGTACACGCAACCACATGGCCCTGGTGGTGGATGAGTACGGCGGCATATCCGGTCTGGTTACCACCGAAGACCTGTTGGAAGAGCTGGTAGGGGAGATTGAGGACGAACACGATGCGGGGGAATCGGGCAGGATTCAGCCGCAACCTGACGGCAGCTGGCTGGTTGATGGCCTGATCTCTATCTTTGATCTTCAGGAACCGTTGGGCATCAAACTGGAGGAAGCCCCCCACTACGAAACCGTGGCCGGATTGGTGCTTGACGAACTGGGTCATCTGCCCGAGCAGGGTGAAACAACCCAGTGGAACGGCTTTCTGCTGGTCTGCGAGCAGGTAACCCGTACCGCTGTCCTGCAGGTTCGTATCATCCCGTTGGCACAGGCGGAGCAACCGGCTGATGTCCCCCCAGCCCGAACGTGATCGAGAGACAAGATGCGCGCTGGATCACACCCGCTCCTGTTCAGAATTGTCTTTGCCCTCCTGTTGTTGGCCAGTCTCACGGTTTTTGGCCTCTCGGTCATACTCCCCCGCCTGCTTGATCTGAATCGCTATCAGACTCAGCTGACCAACCTGCTGCAGACACAGCTGCAGCGGCCAGTGCATCTGGGGCACAGCAGCTTTTCCTGGACGAGAGGCCCTGCATTCAGCTTTGACGAATTTTTTATTCAAGAGCGTAACGGACAAGGGCTATTTCTGACAGCCCGGCAGATATCGTTCCGGTTGGCCCTGCTGCCGCTACTGCAAAAAAAAATCACACTGCGTGAAATTGTAATTGATGGCGCCCGTATCTCATTGTCACGATCCAAAGAGGGGGTGCTGAACATCGACGACCTGCTCCAGCCAACAGGAGACAGTTATGATCTTGAGGCACGACGGATCAGGATTAGCAACAGCACCCTGGTCTGGCAGGACGCAGGCACCGGCGCCACATCGTTCACCACCACGCTTTCCGGCATCAACTTCACCATCGACCGCCTGAAGCGGGGCAAAAAAAGCACCTTCAAACTGACGGCGGTGGTTGAGGGGAACAGTCCCAACCGGATCAGCGCCTCCGGCAACTTCAGCCTGCCAAAAAAGGGCAACCTGCTGCACCAGACCGAATGCGATCTGAAGTTTGAGCTGGATCGCCTGGAATACTGGCGTTTCTGGCCCTATCTGGCCAACCGCGTCCCCTTCCCTTCCCCTGGCGGCACCATCAGTACTCGTATCAGCCTGAAAGGGCGTTGGCACGACCTGGAAGGCAAGGTTTGGCTTTCGGCAGAGCAGCCCAGGGTCGTCTGGCCTACCGTCTTCCGTGAAGCAGTCTCATCCCGTACCGTTACCGTGGGCAGCCCTTTCAAATGGACCGCTGATACACTGGTACTCAACAAACTGAAGCTTGACCTGGACAATTTTTCCCTGAGCGGTAATCTGCGGCTGGGGCACCTGAACAGTAAGGATCCGTCCATCAGCGTTGAGGCGGTCACGGAGTCATTCGATTACCAGAAGGTAAAACAGTATATCCCTTTTGGCATTATTGACGATGATGCTGCCGAGTTTATTGAACAGCGTATCCGGGCAGGAATCTTTCAACTGACCACCGGCACCCTCAATGGACGGTTCTCACAGCTGGCCAGGTTCGGCATCGGCGATAACGCCAACAGCCTCTATATTCGTGGCACGGCAGACCAGGCCGTTATTCAGTACGGCGAGACCACCCCCACCTTCAGGCAGATCAAGGGTACCCTTGAAATGAAGGGGCATGACTTCAACCTGATCGGGATGAGCGGCAGCTTTGGTGACGCCCCCTTTACCCTTGACGGCAGCATCACCAACTATGCAACCGAAGGGGTACCCTCCCATTACCCCTTTACCATGACCATCACCCCCAAACCGGCTGAAGTGGCCTGGGCAGCCGGTCATGCAGGAGTCGAAGAACTGCAGTTTCACGGTAACACCACTACCTTGAAACTGCAGGGTGATGGCCCGGTGCAGGCCTATCGGGTCTCCGGCGACTGGCTGCTCAATCAGGCCGCCTACAACTATCCGGCCGTGGTCAGCAAACCGGCCGGCATGGCCAACACCCTGCAGTTCAGTGCCGTACTGGGCAGCGACGACACCCGCTTCACCTCCATTACTTACCAGTTGCCGCCGCTCAAGGTTACCGGCAGCGGTCTGCTGCGCTACAGCGATCCTGCACCGTATCTGGCCTTTGACCTTGAGAGCAATCAGTTCCTGCTTAACCAGCACCTGCCAATCCTTACCAACTGGAAGGAGTACCAGCTGCGTGGCACAACCCAGGCCCACTTGATCGGTGCCGGAGACCCCCGCAGCATCAGCACCATGCAGTTTTCCGGTAATGTCAAGCTGAGCGGTTTCTCGTTCAAACCCCACCAGAACTTTGATCCGGTCACCAACATCAGCACCCGGATCGACTTCAAGGGACAGACGCTGCAGACTTCAAGCATGGCAATCCGCTACGGAAGCACACCACTGCAGATAAGGGGCAGGATCAACAACCTCAGCAACCCCGAGGCAGAGCTGTACATCACCTCACCGGAACTGAATCCGGTTGACTTTGGTCTGCCGACAACAGAACAGCCGTCGCCCATTACACAGTTCAGCGCACAACTGGCCTTGAAAGACGAGCTGCTGACCATTCGCAACATCAGCGGCAAGCTGCCCAAGTCGGTCATCAGCGCTTCCGGCACGGTCAACACTGCCGCTACACCGGATTATAACCTGCGGATTGCCTGCTCGTACCTGGATGTGGACGAAATCATCCCGCTGCTGGCCCCTGCCAAACCGGCTGATAGCGACAGCCACGCCGCCCCTGCCCCGTTTCACCTGCAAGCGCACATAACTGCCGAGAAAGGCAGCTATCTCGGCACACCGCTCAGCAAGCTGACCTCCTACATAACAACCGAATCCGGCGTACTGCATCTGAAAGGACTGAGCACCAACATCCTGGGCGGTAAACTTGCCCTGCAGGGTGATCTGACCAGGGTTGCCGGCCAGCCGCCGCGCTGGAATACCTCATTCCTGCTGGAGCAGGCCAGGGCCGGCGATGTGCTGGAACTGCTGGGTATCCGTCGTGAAATCAAAGGCAAGACCATGGCGCAGGGGACCATAACGGCCATTGGCAGCGAGCTTGACGAGATCAAAAAAACCGCCAACGGCGTCATCACCCTTGCGGTTGAGCGAGGTACCCTGAAACGATTCAACACCTTGTCCAAGGTGATCTCGATTATCAACGTATCACAGCTGCTGCGCTTCAGCCTGCCGGACATGGCCAAGGACGGCATGCCGTTCAACCGGATCACCGCCTCCATCGGCATTACCAACGGTGTCATGACCACCCGGGACTTCTTTATCGACAGTAACGTCATGCATGTCACCTCGGTAGGCAATATCGACCTGGTTAAGGAAACACTCGACATGCAGATCGGGGTGCAGCCGCTGCAGACCGTCGACAAGGTTATCAGCAGGGTTCCGGTGGTGGGCTGGATTCTATCCGGTGGTGACGGCAGCCTGATAACCACCTATTTTGATGCCAAAGGCAGTTGGGATGATCCCCAGGTTACCGCCGTACCGGTTCAGACTCTGGCAACCGGCACCTTTGATATCTTCAGAAGGATTCTTGAGCTGCCGGTGCGCCTGTTCACCAATACCGGTGAAGTCTTGTTGGGAAACCAGCAGGAGCGGCCCAAAGCTGTTGCAGAGCCACCGTCAGATGCTCAAGGGACTGCAAAACCATGACAGACAACCGAACTTGACGACCTGAAGGAACCACATCACAACAAAAGGATAGCGCCTATGAACCTGTCCATACTGCTGGCCGACGACCACACTATTGTCCGTGAAGGGCTGAAGGCCCTGCTTGAGAAGGAAAACGACCTTATTGTGGTGGCTGAGGCTGAAAACGGCAGGATCGCTCTTGAAAAAGCCAGACAGTGCCGCCCTGATATTGCTGTCATGGATATCTCGATGCCGGAGATGAACGGTATTGAGGCCACACGCCACATTGTTGCCGAACTGCCTGATACCAGGGTTCTGGCGCTTTCAATGGAAACTGACCGCCGCTTTGTGGTTGAGGTGCTGAAATCAGGAGCAACCGGATATGTGCTGAAAGACGCCGCCTTTTCCGAACTCGCTCTGGCAATCCGGCGTGTGGCAGCCAATGAAACCTTTCTGAGCAGCAGAATTTCAGACCTGCTGATCAGGGAGTTCATACAGAAGATACCGGAAGAGACGGCCATCACCTATCAGATACTCACCCCCCGTGAGCGGAGCCTGGTGCAGCTGATTGCCGAAGGCAAGCCGATGAAGGAGATTGCCTTCAGTTTTGACGTCAGCCTGAAGACTCTGGAAAACCAGCGCCACACCCTGATGAAGAAATTGAACCTCTACAGCATTGCCGAGCTGACCAAATACGCGGTACGTGAAGGACTGACCACCCTTCACTGACCACCTCCCCCCTGCCGGTTTTGGGACTTTTCTCCCTTCCCTGTCGCAATTCCCCTAAAGACACCTTGCTTTTCGTACTGTATACGCAATTCTGCATCAGTCTCAACAGCCATGTCCCGACTCTTCAGGGAGAACGCAGATGGAAACCACGCAACGCGACCAGATTCCTCAGCATGAGCGCAATTACTGGAATATTGGGGCAGAAAACGGCGCTGCCTTCACCCGGGCCACCGCAGCAGCAGCCTGGCAGGAGTACCTTGACCAGCACAAACAGGGCAACTGGATGCAGGCACTGAAGATAATCAACCGACTGGCTGCCTTTGATCCGCAGCAGCCTGAAATATGGCGGGTCAAGGCCCGGCTGCATGGTGTCATGGGGCACGCTGCGTGTTGTCAGGCAGCCATAGAGACCTTGCTTCACCTGGCACCGAACGACCTTGACGGACTCAGGATGCACGCGCTGTTGCTTTACTGCCACCAGAATTTTGACAAGGCCCTCTCCATCTGTAATTCCGTGTTGGCTAAAGACCCCGCACAGGCTGAATTCTGGATCCTCAAGGCAGATATCCTCAAATCAAGCGGCAAGCTTCAGGAGGCAATCACTGCCTGTAAACGCGCCCTGCACATCAGACCGGATAACGAAGCAGCACAGCGGTTGCAGTACTCACTGGCCTTTGCTGCCTAGCAGACTGGAGAGCTTCCGCATGGACAACGGTTTACAGGCTGACACACAGGTTACCTGCCGACACCTTGACCCCCGAAAACAGACCGCCCTGCTTGAGGGAGGCGTATTCTCACTATTCAGCTCTGTTGCCGATATTGAGCTGATAAGTGCCCCAGTTGACCAGAGCAGCGCGTACAATCCAGTCGGCTACATGGCAATTGTCAATTTTTCCGGCTACCAGCAGGGTTTTCTTGCCTTTGCCTGCTCCGACAGACTGGCCCGGCAACTTGCCAGTAACATGCTGGACGAATCTGACCATCTGAGTAACCGTTGTCTTTGCAGCACCCTGGGAGAGGCCGCCGTTATCCTGCTGACAAGCCTGCTTCAAACGATGCCGGGCAAGGCATGTCATGCTATTGCTGCCCCGTCAGTCTTCTGCAATGACACATCCCTGCTGCAGAAACTGCGTACCGACAACCGGGGCTGCTACTGTTCCCTTGCACACGGTGCCGAATGGGTGCTGGCCAGACTGGTAATTCACCCCGAAAACTGTCTGATGACTGCAGCAGACAGAGGGATATCGCGCCGGACGGTCATAACCCCTGCACAGGCACACCGCCTGTTCACCTGCCCCCGTTTCGGTCATCACTGCCGACAGGAACTGCATCCGGAAACAGCGCCGTTTCAGACCATGCCGATGAACCTAGAAAAAGCAGTTTCACGCGGAGACACGGAGACGCGAAGAGTACTATCATGTACGTATGGCATACCGTTGTTTCACTGTAAGGTTGATCGCTTATTTCAGGTAACGACTTGATTTTCTCCGCGAGCTTCGCGGCTCCGCGTGAGTAACTGCCGTTTTAACGATGAACTGCCGTTCATCAAATCTTACCTGCTTTGATGAGCCGGAGCAGACCTTCAACGATCACCTTGAAATGCTTGATCAGGAAACTGAGGCCATTTTAGCCCCGATTTGACCATCACGTTGATCAATAACCTGTCAGGCGTGTCTTCTGTCTTGTCAGTAGATCTGATAATTGGCAGGATCAGCAAAGAGTTGTTTCAACAGCAGATTATTGAGGTGATGACCGGTTTTGTGGGCCTCTACCTTTCCCAGAATCCGGTAACCACTGGTATAGAGGTCGCCGATCAGGTCAAGGATCTTGTGGTTGACCAGCTCCTTGCGGTAGCGCAGCCCGTGGGGATTCAGCACGTCATCCTCACCCACCACCACCGCATTGTCCAGTGAGCCTCCCTTGGCAAGCCCCATCTTCTTGATCGCCTCGATCTCCTCCAGCATGGTAAAGGTGCGGGAGTTGAGGATGGAGAAGGCGTTCTCCACATCCGATACGCGGCGACGCTGCAACCCGACGGGCTGACGGAACTCAATGGTCATGGTGATATCCAGGGTGTTGAGCGGCTTGATCCGCACCCAGGCATCGCCATGTTTCACTTCAACCGTCTTCAGCACCTTCAAGTAGACGTTTTCCTCAGGAAATTCATATACCCCGGCCTTCCACATCCCCTGATAGAACTCCCAGGCAGAACCGTCCAGAATCGGCACCTCAGGGCCATCGATGTAGACCAGGCAGTTGGTGATTCCGGCATAATAGAAGGCTGCCATCAGATGCTCAATCGTTGAGACACCAACACCATCCTTGGCGATCAGGGTAGAGAGGCGGGTATCAGCCACCTGATCATAACGGGCCGGAATCTGCACCCCGTTCAGCACAAAGACAATCCCCTGCTCGCGACGGGGCAGAAACTCAAGAGTAACGGGATGGCCGGAGTGCAGGCCGATGCCGGACAGCTTGAAGATACGGTTGATGGTGGTCTGTCGTTTGATCATG
>DIUB01000117.1:0-15697 GCA_002422265.1 Geobacter sp. UBA6169
TCAGGATGGTCATACCGGTAGCCAACACCGCCCAGAAGTTTTCAGGCAGCACGCCGGAAAAATAATAAAAGGCATAAAAGCAGATCAGGTAGCCGATGTGGCTGAATGAGACCATCTTGGGTGAGCCATTGGTGATTCTGCCCAGTACGAGCAAAATTGCCGAGAATGCGTACACCACCAGCAAAGCACTGATCATGTTGCTGGAGGGGGGTGTACCCAGTATCTTTTTTACTTCTGGAGTCAGGGGGGGGAAAATTTGCTCACTGAGCATGGCCGGCACGCTGATACCGGCAAAGGCGGCTATGGCCCACATTCCCTGATGGGAACGCGTGCGCAAGCGTTGTAATGAATCCTGCAGCGCCTTCCTTTGTACTTCAGACGAAAGCGCTTTGCCGGCTTCCTGAGTGGTCATGGAGCTGTACCTTTGTACGGTTACCACATAGTCTGCACGCAAGGAATGGCTGTTACAAACAGCGAACCGGCTAGTCTCCACCCTCTTCCTTGTTACAGCTACGGCAGTGTTTCAATGCTTCGCGGGTTTCATTCAGGCGCACAATCAGGCTGTGGTAGTTTCGGGCCAGCAGTGAGAGCTCACCATATCCGGATTCCAGCTGTTTTTCTGATGCGGCTGTCTCTTCAGAGCTGGTTACAGCAACCAGTTTCTTGAGTGGCATGAAGAATGAACGGTTCAGCAGAGCAGCAACGCCACCCACTGTCAGAACCAGCGTCATAAGTGTAAACACTATCATACGGTAACGCATAAGTGCGAGTGAATTTTGTAGCGGCCCCTGGTCAAGACCGATATCAATCATACCAAGGACTTTATGGCTTGCCGGATGGTAGTGACAGGATGTCGTGCAGGAAGGTTCATTATAGATCGGTTGAGCAAAGGCAAGGACTTCTACGCCCCGCTCATTCATAAAGCGGCGGGTCTGTTTTTCGGCAGCCAGTTGCTCGACCGGTTTCTCACCACTATGGCAGCCGCTGCACCCTTCAACCCTCTTGTTAACCTGGTGGCCGATCTCGGTCTTGTTCCGTGAGAAGGTGATAAAACCGTCATGGTTGAATACGCGCAGATGCTCAATGCCCTGTTGCTGTCCGATATTGGCGATGATGTTGCCCAGATGTTCGCGGTCATTGTGCAACATGGCATAGCGTGTGGAGAGTACGACTGTACTGGCAATGTTTCGTTCGTGCTTGGTTGCGGCCTCGATCATATCCTGCTTCATTATCGCATAGAGACTGAAGCAGCAGACCGCGACAAATCCGGTTACTGCGAATCCAACCGGGACAATCGTTCGAGCGGTTATACTCTGGAACATACGGCACCTCCAGACAGACAGGGCGAAAAAACGCCGGCAGGAGGTTGCGCCACCTGCCTGCCGGCCATTACATCTCAGGAGCTCTTATGGCACTTCAGGCAATCACCCTTGACCGAGAAAGCAGATCTCCCGTCATGACAGGCACCGCATGATGCGCCTTTTTCCATCTCTTTCATGGTAATCCGCTTGCCGTTACCGTAGGGATACAACCTGGTGTGGCAGTCGCTGCACTGATAGGCAGCGGTATGGAACCCGTGGCTGAAGTGGCCGATAATGGTGCCCTTTGAGTTTTTGAACGTCATGTTTGCGGGCAGCTTGAATCCGGTGTGGCATTTTGCGCAATCACCCTTGACCGAAAAGGCTGTTTTCCCGTTATGGCAGGCACCGCAGGACTGACCTTTTTCCATGGCTGCCATACTGATTCGCTTGTTGCCCTTCATATCCGGCTTGACGATGTTGGTATGGCAATCCCTGCAACTATAGGCCTGGGTGTGGAAGGCATGGCTGAAAACTGCCTTGGGCACCGGTGGCGTCGAGTAGGTCAGCTCCGGACTCTTGTGGCATCTGCTGCATTTATCGACCCCAAAGGCCGCTTTTCCGTTGTGGCAGAAGCCGCAGGACTTGCCCTTTTCCATCTCGGCCATGCTAACCGCAGGGTTCTTGCCGGTCTTATACAGCCTGGTGTGGCAGGCTGCACAATCCTTTACCTTGGCAAGGTGTTTCGTGTGGCTGAAAGGAGTCGGTCCGGTTTCCTTTACCTGATAAACGACCTCCTTCACCTGGTGGCACTTGCTGCACTCATGGGCATCAAAGGCCTGTTTGCCATTGTGGCAGGCTCCGCAGGACTCTCCCTTGTACATATCTTCCATGGTGTAACGTCTTTTTGTCTTGTTGCCGGTATGACAGGTGGCGCAACTGAAAGCCGGTGTGCCGCGCTGCCCTTTTTTTGCCAGATGCCTGCTGTGGCTGAAGACCACTTTACCGGCCTCTTTGGTATCGTAGCTGATATCCTTCAAGTCGATTGCACCGGCCTGGGAAGTCATCAGTCCGACCAGGCCTGCCAGCGCGATGGTGAGTGCTCGTTTCATGTTGATCTCCTGAATACCCCCGCCCGCACGGTGCGGGCGGAGGGAGAGTCGGTTGTATTACTTGCTGCCTGCCGCTTCCGGCGCGGTAACGGCTGCCGGCTTGGGCTCAAGCACTGCATACTCGCTGTAGCGGGTCTTCCATTTGAACAGGATCGGCCAGCGGTACAGTATGGCGCGATAGGTCATGATGTAGATGGAGTAGACGGTGATAACGATCATGATCTCCCTGAAGGGTGGTATATGGACATGACCATTCTGCCAGTTGAATGTGATCATATAGACGTTCAGGCGGTTCAGCACGACCCCGATGATAGTTGTCCAGGCCCCCAACCGCACCAGTGTAACGCTGTTGTTACGAATACCGGCAGTCAAGAGCACCAGTGAGAGGATCACTCCAAAACCGATCTCGAACAGCCACCAGCCACCCCAGCCGGTGGTCAGATAGGCCCATTTATTGTCATGGGCAACACCGATCAGGCGGATGACCAGATAGGTGATCAGACCCATGGAGGCACCTTTGGCAAGTGACACCTGCAGCTTGCTCAGGCTGTTTTTAAAGGTGGCATCACAACGCCAGTCCATGGTTTTCACTGCAATGGTACTGACCACGATAACCATGCAGAGACCGCCCGGTAACGAAGAGACAAAGAAATAGAGCCACTGGAATGACGATGAATACCAGAGCGGATGGATCTTGCCCGGAGCATAGGTTGAAAGTGCCCCCAGAGCGCCCTGGTGCAGGGTTGAAAGGATGATGCCTGCCACAGCCAGACCCAGCGCCATCTTCTTGACAAAGGTTCTGCCTGCGGGCCAGCCCATCCATTCAAAAAACGCGGTTGAGGTTTCCGCAGCCTGCACCGACAGGTAGGTGGCAACGTGCCAGGCCACCAGAAACAATACCGCTTCGGGCCCCCAGGAAACAAACATCGGGTAGATCAGTCGCCAGGGCTGCCCCAGGTCACACATCAGAAAGATAACGGCGAAAAAATAGCCCAGTATGCCGTTCAGAATGCCCAGCCGCTCGATCGGTTCAAAATCATGCCGACCAAACACCTCAACCGCAGAGCCTAGCTGGAAACCTGATGATGAAAGCGGCACCATACCAAACAGACCAAAACCGAGAAACAGACCCCAGGCGTTGTCATAGGGGTCACCAACGGCCCACGAGAGACCAAAGATGAAACGGGCGATAATAAACGGAATACCGACCAGCAGGATTGCGGCAAAGACCCAGTTCAGCGGGTTGCTCATGGCTTGCGCCATATACTGTTTGGGGGTCAGCCCCAGAAAGATCTTTTCCATCAGGGTCCAGGGACGACCGGTGTCATTATCCTTGCGCAGACTGTCGATAATCTGCGTATTGGGATTGCGTGCCAGAAATAGTTTCATTGGTGGTCTCCCTCCTCATGGTCATGGTGGCCATCCTTGTTTTTCGTGGCCAGCAGATGTACACCGGTGAACAGGGCCGGCCAGATGGAAAGCACCATCGGCACAAATCCCAGGAAGTCTTTTACGTTTGAGATGATCGGCTCATTCTGGATATGGCCGTCAAAACCAACCTTGTCAAAATCAACACTGCTCAGGTACATCCAGCTGGTGCCGCCCACCGCCTTCTCACCATACAGCTTGTCCACATATTTGCCGGGGTTGGCCTGAATCCGGTCGTGTCCCAGCTTGATCAGGTCTGCCCTGCGGCCGAAGGTCATGACCTGCTGCGGGCAGATATCGACACATGCCGGAGGCTTGCCGTCTTTCAGGCGGGTGTCGTAGCAGAAGATGCATTTCTGCACCAGCGGGTTCAATGGGCTTGAGTAGCTGTAGGCCGGAATATTGAAAGGACAGGCGATCATGCAGTTGCGGCAGCCGACACAGACCTTGGCGTTATAGATAACAGCGCCTTCCTTGGTCTTGGTGTAAGCGTTGACAAAGCATGAACTGAGGCAGGCCGGTTCAGTACAGTGGTTGCACTGCATCTTCCGGTACAGTGTCTCCTTGTCGGCAACCTTGTATTCGTTGACAACCGTATAGGCCTTTTCTGTGGTGCGCCGCTTATCCTTGAATACCGACGTATCATCAAAGGGCAGATCCGGCTCAGGCAGCTTCTGCTCTGCGTTGCAGGCCGCCTCGCAACTGCGGCAGCCAACGCACCTGGTCAGATCCACCAGCACCCCCATGGCATCAGGGTAGCCTTCAAACGAACCGGCAGCCATCGCCTTGCCGCCGGCAACACTGACGGTTGCTGCTGTCACACCGCAGGCCAGACACCCTTTCAGAAAATCTCGACGTTCAATCATGGTACACGTTCTCCTTCCCGTGGATATCGGTTCAGTGGTGTGCTGCCTGCGGCTTGGCAGGCGCCTTGGGCGCATATTTGCCTGATTTGAAGAGTGCATCACCACTGTCATTGCGCGTATGGCAATCCTGACAGCCGGTTGGTCCACCCATCTTCTGGTGGCATCCCAGACAGCTGACATGGTAAGCAGCTTTCAGCCCCGGTTTATCGCGGTGATAGATTGGCGGATGCTGATCGCGCTGCTGCTTGAGTGCCTCAGGTGTGAAAGGTTCTGCAACGTGGCAGCCCTTGCAGCTGACAACGGGCTGAGCGCCGCTGTTCTTGTGACAGCGGGCACAGTTGGGATCGGCCACCTGGGCGCCGGTGGTATGGTGGTGACACAGACCACAGTCTTTCAGGCTGTTGATATGTGCGGCATGGTTGAAGTCAACCGGTGCATAATACTTCTGGATATCACCGATGCTGACCTTGTCCGGAATTCCCGCGCCAAAGCACAGGCTGGCAGCCAGCATCATCAGGACAGCGGTCACTCCCAGGATCATCGTTTGCTTTACTGCATGCATAGCCCTCTCCTTGTAAAAAGATGGCCGGTGTCTTCTTGTCACAGACACCGGTAGTTGCGCAGAAACCGGATGTTCCTAGCGGACTGTTTCCTGTGTGCTGTTCTTGCCACTCATCATGTAGCGGTAGAACATCGGAAAACCGACGAAAAACGCAACGCAGATCAGATATTCAACTGTTTTGATGTACTGGTAAAAATCAACCAGTGTGTAGACCGACTTGACGTGTCCGATTGCTCCGAATAACTCCATGATGACTCCTCCTTTTATCTATGCCGGCTAATGTTCGGCTGTATTTTCCGGTTCAGCTGCCTGACTCTATGAATTCTTCATATTCTCAAAGGCGCAGGCCACCGCCTGTCGCAACTCTTCACGGTCCGCCGGGTCAATCGGCTTCAACGAATGATAAAAAATCCCCTCTTTACGCATCTTGCGAATAGTCGGTAGCGAGGTCTCATCTGAAACCAGAATGATGGTCAGATCGCGGCTGCACTTTTTAAGCAGCGGGATCAGTTCTGCAGCTGCCAGCTCGTCAAATTCACTACTCAGCAGCACCACCTGGGCTGATTTCTTTAAAATGCCGTGCAGCACGTTGGCGGCCGAGGTGGTTACCATCACGTTGTAGCCGGCCTCAATGCAGAGGTCGGCCAGCACCTTGCGGGACTCGACGTTTTCATCTGCTATCAGAACACCTTGCATATCCACCACCCTTGTCTCTCTGGAAAAACAGTGTATGAAAGGTTTTGCTAATTGCGATGTTTTCCACTTTTAAAAGGAGAGAAAGAAGCATCTGCAGGAGATGATGAAAAAAGCCCTTTCAGCATCGAAAAAAAGGTAACCAGTGCCGGTGTCGCCTGAAACAGGAGCACCATCACAGCAAATCCGATAAAGAACCAGATCAGCATGCCGCTGTCGGCCTTATCTGCCGCTACCGATGCTGCTGCTGCCGGGCCGGCACTACCGGCCAGGATCGGAGCGATCAAGGTGAGTACGATTGTTTTCATGACATCCTCCCAACGATACAGCCTGATAATTAAAAGTTGTTTATCTATGAGCATGCATCGTGCCAGTCAGGACCATTTGCACGACCTTGTGCATAACAGCAGGTAATCAGGATTGATTTTTTTATGAAAAACTGTTCTACAACGCCAAACAGCGACCACTGAACTGTATACAATTGCAATACGCAGAACAGGTGCCGTTCAGGCACCTACAACCATACAGTCACTAAAGTATTAGTATTATTTATTATTTTTAGGTGTATGGATAAGTTATACAGGGTTCCGGGGTGTATATTGATTTTCCATGCGGAAAAACGCATAAAAAAATCCCCCCCTGCTGCTGCAGAGAGGGATCATACTCATCGGTAATACCGACCGTTTACCGCGCAGTAACCGTCAACACCTTTTTACCGGACGTCATATCAACCACCGGCAGGATTGGTATCTTGGTAATACCGTAGTCCCGGGCAAGATCGATGTCCTTTGGTACGGCCTTTAAAAGCGCCTCGGCAACCTTCTGGTCTGCCTGCCGGTAACGTAATCTGGCCTCAACCGTGATCTGCTTACTCCCTTTGGGCAGCTGCAGACCGAACCAGGCATCCTTGTATCCCTTGGGCGGGATGGTCTCATGGCTGGAGAAGGCAGTTACCACCCAGGGGTCAATGGCAAAGTGCATATCGCTGCCCATGCCGTCAGAGCTGAATTTACGCACGTCCGGCGGCAGGGAGCCGTCTTTGGTCAGTGAGCCGCTGGTCAGCACCACGGTGCCTTTTTCATCTTTTGCAGTCACCTCAAGCCACATCTGACGAACATTGGTAAGCGACGTGGGCAGATTGTGACCAGCACGGATATTCTTGACCCGCACCTTGACCTCTGCCAGCCGACCGTTCCGATAGTTGGGGGTGATCTCAAGTTCAGCCGCCTTCTGAAGCCGCTTCACTGCCATCTCGTACTGATGCATCAAGCGGGCGGCCTGATCCTTGTCCCCCGCCTTTTTGGCCGCTTCAGACGCAAGGAAATAGAGCAGGTAGTTGGCACCGTTAAAGTAGTGACGATAGTCGCTGCGCTGCGGCTTGGTCATGCTGTCGGCTGCCTTGACAAAAGTATCGTGCCCGACCATATGGCAATCCTGGCAGTGGATATCCTTCTGGGCGTAGGGGCTGTACTTCCATTCCCGATAGGTGGCCTCCAGGGGATAATGTTTGTCGTAATGGAAGACCTGATGGCAGGAGGCACACAGGTCAGACTTGGCGTGGAAGTCGGTCTGCCTGCAGTCATGGAAACCGCCGCCACACCCTTCAGCCGGTTTATGGGGACCACGCTTGACCAGCACCGGACCATCTTTCCCGTCTTCACCGGGACGCAGGGCCAATGAACCGTTCTGGGGTTCCCTGCTGGGGGTTTTGCAGGGGTGCAGGCTGCTGACTGAGTGGCAGACATCACAGGAAACACCGGCCTTGGCCACTGCCGAAAGCCCGCTCAGGCCCGGTCCTTTTATTTCACCGGTAACCGTGGCTGCCGGTGTATGGCAACTGGAGCAGTGCTTTGAAATACCGCTGCCAACCTCCTTGACCGCCTTGTTGTACTCCCCCTGATAGACCGGATCAATAAAGGCCAGGCTGTGTAACGAGCCGTGCCATTCGTCATACTGCTTCTGATGGCAACCGGCGCAGGTCTCCGGCTCAGTAAATCCGGCCTTTGTCTGTTCATACACCATCAATGACGGATAAAACTTGAACAGCTCGCGATCAACAGGAAAGACAGGTGAAGAAGAAGGTGATGCGGCAAATGCCATTGCACAGACCGCAATGATCAGCAGGCAGACCGAACCGACGAGTTTCAGACGATGTCGCATAAAAGCTCCTCCCAGTGGGTGTTATGTCCGCAAAGTTGCGGTAATACGCTGAGGCACCATAAACAGCCCAAGCGCATCGTAGATGCTCCGCACCACAATATCGGCATGCAAAAGCGCACCGGTAGCCGCTCCTTCACCTTCAAGAACCGCTATGCCAAGGCGGGCCGACTTCAGCATCAAGCGGTCATTGGCGCCATTGCCGATACAGGCCACCGATTCAGCCCCCAATCCCAAAATGTAGGCCTCTTTCTGCTCGGCCTCGTTACCGGGGGTGATGATATGCAACCTGCAGGGCAGCCCTTCAAGCTCCCGGGTAACGGTTCCGCCGCTGTCGGCAGTAAGCACATGGATGGTGAACTGCCCTGCCAGCTCTGCAAAGGTCTTGTCAAGATTGGACATCAGGTGCCCGTCACGGGCAATGGTACCATTATAGTCACACACCAGATGCTTCAGCTCAATGCTGCCTGTTCCGGGAATAGTAATCTGCATCTGCGGACACCCCATTTGTTTGAAAGTGATACGGATTGGATCGGAACGGATCGCCGACATGACAGACCCTTAATATGAACCCTCTTTAATGCGGGACAGTATGCCAAAGGATAGCAGAACAGTAAACATAAACAGAAAAGGGAGCCGGNNTACTGGTAAAAATCAACCAGGGTATAGACGGACTTGACCTGGCCAATGGTATCAAAAAGTGCCGACATGACGGTATCCTCCTTTAAGCTGGTGCAGGCTTCTATTTGTTCGATGCCGTTGAACGGGCTTCCGTGCTTTTGGCTGCCTCGGCTGCCCCCTTGATCATACCGTAGAGGCTGATCAGGGCCGGGATGGTCTGTACGACAACCACCAGTGCGAGAAATCCGGCAAAGGCCAGCACCAGGATGCCGCTGTTGTAGGTCAGGCTGGTGTCTATCCGCTCGGCAGAGCCGGAAGAGGCAATGGCGCTGGTCAGACTGGCGAGCAGCAGGGTGGTGGCACTGACGATGGTAGTAGTGACTGCTTTCATGGTTTTTCTCCTTTAATATGAATAGTAACAGCGCGTTGGTTGTGCAGGGTACCGGTAATAATCTGTATCGGTTCTTCCCTGCCTTACGGTTACACAATGTACAGCTGACTCATTTTATGCCTTGGGGAACGTAGCTTCTTTTTCTGAAGCGGCAAACAGGCCTTTAAGCATGGAGGCGAACAGAATCAGCGCAGGAACCGCCTGCAGCATGATCACCATGACGCCGAATCCGATAAAGAACCAGGCCAGTGGACCACTGCCTTCAGGAGCGGCTCCTGCAGTTGCAGCAAATGCCGATGATGCGCCTGCCCCCAAAAGTGCGAGTGCTGTTTTAAGGATTGTTGTTTTCATGATGGACTCCTTCTCCTGCAGCGTTACGTTCTGATCTGTTAATAAGCATTTTGGGTGCCAATTATTTCAACCATCACACCATTGCATGTAAACCGCTTGTTTTATTTGGTTATATTTAGAGCAAGCCGACGTATTACGCTATAACCGGAAAAAGGCGGCTGTATGATCTTCGTATGCGGGAAGCAGGAGGATTCAACGGAGAATTCAAGCTACAAAACTGATGTAACTGGCTTTTTTATACTATTCATTCTTTGGGGTATGTATGAAAGAATCATGCAGGGGGAGGTTCCTGTAATGGCAGACAGGCGGCAAGAGTCGTCCCTTTTTCTGATGTTTCGGTAATGGTTAGAAATCCGCCGTGCTGCTGCATGGTGCCAAACGCCATGGACAGCCCGAGCCCGGTACCGTGCCCGACCTCCTTGGTGGTAAAAAAAGGATCGAAAATCTTCTGACGAATCTCTTCAGGAATACCCGGCCCCTGATCAATGACCATCAGACAGGCAAACATTCCTTTGTGGGAGCAGTTATGCAGTCTGAGCAACTCGGGATCAGGAGTTTCAATCAATCTGGTGGTAATCGTAATGGCACCACCATCGGGCATGGCATCACGGGCGTTGGTGAGCAGATTAAACAGCACCTGCTGCAACAGGGTGCTGTCTCCAATCACATGCAGAGGTTCCGGGCAGGGAAGAAACTCCAGCCGGACACTCTTGGGCAACAGCTTCTGGCCAAGCAGCAGGGCATCAACAAGCATCCGGTTCAACTCAAGCGGTTTCATCCGCACAAACTGTTTCCGGCTGAAGGCCAGCATGCTGCGGGTAAGGTTTGCGCCGCGCTCAACAGCGGTGAGGATTTCCTGCAGACTGGCATACACAGCATCAGCGGCATCAAACCGTTCCATTGCCAGCCGGGTATTATTGGAGACAATCTGGAGTATATTATTGAAGTCGTGGGCGATTCCCCCTGACAACTGCCCCACCGCCTCCATTTTCTGGGCCTGTCGCAGCTGATCCTCTATCTGCAGTTTTGCGGTGATATCCATGAAGCTGCAGACCATGCCGACCGCCTGCTTGCCGTCCCGCATCGGCAGGACACTGTAGGAAACCGGGAAAGAACTGCCGTCCCGGCGCCAGAACAGTTCGTTTTCAACCACGTTCACCACGCCGGTTTCACTCATCCGATGCGCCGTACACTCCTCTACCGGATAGGGACTACCATCAGATCTGGTGTGGTGCATCAGATTATGCATCTGCTGCCCCAGGAGCTGGTCCGGGCTGTCAAACCCCAACATCCGGGCACAGGCCTTGTTAGCCATGGTGCAGCAGCCGTGATGATCCGTGCCGTAGATCCCCTCCTGGGTTGAATCAAGCAAAAGCTGAATCTTGTAGAGCTGCTCCTGCTGTCTGGCATCACTGGCAAGCTGCTGTCTACGCTGAAGGGCAAACAGCAAACAGACGGCGGTCATCGCCAGAAAAAGCAGTACACCGACCGGTACCAATGATGAGAACAGGTGGTTATGCAGCTTCTCAAGAAACACGTCGTCAGATCGCACGCCGATCTCGACCAGAAAAGTCTTGTGGGCATATTCGTCAACTTCAAAAAGAATCACCATCGTGCCGATGAAAACCAGCGATGCCGGGATAAAACGTTTCAAAAAAAGCAGTATCAGTGAAGGGAATGCTTTCATGGTGACTGCAGACCTCGCGACATGAAGTACCAGGCAGATGGGAAATACTGTGCAGCCGACCATTACCCCCACCAGAACGTACAGAATCAGATTGAGTATGGCCGGTATCATGCTAAACTTATGCGATTGATAGTTTTATTGACAGATTATAATAATTACAGCAAGAAGATTTGAGGATAGCAGGTGCAAGTCACCCGCCCTCTGTCTGGCGAGGTATTCCATGTCCGACCGCTATGTCCAGCCGTTGCGCAGCTTGATTCAGATCATCTTCCTGCTGCTTTCAGTGCAGATCATCTATCGCTTCGTCACCTTTTTGCAGCTTGCCCTTCAGGGGGCAGACACAGCCCTGCGGCCCGCGGCCATTGACGCCTTTCTGCCCATATCCGGTCTCTTCGGCACTGCTGCCTGGCTGAAGGGGGGCGGTATCAATCCGGTCCATCCGGCGGCCGTGGTGATCTTCGTTACGGTGGTAATCGTGTCATGGCTGATGCGACGCAGTTTTTGCTCCTGGATCTGCCCCATCGGCACAATTTCGGAATGGCTCTGGAAACTTGGCTTTTCCCGACTACGCCGCAACTGGTTCCCGCCGTCACTGGTTGACAAAGGGCTGCGTGGTATCAAATATCTGCTGATGGCCTATTTTATTGCAACCGCTGTTGCCTGGTCCCTGCCCCTGCTCCAGCAATTCCTCGGCAGCGACTACCATGCTGTTTCAGATGCCAGGCTGGCAGAACTGTTTCTTTCGCCCTCCCTGACTACCCTGGCGGTCATCGGTTTGCTGCTGCTCCTCTCTTTCCCGCTTAGAAACCCGTTCTGCCGCTACCTCTGCCCCTACGGTGCGCTGCTGGGCCTGCTGGCGCTGCTCTCGCCCCTTACAGTCAGGCGGGAAGAGAAGAAATGCGTCTCCTGCGGGGTCTGTAACCAGGTTTGCCCATCACGGCTTGATATCATGCACGCAGAACGGGTTAACCATGCTGAGTGCATTGGCTGCTGGCGCTGCATCAGCCACTGCAGGGTGCATACCGCCCTCAGTATGTCTACATTCAGCAAAACCGCAATCCCCGGCATCATCTTTGCGCTGCTGGTGGTGCTGCTGTTCTGGGGCGGCACCGGCATCGGCAAGGCAACCGGCCACTGGGAAAGCCTGGTCAAGGCGGCTGATTATCGTTTTTTACTCAGTCGGTAGTTTTTTTTCGTGCGCGGGGTTGAAGATTTGTAAATAGCAGGTATAAGCGATGACAACAGAATCAATAACCGTCAGAGGAGGGTACAGACATGGGCAAGGAGTATTCAGTACAGGAGGCGTTGAAGCTGGCCATCAAGGCTGAAAAAGACAGTATGGATTTTTACATCCGCGCCGCTTCGGTGGCAAAGAACGAGCGGGCCAAGAAGGTGCTGGAAATGCTGGCTGCAGAAGAGGCAACCCATATCAAACACTTCTTTGATCACTACAAGGGTACTGATTTCGGCGACCTGCAGACCTTCATGACCAGCCCGGTTGACACCAAAAATCCAACCTACATGAAGCTTGAAAAGGCCATCACTGAAGACATGGGTGAACAGAAGGCACTGGAACTGGCACTGCAGGAAGAGAAAGAATGCATCGGACAGTACACCCAGCTGGCTGCCGATGTAGTGGATCCGATGGTCAAGGCGATCTTTGCCCGCGTGGTGAAGGAGACCGAAGGTCACTATGCCCTGATAGAAGCCGAGTATGCCCACCTGATGGGTATGGTCAGCGACAGTGACATGGACACCTTTGTCCGCGAGTAATCAGCTGCCGTTACATTCGCCTGTTGACGGGGCCGACCGGACTTTCCGGCCGGCCCTGTCTGTTTATGATGCTACGGTGCTGCTTGTCTTACAGCGTGTCGTATAGTATAACGTTTTCCATTCAATGCGGCGCCCTATACGCCGATCAGTGGAGGTTATGTTATGAAAAAGGTACTCCTTCCTGTCACGCTGCTTTTGGCCGGCATGCTTGCAGGATGTGCTTCAACCGGTTCAGTGGATGCCGTTCGTCGCGAAGCCGATGAGACCAAGACCCGGCTCTACAGCCTGGAAAAAGACCTGGTAACCGCCCGTGAAGAGGACAAGAACGTCAAATCCGACTTTACCGCACTGCGCAAAAATGATGCCGATCTGCAGGCAAACCTGGACAGCCTCAAGTCAGAGTTGCAGAACCTGACCGGGCGTCTTGAAGATCAGGGGCTAGCGGTCAGAAAGCCTGCCGAGGAACTGACCCGTTACCGTGAAGACACCGACCGGCGGATCGTTGCCCTGGAAGACCGGATCGTAAAACTGCAGGTTGCGGTTGATGAACTGAACAAGCGGCTGAAAGAAGGTGTCGCCAGTGCCGGGGCAACGCCTGCCACAGCAGACGCCCTGTACCTGAAAGGGCTGGAGATCTTCAAAAACGGGAACCTGCCGGAGGCACGCAGCCACCTGACCCGGTTCATTGAACAGCATCCCGACCATGATCTGGTGGCCAATGCCCGCTACTGGATCGGTGAGACCTACTACGGCGAGAAAAGCTACGAACAGGCGATCCTTGAGTTTCAGGAAGTGATCAAACAGTACCCCAAAAAAGAAAAGGCCCCGGCGGCCATGCTCAAACAGGCCCTGTCCTTCAAGGCACTCAAGGATGTCAAGAGCACCCAGTACCTGCTGAGGCGCCTTACCACCGATTATCCGAAGAGCGAAGAGGCAAAACGGGCCAGAGCACTGCTCAAAGAGATCAAGTAGCTGATAAACAGACAAACGGCGGTTCTCCACAAGGAAAACCGCCGTTTGTGCATTTATGATGATCCTGACGTCACAACACCCCTTTGGTTGACAGCACACCGCTGACCCGTTCATCACACCTGACCGCGCTATCCAGTGCGCGACCAAATCCCTTGAAGCAGGCCTCGATAATGTGGTGCACGTTATCACCATACTGAAGGTTCAGGTGCAGGTTGCAGCCGCAGCTGTTGGCAAAGGCCTGAAAGAACTCACGGGCCAGCTCAACATCAAAACTGCCCAGCTTCACCTTGGGCAGCGGCACATGGTAGACCAGGTAGGGACGGCCAGACAGGTCAATGGTCACCGCAACCAGGGTCTCATCCATCGGCACCACGGCAGTTCCGTAGCGCGCAATCCCCTGCTTGTCTCCCAAGGCCCGCTTAACTGCCTCTCCCAGCACGATGCCGACATCCTCCACCGTATGATGGGCATCGATCTCCGTGTCGCCCTGCGCCGTCACCTGCAGATCAAACAGGCCGTGCCGGGCAAACAGGTTCAACATATGGTCAAGAAACGGCACCGTGGTGCTGATGTCTGTCTTGCCGTTACCGTCAAGCTGAAGCTTGATTGTCACGCTTGTTTCAGATGTTTTCCGTTCAATCTCGGCGTTACGCATGATCAACCTCTCTCATCTCACCCCGTTGGTGCCGGCAGCGTCAAATTTATTCAGTGGATGTCCCACCACCAGGAAGGCCTTCTTCTCCTTTGTATCCCAGAGCGACAGATACCCCTTCCAGCCCTTGTCCGACAGCAGTTCTTTGATATGGTTCAGTACTTCCGGCGGCGGCTCTGAATGAAAGGCATTGTAACCGGTATAGCCACCGGGCGGTATCAGGCGGTAGGCTCCGAACCCTTGAGCCTCATTGCGCTTCATCAGATTGGAGGAGCCATCCTCATCCCAGCGATGCTCTTCATAGACCGTCCAGCCGCAGATCGGACACATGATCCTGCGTGAGCTGAAACGTCCCCATGCCTCGGTATCGACCCGCGAATAGTTAAAACCACACTGACCACACCGGATGTGCATATCAGAAAGCTGCATGCTCTTCCTCCCTATCAACCGATCTCCCTGATGGCGATCAGGGTCTGCTCCATCTCTTCACGACTGCCGATAGAAATCCTCAAGCCATGGGCCAGCAACGGATCACTGAAATGACGGACCAGAATTTTACGGGCGTACAGGCCATCATACACCCGTTTTCCGTTCCTGTCCGGCGGCGATGCAAAAACAAAGTTACCGGCTGATTCCAGTACCGTATAGCCCAAAGAGTGCAATGCTGAGACAAAAAACTGCCGGGTGGCCACCACCTGATCACAACGCAGCCGGAAGTACTCCTGATCCTGCAAAGCAGCCACGCAGGCTGCCTGGGCCAGGCGGTCCAGGTTATAGTGATCGCGGATCTTGTCCAGGGCTGCAATGATCTCGGGCCGGGCAATGGCCAGCCCCAGCCGCATCCCTGCCAGGGCATAGCTCTTGGAGAGCGTACGGGTTACCACCACGTTTTCATACCGCTTCACCAGCTCCAGTGCATTGAACGTATTGAAGTCTGCATACGCCTCATCAACCACCAGCAGGCCATTGCAGCGGGTGGCCAGTTCCTCGATATAGGCCAGCGGAAACGCGAACCCCAGCGGTGAGTTGGGGGTGGTCAAAAAGAACAGCTTGCCACTGTACCGTTCAGGAAAATCGGCTATCCGCTTCAGGTCGTCCGTCAGACCGAAGGTGCGTACCCGCGCCCCCTGGATC
>DIUB01000117.1:15721-24274 GCA_002422265.1 Geobacter sp. UBA6169
ATCCAGGACGGGTCAAAACCGTACAACTCCGCAGCTGTCTGACGCAGTTTTTCGCTGGAGGCACTGGGGTAGGTGCGCAGCAGGGCAGCATCGTCACCCAGTTCTGCCAGAATCGCCTCTTTGACCTTTGGTGACGGGGGGTACGGATTTTCATTGGTATTCAGCTTGATCCAGGAGGCGATATCTGCCGGCTGAAACCCTGGCACATAACCGGCCATATTGGTAATGGCAGGACGCAAGCAACTCATGCCTGACCTCCCAGTCGGATGCTGACCGATTGCGCATGGGCTTCAAGCCCTTCCAGACCGGCTATCTGCACGATCCGGTCACCTAACCGCTTGAGCCCGGCTTCCGAGAAGCTGATAATGGAGGATTTCTTGACAAAGTCATCCACTGACAGCGGCGAGAAAAAACGGGCCGTACCGCCGGTGGGCAGGGTGTGGTTCGGGCCGGCCAGATAATCACCGGCAGCCTCAGGGGTCCAGTGCCCCATAAAGATCGCACCAGCATGCTCAATCAGCGGCAGCAGACCGAACGGGTCGCTGACTGCCAGCTCCAGGTGTTCCGGCGCAATCCGGTTGGAAAAGGCAGCAGCCTCTTCCAGCGAACCGGCCACGATCACGGCACCAAACTTGTCCCATGAAGCCCGCGCAATGGATTCACGGGTAAGCAGGGCCAGTTGACGTTCTACCTCGGCTGCGACCTTTTCACCAAAGCTGCGGTCAGTGGTGATCAGGATTGAGGAGGCCAGCTCATCATGCTCGGCTTGAGAGAGCAGGTCTGCGGCAATGTGGGCCGGATTACCGGCGCCATCGTTGATCACCAGAATCTCGCTGGGACCGGCGNNCGATCATGTCGATCCCCACCTGACCAAAGACCAACTGCTTGGCTGTGGCCACGTAGATATTGCCCGGTCCGGTAATCTTGTCCACCTTGGGGATACTGGCAGTACCGTAGGCCAGGGCAGCCACAGCCTGGGCACCGCCAACCCGGAAGATCCGGTCTACACCGGCAAGTTTTGCCGCAGCCAGCACCGCCGGATTGATCTCATTACCCGGCGTGGGGCAGACCATGATAATCTCGCGCACCCCGGCCACCCTGGCCGGTACGGCGTTCATAATCACACTGCTGGGGTAGCTGGCCTTGCCGCCCGGCACATAGATGCCGACCCGATTCAACGGGGTCACCTTCTGCCCCAGCAGGATATCGCTCTCTTCTGTAGATATCCAGGTCTGCTGCTTTTGCTTTTCGTGGAAGCGGGCCACCCGCTCACAGGCCAGCTGCAGGGCTGCCAGATCGTCGGCAGGCACAGCGGACACAGCAGCCTCAATCTCGTCAGCGGTTATCTCCAGCCCGGCGGCATCGGCCAGACCAAGCCGGTCAAAACGGTTGGTGTACTCCAGCAGGGCATCATCGCCACTGCTGCGGATATCCTGAATAATTCCTTGCACCACCTCGATCACCTGCAGCGAGGTTTCCTCACCACGGGTCAGGATAGCGCTGAACTGGTGGTCGAAATCGGTGTCGTTGATATCGAGAAACAGCATTTTTATTGTCCTTGTTCTCTGTGGTTGTGTGATCACCTTGCGGAGGTCTATTGATTTTACGCGATTTATCGGGCTGACTCGCAGGTTTGGTATGCCAACGCTCTGAATTTTTCGACATCTTCCAGGGCAGAAATAACATCCTCAGTTGAGAAAGATGCTTCGGTAGAATAATCTGCTTCTTCGCGCAACTTTTGTTGTCGCGCCAATATCTTTCCAAACTCTTGTGAGATGTCTCCAGTTTTGACAAATTGCTGGCTGAAAAGCAAAAAAGCACCATGATGACTTTTAGGAGAAATGTTTCGTAGCAACAACATTGCTCTCGTATAGTGCAATACTGCGTAATAACAGCGAGACATGGCATCGAGGCATAAAGATTCTCTCACAAGCACATTCGCACTGCGTAGAGACTCGTCTCCCCGGTTCAGCTCAGCATTCAAAACCTCTTTGGTCATAACATTACCTTATCCCGTTCAATTTCCTGAATAAGGGGATAACCGCTTTGCCGTTGGCGTTCATAATCACTCTGCGAGAAGATCAACGGTGATATATCAACGTCTGTCTTTAACAGCTCCTCGTAAGCCAAATCAATGATTGCGCACTTGGTTTTATAATTCACACATTTAAGGATCACAGCAACATCCAGATCAGAATCTTTATGGGCATCCCCTCGTGACTTTGATCCAAACAGGCAACTATAAAGGTAATTGTCAGGAAAGTTTGTAACCAGAAGTGATGAAAATTCCTTGAGTGCGTCATGCTCATTTTGCGTAAGCTGTGTAGCCATAGTGTCTTCCTTTGACAAATGAAATCAATAGGTCAGTCAACGTTTCAGCACTATCCGATACACGAGGGTCGTCTCACCCCAATTTCGCAATAGCCATGGAACGATGCTTCCTTCCCTCTTTCTATGCTGCACCCCTGGCCAGAATATTTTGCAAGAAATTCAAGTTCTACATTTGGGTCATCGTCATAGCCGTAGTAGTTGCGCCACGCTTGGTCAAAATTTTTACGTTGCTTTCCTTTCAGAAACAGCCTGAAATCAAAAACTGCTATTCGGTGTTTTTCAAAGCCAGCCTTAAGCAGTTCACAGGGATCCTTGTAACCTTCGGTAAGCGCTGTATTGAGTAATAGTAACTCACCCCTGAAGGCATCCCTAAACTTGGCTGCAGCCTCATTAAACCTACTCTCAGCGTTCCGACTTTTTGTAAGGTAGTGTCCGACAAAACCACCAACCATTGCACCAACGAGAGCTAATGAAAAACTACCAAATTCGATTGGCATGATCTTTCCTTTACGGAACCTTTGGCTAACCCTGCAACACAGCTCTTTCTGACAACAAGCGATACCGCATCTCAACCAAAGCTGACCATTCAACGAAATCCATAGCATCTCCTGCTACACCGGCCTGATATTCAGTAAGAAATCTTTCCATGTCAGCACTCAAAACGGCTAAGGGCTGCTTTCATAACCTTCAACTCTTTCTGCAACTTCAACCCTCCAGTTTGTTCAAGCAAAAGCTGTCACTTCAACCGGGCGCTTAACAGCAAAGCTGTGACGATGTATCTTGATCCGCTCAATTTCATGCAGCGTTTCAGCCGTCATGTAGCTTTCACCGCAAGCAGGGCAGGAAACCACTGGAATATCTTCGATAATCAGAAGATTTTTCTTCTTTCCAAAGCTTCTGGTAACCTGCTTTACAACCGCTGTATCTTTTCCGCAGATATCGCAAATCATAAGAGCTTCCTCCGTTCAGAGAGCAAAGACCGTAATAATGATCAGCTTGCCGGTTATGCTCATTTTGGTGACAACCCCGATACCTCGTGTATGAAAGGTTGCACCGTGTACAAGATACTTCCACTCTGCAGATGCTGACTCCTTCTGTCGTTCAACAATTTCACCATGCAGAATACACCGTTCGACATCAAAAATGGAAAACCCGTCATCGTCCATCTCTTCTGTTGCATGCAGGGTGACGACATAGTTCCGTAACCTGATCGCTTCCCGCATCTGTTTTGATACTCGTGAATACATACAAGTCCTGTCACTTCAAGTATGCAGCAGCATCCTTAGCCCAGCACCTTCTCCAGACCGTCAATAATGCCGCGAATCCGCTCGTGCTTGGTCTTGAGCGAGGCCCGGTTTACCACCAGACGGGTGGTAATTTCAGCAATAGTTTCTACCTCAACCAGACCGTTCTGGCGCAGGGTCTCGCCGGTGGATACCAGGTCAACGATCCGCTCCGAAAGTCCCACCAGCGGCCCCAGCTCAATGGATCCGTACAGCTTGATGATCTCGGCCTGTACCCCTTTGGCAGCAAAATACTTCTCTGCAATATGGGGATATTTGGTGGCCACCCGGATGTGAGACCAACGGCCGGGATCATCGCTTGCTGCCAGACCCGCTGGTTCTGCCACCATCATCCGGCAGTAACCGAACTTCAGGTCCAGCGGTTCATACAGGTCCTTATCCTGCTCCAGCAGGGTATCCTTGCCCACAATTCCCAGATCGGCGCAACCGTACTCCACATAGGTGGGAACATCAGTAGCCCGCACGATCAGGGCCCGCAGGTTCTGCTCCGGGTACTCGAAGATCAGCTTGCGGGAATCTTCCAGCATACTCTCCAGATGGAGTCCGATTTTGGCGAACAGTTCGATTGATTCGGTCAGGATGCGACCTTTGGGAATGGCAATGGTCAGTTGATTGTTCATGCTTCCGGCACCCGTCTAATATCGGCCCCTAAAGCGGCCAGCTTGGTCTCGATCTGCTCGTAACCACGATCCAGGTGGTAGATCCGTTGGATCTCGGTGCTACCTTCTGCGGCCAGACCAGCCAGCACCAGACAGGCCGAGGCCCGCAGGTCAGTGGCCATGACCGGCGCACCGGACAGCTTCTTGACCCCTTTGACCGTGGCCGAGTTACCTTCTATGGTAATGTCGGCGCCAAAGCGCTGCAGCTCGGAGACATGCATAAAACGATTTTCAAAGATATTTTCGGAAATCACACTGGCCCCTTCGGCCACGCACATCAAGGCCATGAACTGGGCCTGCATGTCAGTAGCAAAGCCGGGATAGGGACGGGTCTTGATATTGACTGCCTGAGGACGCTTGGGGCCTTTCACCCGCACCACACCGTTACGGTTGGTGATCTCGGCCCCGGCATCCATCAGCTTGAAGGTCAGGGCATCCAGATGTTCCAGCTTCATTCCTTTGATCTTGATATCGCCGCCGGTTATGGCGGCAGCACACATGAAGGTGCCGGCCTCAATCCGGTCCGGCATCACCTCGTATGCTGCCGGGGTCAGCTCAGAGACGCCCTGAATACGGATGGTGTCGGTACCGGCCCCTTCGATCTTGGCCCCCATCCGATTCAGGTAGTCGGCCAGATCGGCAATCTCAGGCTCACGGGCCGCATTTTCCAGAATGCTTTCACCTTTGGCCAGGGCAGCCGCCATCATCAGGTGTTCAGTCCCCCCCACCGTGGAGACATCAAAGTTGATCCTCGCCCCTTTCAACCCTCTCTTGGCAACCGCCTCCACATAGCCGTGCTCCAGTCTGATCTCGGCCCCCAACGCCTTCAACCCCTTCAGGTGCTGATCAATCGGACGGGCGCCAATGGCACAGCCACCGGGCAGCGAAACCCGTGAGCGGCCAAAACGGGCCAGCAGCGGCCCCAGCACCAGCACTGAGGCCCGCATGGTTTTGACCAGATCGTAGGTGGCCTCAACCGTGTTGATGGTTCCGGCGTCAATCCGCATGCTGTGTTCATGGCGCTCCACCAGCGCACCCAATGACTCCAGCAGCTTAGCCGTAGTCGTGATATCCCGCAACTTGGGAACATTGGTAATGGTACTGATGCCGGAAGCCAGCACCGCTGCAATGCAGATGGGAAGGGAAGCGTTCTTTGAGCCGCTGATGCTCACGTCCCCCTTCAGTTTTCTGCCGCCGTTGATAATCAGTTTGTCCACAGGAAGAGCCTCTTTATGACGTTAACAAAGCAGGTATACTAGCCCAGAGTGTCTGGAAGGAAAAGAGAAAACACCGGTTGTAGATAGCAGTTCCCTTCGACTCCGCTCAGGGTACCATCCTCCTTCACCAGGAAAACAATCGTACGCTGAGCGGAGTCGAAGCGTATCGCAACAGAGTTATGTTACCGGTATACCGGCAGCGTTCCCCGCACTTCCAGCAAGGGGCCGTTGGTAATCTCCTGAAACTCACCATAATCATCACCGTATTCACTATCCGGCACTGCCCACTCGTACAGCTTGCGGGAGTCCACCAGCGCCGGTTTGCGAGGGGTTCCAAAGGTCCGCTCCTGCATCTCTTCATCGAACAGGCCAATGCAGCCGTGGGAGGCTGGTCGGCCCGGCAGATCGCGGGCATGGATCCAGAACCCCACGTTGGTCTTGTCAATATGGAAGCGCAGGGCGTAATCCATCGGGTACTGCCCCCCCTCTTCCCCTGGCAGCCTGTACAGGGATGAGGTATGGGTCTGGTGACGGGCATCGATCCTGAAGATACCGAGGGGGGTATCGTGGCCGGCCTTACCGGTGGCAGCCGGCATGGAGAACTTGAGCAGACCCCGCTCATAGGCCCCCAGCCACTGTTCTGTCAGATCAAGCAGAATATAGCGACGATAACGTTTGGCCGGAGGATGTTCTTTGGGCAACGGCGAGTAGGTGCGGATGTCATCCATCCGCTCCGGCTCCTTGATAGTCATACCGGGGTAGACGTGGCGGCGGTCTACCCGGTTGAAACGAGCCACCAGGGGCCAGTCCTTGCCGTAGAGCGACTCAAGGGTCTCATGGGGCTTGATGAAGCGTGAACGCCAACGGATCTCCCGCTGGCTGGGATAATCAATCCGGGTCAGGTCTTCCTTTGCCTTGTCAACGGGCGAAGGCCCGGGCGGATCAACAACATCCACCTCCCAGATGATCCAGCCTCCGCTGATCACCACAGTAAAAAAAACCACCAGCACCAGCCGGTGGCTCCAGATCATACGGCTTGTCTTCATCGGCTACTCAACCGTAACACTTTTGGCAAGATTACGGGGCTGATCAACGTCAGTCCCTTTCAGCACAGAAATGTGATAGGCCAGCAGCTGCAGCGGCACCGAAAGCAGAATCGGGTCAAGATCATCGCTGAAGGTTGGCAGTTCCAGAACGGCCTCGGCCTTGTCCCGCACCTCATGATCACCTGCGCTACAGAGTGCGATGACCTGGCCACCGCGGGCGATCACCTCTTCCATATTGGAGACGGTCTTCTCATAGGTGCTGTTTTTGGGCACCAGCACAACCACCGGCACCTCCTCGTCAATCAGGGCGATCGGCCCGTGCTTCATCTCGCCGGCCGGATAACCTTCGGCATGGATATAAGAAATTTCCTTCAGTTTCAGGGCACCTTCCAGGGCGATCGGGAAGTTCCTGCCACGACCAAGGTAGAGGAAGTCGCGGGCATGCATATACTGACGGGCGATCTTCTCGGTCTGGTCATTCAGCAGGAGGCTTTGCTCCAGCAGCTCGGGCACCCGTTTCAGATCGGCAATCATCTGGCGGCCTTGCTGGATGGAGAGACGCCCCAGGGCGCGGCCAAACCGGACCGTAAACAGATACAGGGCGGTTAGCTGGGTCACAAAGGCCTTGGTGGAGGCAACACCGATCTCCGGTCCGGCATGGGTGTAGATCACGCCTGAGGCTTCGCGGGCAATGGAGGAATCCAGCACATTGCAGATGGCCAGGTTCATGGCCCCCAGTCGCTTGGCTTCCCGCAGGGCAGCCAGGGTGTCGGCGGTCTCGCCGGACTGCGAGATGACCATTACCAGCGTTTTTTCATCAATCACCGGATTGCGGTAGCGGAATTCCGAGGCAATATCGATCTCTACCGGAATGCGACAGTGCCCCTCAATCAGAAACTTGCCGGTCAGGGCCGCATGCCATGAGGTGCCGCAGGCCACAATCACCATCCGCTGTACTGCTTGAAGCGCCTGATCTTGATAGCCCAGGTCTTCCAGATAGACATCCCCCTGTTGCTCCTGCAGACGACCGGCAATGGTGTCACGCACGGCCCGGGGCTGTTCGTGAATTTCTTTCAGCATGAAATGGCGGTAGCCCCCCTTTTCTGCCATCAGGGGCGACCAGTCAATGTGGCGCGCTTTTTTCTGCAGCGGCGTGCCCTTTATGGTTGAAAACTGTGCAGCAGGGCCGCAAAACAGGGCCAGCTCACCATCTTCCATAAAGATCATCTCACGGGTGTGGGCCAGAATGGCCGGGATGTCGGAGGCAACAAAAAACTCCCCCTCACCCAGCCCCACCACCATCGGTGAGCCCACCTTGGCGGCAATCAGGGTGTCAGGCTGGTCCTTGCAGAGGATGCAGACCGCAAAGGCCCCCTGCAGTTCCTGCAGGGCCGTACGGACCGCGGCTTCAAAGGAAGGGGCTGTCTTGAGGCGCTCTTCCACCAGATGGGCGATAACTTCGGTGTCAGTCTGGCTGGAAAATTCGTGCCCTGCCGTCTGCAGCAGTTCCTTCAGGGACAGGTAGTTCTCAATAATGCCGTTATGCACCACCACAATGGAACCGGCCTTGTGAGGGTGGGCATTGATCTCGGAAGGCCGGCCATGGGTGGCCCAGCGGGTATGCCCGATACCGATGGTACCGGCCAGCGGCTGCTCCCGCAGCAGCCTCTCAAGATTGACCAGCTTGCCTTCACTGCGCCGCACCGCGATCCCTTCAGGTTGCAGGGTTGCAATCCCGGCCGAGTCATAGCCGCGGTACTCCAGCTTGCGCAGCCCCTCAAAGATGATCGGGGTGGCCTGTTGCTCTCCGATATAGCCTACAATTCCACACATAATGTATTTAAGCCTTTCCGTTGATATCCGGCACCTGCACCACCATCAGGAAAAGTCCCAGCCGGGTCAACATTTCAGAAAAACGATCATAGTCAACCGGCTTGGTAATATAGCAGCTGCAGCCCAGCTCATAGCAGTGCTGCACCTCGCGGGGATCATCGGT
>DIUB01000074.1:0-2316 GCA_002422265.1 Geobacter sp. UBA6169
AACTCATTATTCCGGACACTAGTGCTTATTCATATTGACTTGATACCAAAAAAAAGTATACGGTGCTTGCATGGCATGGATAGTGACGCTCCATAGAAAAGCTGAGAAACAGGCTGTCAACATGCCAAAGGCGGCACTTGCTGCATTATTTGAGTTGATGGATAGTATCCGGCAATACGGCCCTGTACGCGGTGACTGGCCTAACTATGGGAAGCTGTCTGACAGCAGGCACCATTGCCACCTGAAGAAAGGAAAGCCAACCTACGTTGCCGTCTGGGTTGAGGATAAACAACGAATTTCAGTTGAGGTCATTTATGCAGGTACACACGAAAAAGCCCCTTATTGAAGATCATCTTGTATCCTTGCAATTTATGGTGCACAGCAGCAACGTGGAGCGGATCAAGAACTTTGTTGCCAAGATTGAACCGGCTGCAATAGGCGGTATCAGCCTTGATGATTTTTATTCAAAGCACTTTGGTGATCAACCTAAGCACTCTGTCAGCCTGCAGGGTATTCGGTATCGTGAGGACATGACACAGCGGCAGCTTTCGGATGTCACTGGTATTCCTCAACGGCACATCAGCGAAATGGAAAACGGCAAGCGCGCCATAGGCAAAGAGGCAGCAAAGAAACTAGCAGCAGCTCTTAATTGTGATTACAGGACGTTTCTGTAGATACAAGCGAGAAGTCCTCACTCCTAAAAGTTAAGCGCTGAGGTAGAGGGTGTCATGCCGGGTCAGGCCGGAGCGTTCCAGCAATTTCCTGAATGTCTTGCTACATCCGTGTATATCTGCAACAGCGTAGAGCATAAGGCGCCAAGCCTTTATTTCCGGAAGATACACAACAATAATCTGCAGGGTGCGACAATAACCGCTGCAGACCTGCAGCGTCAATATAATGTCTGCCGGTGAAACACTGTACTCAAATGACATTTTTGCGCCATTGCTGCATGAATGTTCCAGCACGCATATTGACGTATAGAAATTATTTCTATACCATCCCGCCATGACGACCCGCTATCGATTCCGTGACAAATACCGGCTGCAACTACGGGAGAAAGATCACAACCCTCCCCATGTCCATATTGTCGGTGGTCCTGTTGATGCAGCCATTGACCTTGAGAGCCTCACTATCATTCACGGCTGTTTACCTGCATGGCTGGAGCAGGAGGTCATAAACTGGCTTGTAGAAAACCGGGATGAACTATTAAAGGAGTGGCATACATGGCAACAATGACCAGACCACGACTGAAGGCACTGGAAGTTCTGGATGGCTTCAAACTACGACTAACCTTTGTGAACGGCGCTATCTATTGTGTTGATTTCAGACAATTTCTTAATGACTGCACGCAACTTGCCCCGTTGCGCGACAGTGAGGCTTTCAGTAAGGCCCTTGTGGTGCCGGGTGAGGGCTGGACTGTTGAGTGGCCTGAACTTGATATTCAGATCGGAGCTGACACGCTCTGGCTTGATGCACAAGCGCAAAACGCTCCGAACGAAGGGACCAGGTTGTTCGCAGGCTGGCGTGCGCGGTACGGCCTGAGCCTGAAGCAGGCGGCTGACGCACTGGGGCTGACCGTCAGAACTGTCAGTGCTTACAGCTCAGGTAAACGCCCCATCCCGAAAGCAGTACAACTGGCCTGTATCGGTTGGGAGACATTACACCGGAAACAGGCTGCCTGAATCCCCGGCAGCGAGCAACTCGACTCGGAATCTGCCGGATTTACCGCTTGAATCCAGCTGCTCTGAACGTTATAACGGTGCCATCCACCCTCGATTAAAAAGGAGCAGCCATGTCCTTTCGAACCATTGAATGGCGCGATGACGCCGTGATTATGATTGACCAGACCCGCCTACCGATGGAAGAGGTCTATCAGCGCTATACTGATTTCAACACCGTGGCCGAGGCAATCAAGGGGATGGTGGTGCGTGGTGCTCCGGCCATCGGCGTGGCAGCGGCCATGGGGATCGCCCTGGGGGCCCGCGAGATTATCGCTGATACCCATGCCTCCTTCTATCGCCAGCTGGATAATGTTTGCGACATCATGGCCCGCACACGCCCCACGGCGGTCAACCTATTCTGGGCCATTGCGCGAATGAAGCGCAAGGCACAGGCACTGCATGCCCAGCCGCTTGACACCATCCGCCAGGGACTGAAGGATGAGGCCATACTGATTGAAGCTGAAGACCTGGCCATCTGCAAGAGCATCGGCAGACACGGGGTGGATCTGATCCCCCGCGGCGCCACGGTATTAACCCATTGTAATGCCGGCGGGCTGGCTACGGCCGGCTACGGCACCGCCCTGGGGGTGATCCG
>DIUB01000074.1:2379-6573 GCA_002422265.1 Geobacter sp. UBA6169
GGGGCGGACCGGATTGCCGCTAATGGTGATACCGCCAACAAGATCGGTACCTTCAGTGTTGCCGTGCTGGCCCGGGAGCATGGCATCCCGTTTTATGTGGCTGCACCGGTCTCCACCCTTGACCTGTCACTGACCGACGGCTCGCAGATTCCGATTGAAGAACGACCGATCACCGAGGTGACCCATATCCGCGGCCTGCCGATCGCCCCGGAGGGTGTCACGGTACGCAACCCCTCCTTCGACGTCACTCCAGCACGCTACATCACCGCCATCATCACGGAAAAGGGTGTGGCCAGGGGAGACTATCAGAAGGAACTGGCTGCCCTGGCTGCCTGACCTATGCCCGGCTCCCGTTTTGAACACCGCTATTCCTGGATCATGGCCATTGATGATGAACAGGCCCGTGTCCGGGAGTTGAGCAGGCTACTGGAGCAGTCCGGCTTCAGTTATGGTACCCGCTCTGCCACCAACCTGCTTTTGCTGAGCGACCGCCTCTCCGTGGAGACGCTGCTGAAGGTCTCGCTGGCAGCCCTGCACACGGCATCCCCAGACATGGCCCTGAACGGTTTTGAGCGCCTGGCCGGTGTTATCGGTCAGGATGCCCTGCTGGGCCTGCTGGCCAACCGCCGACGCCTGAGCCAATGTATGGTACTCTGCGGTGCCTCCCCTTTTCTGATTAACCTGATTTTCCGTGAACCCTCCTTCTTCATCCGCCTCTTTGTCGATCACGAACTGGACCAGTCCCGTACACGGCAGGAACTGCTGGAGCGACTGTTTGCCAGCATCCCCTCCGGTATCGACCTGGCCGGCCTGATGAAGCATCTGCGTCTGTTCAAACGCTTTGAAATCTTGAGAATTGCAGCCCGCGACCTGAACGGTCTGGCCCCCCTGGAGGAGGTTACCCGCGAACTCTCTGATCTGGCCGCCGTCACCCTGCAGGCGGCCTACGAGAACTGCCACCGCCTGCTGGTGCAGGAATACGGCCTGCCGATGAAGGAGACCCCCGATGGCCCCCGGCCCACCGATATGACGATTATGGGAATGGGTAAATTTGGCGGCCGTGAGCTGAACTTCTCTTCCGACATCGATATCATCTACTTTTACGAAACCGATGCGGGCGAGACCACCGGCATCGATGACGGTCGCGGCGGCCGCAAGGGGATCGTCTCATTGCACGCCTTCTTCAACAAACTGGCCGAGCTGACCACCAAAGCCATGAATCAGGTCACGGAAGACGGCTTTGTCTTCCGGGTGGATGTGGGCTTGCGACCTGAAGGCAAGTCCGGCGACATGGCGGTATCGCTGCGCTCGGCTGAAGTCTATTACGAATCATGGGGCCAATCCTGGGAACGGACCGCCATGTTGAAGGCCCGCCCGGTAGCTGGCTCGCGGGAGCTTGGTGAACAGCTGCTGCAAGCCCTTTCACCGTTTATCTACCGCAAATATCTTGATTATACCCTGATCGAAGACATGAAACTGATGAAGCAGAAGATCGATGCCTCACTGACCCGTAATCGCGAAGGGGAGACCAACCTCAAGCTGGGGCGGGGTGGTATCCGTGAGATCGAGTTCTTCATCCAGGCGCTGCAACTGGTCTATGCCGGCAAAAATCCCCGCCTGCGGGAACGCAATTCGCTCCTGGCGCTGGAGCTGCTGGCCGAGGCACGACTGATCAGCGAGGACGACCGCCAACAGCTGAGTGATGCCTACCGCTTCCTGCGCACCGTCGAGCACCGGATTCAGGTGGTGCAGGAGCGCCAGACCCATAGCCTGCCTGCCAAAGAGGAAGAGCTGCTGGCCCTGGCCCGTCGCAGCGGCTTTCTGCGGGAAAACGGACTACAACGTTTCAACGAGACGCTGGAACTGCACCGTATCAGGGTCTCGGCCATCTACGGCAGCCTGTTTCATACCCGTGATGACCAAAACGCCCAGGAGCAGGTCTTGCCGGAGATCCTCTATCTGCTTGATACCAAGGCAGAACCTGATCTGATCAAGGATATCCTGGCAGAACGCCGCCTGGAGGATGTTGACCGGGCTTACGATAACCTGTCTATGCTGCGCAGCGGGCCGGTACGTAATAACGTGACCGAACGCAAACGGCGGATCCACGCCCAGATTGCGCCGCCGCTGCTGCAGGCGCTCCTGGAATCACCCGATCCCGACATGGCCCTGGTGCATGCCGAGCGGTTCCTGGGGGTAATCGCCGGCAGAACCGCCTGCTACGCCCTGCTGGCTGAAAACCGCGAGATGGTCAAACTGCTGGCCACCCTGTTCGGCACCTCGGCCTTCCTCTCCAAGATCCTGATCAACCATCCCGAGCTGCTTGAATCCATGGTGTCCCGCACCTACGCATCCATGGTCAAGCCCCGCGAGGTGATGGACGAAGAGCTCTCCACCATGCTGTTGCAGGCCGAAGACTTTGAGGAACGGCTCGACGTGCTGCGACGCTACCGCAATGAGGAGTTTCTCCGGATCGGCCTGAACGATATCCACAGTCATCTGCGCCAGGGTGTGATTGCCGAACAGCTCTCCTGTCTGGCAGAGGTCTGCCTTGAGGAGGCCTATCGTCTTGCCGGTACCGAACTGTCACGTTTCGGTAGCCCCTGCTATGAAGAGGAGGGGCAAATCCATCTGGCTGACCTGGCCATCATCGGCATGGGCAAGCTGGGGGGCCTGGAACTGAACTACCACTCTGATCTGGATATTATCTTTATCTATGATCACCAGGGCAGCACCAATGGTGAGAAACAGATCAGCAATCACGAGTATTTCGCCAAACTGGCCCAAAAGCTGATCTCAATCCTGTCTACCCAGACCCGCGAGGGGTATGTCTATAAGCTGGATACCCGACTGCGCCCCTCCGGCAATGCAGGTCCCCTGGTCACCTCACTGGAGTCGTTTCTGGCCTACCATCGCAACGAGGCCCAGGTGTGGGAGCGTCAGGCTCTGGCCAAGGCCCGGGTCGTGATCGGTGAACCGATTTTGCGCTCCAGCATCAATGACCTGCTGCGCCAGACGGTCTACGGCAGTTCTCTGGAGGAGGAGGGGCGTCAGGAGATCCACCGGCTGCGAATGCGGATGGAACATGAAATAGCCAAGGAAACCGCCGGCTCATACAACATTAAGACCGGTCGCGGCGGCATGGTGGATGTCGAGTTTATTACCCAGTACCTGCAGTTGCGCTACGGTCGCAACAACCCGCAGCTGCGCTGTCAGAACACGGTTGCCGTGCTGATGGAGGTCAGGCAGCTGGGACTACTCTCCCACGAGGATACCGATACCCTGATTGCCGGCTACAAGTTTCTGCGCAAGCTGGAAAACCGCTTACGGCTGCTGCATGACCACTCCATCAACGACCTGGCCGGTGATCAGCGCTACCTGGACAAGCTGGCCCGCCGCCTGGGATACGACCCGAAACTACGCCATCCCGGCCGAGAGCTGATGCAGGACTATGAAACCTTCACTGAGGGTATCCGTGAGGTCTATGAACGGGTGCTGGGTGAGCGTGCAGAACCATCGGAACAGACAGAGGAGAAGGAATCATGACCATTGCAGAACAGGTTGCCACCATTGCCAAAAACGCCCGTCAGGCGTCACTCGAACTGGCCCGGCTTTCAACCAGCGTAAAAAACGAGATGCTGCTGAAGATGGCCGATGCCCTTGAGGCCGGTACCGATTGCCTGGTTGTTGAGAACGCGAAAGATCTGGCAGCAGGGAAGGAAAAGGGGCTGTCCGAGGCGATGCTGGACCGACTGATGCTTGATAGCAAACGGATCAAGGGGATGGCCGATGCCCTGCGGGAGGTTGCTGCTTTGTCGGACCCGGTGGGAGAGGTAACAAAGATGTGGAAGCGACCCAACGGGATCATGGTGGGCAAGATGCGGATTCCGCTGGGGGTAATCGGCATTGTCTATGAATCACGGCCCAATGTGACCGCCGATGCAGCCGCCCTCTGCCTCAAGTCCGGCAATGCGGTGGTGCTGCGGGGCGGTTCCGAGGCGATTCATTCCAACCGGGCCATTACCAACATCCTGCAGGGGGTGATGCAGGAGCTGGGTATCCCGGAGGCGGCCCTGTCATTGATCCCGTTCATCGAGCGGGAAGGGGTGCTGGAGATGCTCAAGCAGGAGGAGCTGATCGACCTGATCATCCCCCGTGGCGGCGAGAGCCTGATCCGTTTTGTGGTGGAGCACT
>DIUB01000060.1 GCA_002422265.1 Geobacter sp. UBA6169
GGCCGTAACAGCTTGACATTCCACGTAGTCGCGTGCTATGAGCTTCGTCTCGTTACTACACAATTGACTGCATGAAGGAGAACAGTATGGAACGCACTTTTGCCATCATCAAGCCGGACGCCGTGGAACGTGGCCTGGCGGGTAAGATCATCACCAAGATTGAAGAAGCCGGTTTTGCTATTGTTGGTATGAAGAAGATTCACCTTTCCCGTTCACAGGCTGAAGGGTTCTACTATGTCCACAAAGAGCGCCCCTTTTTCAATGACCTCTGCAGCTTCATGTCCCGTTCACCGGTGATCGTGATGTGCCTGCAAAAGGAAAACGCCATTAATGACTGGCGTACCCTGATGGGTGCCACCAACCCGGCCAACGCCGAGCCCGGCACCATTCGTAAGGAGTTTGCCAAGAATATTGAGGAGAACTCAGCCCATGGTTCCGATGCCCCTGAGACGGCAGCCTTCGAGATCCCCTACTTCTTTAACAGCTTTGAGCTGGTAGGCTAGGCTCGTTACCGGCGGCCCGTCAGCACTGAGGATGGGCCGCCTCCTTCCCCCGATGCCCGATTCCCCCCGTACCGACCTCAAAAACCTGACCCTGCCGGTCCTTGAGCAGTTTCTGCAGGGACAGGGTAAAGAACGGTATCGCGCTGTCCAGATCTTTAAGTGGCTGTACCAGCATGATGTGAGCAGCTTTGACGAGATGACCAACGTCTCCAAGGCGCTTCGTGCCGAGTTGGCCCAGACCGCCTGCATCAGCCGTCTTGAGCCGGAAACGGTGGAGATCGGCAGCGACGGCACCCGTAAGTACCTGTTTGTACTGGAAGACGGCAATGCGGTGGAGGCGGTGATCATCCCGGATGAAGACCGCAATACCCTCTGTATCTCCTCCCAGGCAGGCTGTGCCATGCAGTGTGCCTTCTGTCTGACCGGTACCTACAACCTGACCCGCAACCTGACCACCGCCGAGATTGTCAATCAGATCCTGGCGGTGCGACGTGATTTGGAGGTGCGCAACATTGTGCTGATGGGGATGGGGGAGCCGCTGCACAATCTGGACAACGTTATTCCTGCCTTGCAGATTATGGCTGAAGATAACGGCCTGCAGCTTTCCTCCCGCCGGGTGACGGTTTCCACCTGCGGACTGGTGCCGGAGCTGGAGCGGCTGGGGCGGGAGGTGACCGTTAATCTGGCGGTATCACTTAATGCTACCACCGATGAGTTGCGCGACCGGATCATGCCGGTCAACAAGGCCTACCCGATCGCAGTGCTGCTGGCGGCCCTTAAGAAGTTTCCCCTGCCGGGACGGCGCAAGATTACCATTGAGTATGTGCTGCTGGGGGGGCTGAACGATAGCCTGGAGGATGCCAGGCGACTGGTACGACTGCTGTCGGATATCCCCTGCAAGATTAACCTGATCCCGTTTAACCCCCATGAGGCTGCCGACTTTGTGCCGCCCACCCGGGCGGCCCTGGATGCCTTTCATAAATATCTGCTGGACCGTCATTTTACGGTGATCACCCGCGACAGTCGCGGCAGCGACATCTCGGCGGCCTGCGGTCAGCTGAAAGGGCGGCTGGAACAGCAACAGACGGCCTGAACGAAAATCAAACCGTAAAGGAGCATGAAAATATGATTGGTGTGATCGGCGGCAGTGGTCTGTATGCCATGGAAGGACTTGAGGATGTTCAGGAACAGCAGTTGGAGACCCCTTTCGGGGCGCCGTCCGACCTCTATGTAACCGGTGTGCTGAACGGCGTGAAGCTGGCCTTTCTGCCTCGCCACGGCCGGGGACACCGCCTGCTGCCGTCCGAGGTCAACTATCGGGCCAATATCTACGGCATGAAGCTCTTGGGGGTGCAGCAGATCATTTCCGTTTCTGCGGTCGGCAGCCTGCAGGAGCGGATTGCGCCGGGGCATATCGTCATACCGGATCAGTTTATCGACCGGACCAAAGGGGTGCGCGAGGCCACCTTTTTCGGTAACGGTATTGTGGCCCATGTCGGCTTTGCCGACCCGGTCTGCCCCTGTCTGTCGGAAAAACTGTATCAGGCTGCCGGGCAGGCCGGTGCCGTGACCCACAAAGGGGGCACCTACGTCTGCATGGAGGGGCCGGCCTTCTCTACCCGCGCCGAGTCCCATATGTACCGCAGACTTGGCGGCGACATCATCGGCATGACCAACCTGACCGAAGCCAAGCTGGCCCGTGAGGCGGAGATCTGCTATGGTGTGATTGCCCTCTCCACCGATTACGACTGCTGGCACGAAACCCACGAGGATGTTACGGTGGAGGCGATTCTGGAGGTCATGCACAAGAACGTGGCCATGTCCCGGGAGATTCTGCGGACCGTGACCCGCAACCCCTCACTGCAGGAGCGTCACTGCAGCTGCGGCCAGGCCCTGGCCAGTGCCATCATTACCGACCGGTCCGTTATCCCGGCTGCCACCAAGAAGGCCCTGGGGCCGATCACAGCCAACTACCTGACATAAAAGGAAACTACCATGGGAATTGTCGTTGTCGGCACCGTTGCCTTTGATACGGTTGAAACCCCCTTCGGACGCGGCGAGAACGTCTTGGGAGGCTCAGCCACCTATTTCTCAACCTCGGCCAGCTTCTTTACCGATGTTTCGCTGGTGGCCGTGGTTGGCGAGGATTTTCCGGAAGAACACCTGCAGTTCCTCCGCTCCCGCGAGATCGATCTGCAGGGGTTGCAGCGGATTCCGGGCAAGACCTTCCACTGGACCGGCCGTTACGGCTATGACCTGAATGAGGCCCAGACCCTTGATACCCAGTTGAACGTGCTGCTGGAGTTCAAGCCGGAGCTGCCGACCTCCTACCGCGACACTGAGGTGCTGTTTCTTGCCAATATCGACCCTGAGCTGCAGCTGCAGGTGCTTGACCAGGTGAAAAGCCCGAAATTGACCGCCTGCGACAGCATGAACTTCTGGATATCCTCCAAGCCGGAGGCGCTTAAAGAGGTGATGCGGCGGGTGGATATCGTGGTGATCAACGAAGGGGAGGCCCGGATGCTGACCGGTGAAGCCAATCTGGTCAAGGCAGCCCGCAGCATTATCAGCCTGGGCTGCAAGCGGCTGGTGGTGAAGCGCGGTGAGTACGGGGTGCTGATGTTTACCGCCGACTCCGTCTTTGCCGCCCCGGCCTGGCCCCTTGAGGAGGTCTTTGATCCCACCGGTGCCGGCGATACCTTTGCCGGCGGTTTTATGGGCTATCTGGCCAACACCGGCGATCTCTCTGAAGAGGGGGTGCGCCAGGCCCTGGTGTTCGGCTCGGTGATGGCTTCATTCAATGTGGAGGATTTCAGCCTGAACCGGATGAAGCGGCTGTCATATCCCGAGATTGAGGCCCGTTATCGTAGTTTCAAGGGATTGACCAGCTTCCGCGATCTGCGGATGACATGAACCGGCAGAGGTTACTGACCGTTTTTACCGGCAAATAGCATGTTTTGTCGGCAAGGAGGCCCCATGAGAAGAGAGCTGCAGCTGGTGACCCTGGCAATGACCGTCACCCTGGCAGGATGTGCCGCGACATCGCCAAGCGGCAAACCTTCTGCGTACCATTACCAGATGGGGGTCTCGTACCTTGAAGAACGCAATTATACGGCGGCCCTGACCGAGCTGTCTGAAGCTGAAAAGATGGAACAGGATAATCCCGAGCTGCAGTACAACCTGGGGCGGGCTCTGGTGGGTCGCCGTCGCTTGGACCTGGCAGAGCAGAAGTTTCTCAAGGCGCTGGCCTTACGGCCTAAATATTCCGAGGCGCGCAATGACCTGGGGGTGCTCTACCTTGAAACCGGTCGCTGGGATAATGCCATCCAGCAGTTTAAGGCTGTCAAGGATGACCTGTTTTACCCTCAGCCGGAATTTGCCCAGATCAACCTTGGTCTGGCCTATCTGGGCAAAGGGGACTATCCGGCTGCCATGGCTGAATTTAACGCCATCCAGGCGGTTAATCCCCGTAATCCGATCGTCAGAGTGTCCATTGGACGGGTGCTGTTTGCCCAGGGACAGACCGAACGGGCCATTACAGAATACCGCCGCGCGCTGGAGATTGCCCCCGAGTATGCCAACGGCCATTACCAGCTGGGGCTGGCCCTGATGAAGCAGAGCCGGTTGACAGAGGCACGGGCCAGCTTCAAGGAGGTGGTGCGGATTGTACCGGATTCGGAAATCGGTCGTGCCGCCATGGGGTATGTTGACCTGCTCAGGTAGGAGCGTGTGTGGACCAAGAACCGCTGCAAGCAACAACCGAAGAAACGGCGGCCTCTCTTTCAGTGGGCGCCTGGTTGCGCCAGCGCCGTGAGGCCCGGCACCTGACTCTGGAGGCTGCCTCAGAGGCAACCAAGATCACCAAGACGTATCTGACGGCGCTGGAAGACGATCGTTTTCAGGATCTACCTGCTCCGGCCTACCTGCAGGGCTTCATCCGCACCTACGCGGCCTATCTGGAGCTGCCTGTTGAAGAGCTGCTCAGTCGAGTCGAGCTTGTGCAGCCGCCCAGCCAGACTGAGCGGTTGCACAACGGAACACCGCAGCGGGTGCGCTCTTTTCGGTGGGAACTGCTGCTGCTACCGCTGGTGCTGCTGGGTGCGCTGCTGGTCTCAACACTGTTCCAGCACACGGCCTCTACCCCCAGACCGCGGCTGCTGCTCAAGCCGCCTGAGCCGCAACCGGTGTCGTCATCGGCACGGCTTGCAGCTGTACAGCCCCGAACTTCCAGTGCAGCTCTTGCCCCTGCTGTATCGTCAGATCAGCCTGCCGGTACGCCTGAACCGTCAGCGGAGCAGGTCAGAGCGGCTTCCAGAGCAGCGGCAGGCCTGATGCTCAGTATGCGGGTCAAGCGGCACAGTACCGTGACGGTTACCATTGATGAGGGGGCATCCCAGGAATATGTGCTGGAGGCCGGTGACCGGATTGAGTGGAAGGCAACCAGCTTGATCACACTTGATCTGTCAGACATCGGCAGTGTTGAGCTTGAGCTGAACGGCAAGCCGATTGTCTTGTCCGGACAGACAAGGCGGTCGGCTTATCTTATGCTGGACGCGCAGGGAGTTGTGCCGTAATACAGCGTGAGCATTTTTTGTGAAGAGGTTAGTGCAGAAAAGACCAAACATCGAATCAAAACAAGCAATATCAAGGGTTTTTGCTGTTTGATAAAAGCGATCCCCGGTGCCTTGACAGGGCGTTACTCCGTGCTAGACTACAGAACAGAGTGCGATTTTCGAGTACGGAGCAACGGGTGGCAGAAGCGATGAAACGGATACTGGTGGTGGATGACGAGGAGAATACCCGCATCGCCCTGACACGCCTGCTGAGCCGTGAAGGCTACGAGGTACAGACTGCTGCCAACGGTCATGAGGCGCTGAACCGTTTACGGCAATGTTCGGCAGAATTAATCATCACTGACCTCAACATGCCGGAAATGAACGGCCTTACCTTCCTCCGTGAGCTGAACCGGGAATTCCCCTCCAGCAACGTCATCATGATCACCGCTTACGGCGAAGTGGAATCCTATCTTGAGGCGCTGAATCTTGGTGTCTTTGAATATCTTAATAAACCCCTCAGGGTTGAAGAGCTGCGCAAGGTGATGGGCAAGATGTTTTCCCGGCCTGCAGCGGTAAAGGAGAATCACCAATGAAACGCTTTGAAAAGATCCTGCTTGCTACAGATTTTTCCGATTATTCCGAAGTTGCCTGCGAGTATGCCCTTTCCCTGGCCCGGACCTTCAACTCCTCCATCCTCGTTCTGCATGTCATCAATGAGCCGGTGGACCTGCGCGGATTTTATGTGCCGCATATCTCGTTTGAACAGCTGGAAAAAGAGATTGAGACCAGCGCTGATCAGATGCTGGAGCGTTTCTGCAGGGAACATCTGCAGGAGTTCAGTTCGTACCGGACCATGACCGTCAGCGGGGTGCCCTATGAAGAGATCATCCGGGTTGCCACAGAGCAGGAGTCGTCACTGATCGTCATCGGCACCCACGGACGCACTGGACTGGATCACCTGATTTTTGGCAGCACTGCCGAGCGGGTGGTGCGGGGCGCCCCCTGCCCGGTCATGACCATACGACTGCCGGCTGATGCCCGCCCGGTATGATGCTGCTGCCAGACTGCAGAAATGACCGTGCGTAAAGAAGGCACAGCAGTAACGGTGCTGGTGGTTGATGATGAGGCAGCGGTTCGAGCCCTGCTGGCAAGCCTGCTTGGTGCCCGTGGTTACCAGGTGTTGCAGGCGGACAGTGCTGCCGAGGGGCTGGAGATCATGGCGGCGTCTCAGCCTGAACTGGTGCTGATGGACTACTGTCTGCCAGACCGTGATGGTCTGTCGGTGCTGCAGGAGATCAAGGCCCGTTACCCGGCCAGTTATGTGATCATGGTTACCGGCATGGGCAGTGAAGAGCTGGCGGTTGAGCTGATGAAGGCCGGTGCATCTGAATACCTGCTCAAGCCGTTTGATACCCGCCTGCTGGTTGAGCGGATTGATGCCGTGCGCAAGCTGCGTGAGATCGAGCTGGCCAACCAGGCGCTCCAGGCTGAACGCGAGCATCTGCTCTGTGAGATTGAGACCTGGAACCGGGAACTGCAGGTCAGAGTTCAAGAGCGGAACGAGGCGCTGCACCGGGCACAAAGTGAGATTGCCCAGACAGAAAAGCTGGCCGCTTTGGGATATCTGGCCGCCGGGATGGCACATGAAATCCGTAATCCCCTGAACTCTATCTCCCTGTTCACCCAGCTTTTGCGCGAAGGTGTTGAAGAAACGGAAACTGCGGAGTATCTTGGCAAAATTCTGAAGGAAGTGGACCGGATTGACGGCATTATCCACAAGCTGGTTGATGCGGCCAACCGCAGCCGTCTGGTGGTGAACGATGTGCGCCTTGATCAGATCGTGCGGGATTCGCTTGAGATCTTTGCCCCGCAGATCGAGGCCCGTCAGATAGCGGTGACCATCAGTTGCCAGGAGCCGATTGTGCCGATCAAGGCTGATCGGACCGAGCTGGAGCAGATCTTTACCAACCTGCTGATGAATGCCATTGAGGAGATGCCCCGGCAGGGTCGTCTCGCCGTTGAGATCAGCAGTACCGATGGCTTGCTGCAGGTGCGGGTTGCCGATAACGGCAAGGGGATTATACCTGAGCATATTGAAGCGATCTTCAAACCGTTCTTTTCTACCAAGAGCCGTGGTACCGGCATCGGTTTGCCGGTGGCGCGGCGTATTGCCCGGCTTTACCATGGTGATGTCACGGTTGAGACGACCTCGCCCGCCGGCACCACCTTTCTGGTTTGCATTCCCTGTGAGCAGCAGACAAGGGGTTGATAGTGATGAGTGACAGCACAGCTGAAATTCTGATTATTGATGACGACCCGTTTTTCCAGCGGATTCTTTCCGACGCCTTCTGGGAAAACGGCTACACAGTCCATATTGCCAGTGATGGTATGGAAGGGGTCAGGCTGTACCAGGACCGGCAACCGGAGGTGGTGATCTCCGATCTGGTCATGCCTCGCATGGGCGGGGTAAGTACCTGCCTTGAAATAGCCCGGATAGCCGGTGAAAAACAACCGGTCATCATCCTGCTGACCTCCATGTTTCAGGAAGCCCCCCATGAGCATGCAGTGCCCGAGATGGGTGCTCGTTTTCATATCCCCAAATCCACTCCCCCCCTTGATGTTGTTATCCTGGTTGAGCAGCTGATTGCGCGCAACAGGGGTCAGACCGCTTCTCTCTGAACCATGCCTTTTCTGCTGCGTAACCTGACGTTGCACCCTGGTGACGATGAGTCCGGGCTTCGTGCGCTGGCTGCAGGTCAGCTGGGGCTTGCCCCGGCTGACCTGCTTGATTTCTGCATTCGCCGCAAAGGGGTGGATGCCCGCAAAAAGCCGCGCGTGCTGCTGGTCTACACGGTCAGTTTCAGTCTGGCCGATGAACGTTGTCTCAGCCACAAGCTGGGGCAGCTGGACAACCTGGAGCAGCTTTCGGTTGAACCTTCCTTTACGATCAGGTCGGAACGGAGGCCGGAGCCGGTGGTTATTGCGGGGATGGGTCCAGCCGGTCTGTTCTGTGCCTTGCGGCTGGTCGGTCACGGCATTGCAGCCACACTGATTGAGCGTGGCAAGCCGGTTGAAGAGCGGGTACAGGATGTGAGCAGGTTCTGGCGTGATGGGACCCTGCATCCGGAAAGCAATGTCCAGTTTGGTGAAGGGGGTGCCGGCACCTTTTCAGACGGCAAGCTGACCTGTCGCCTGCGGGACCCCAACACGGCCTGGGTGCTGGATCAGCTGGTGCAGTTCGGCGCACCACCGGAGATACGTTACCAGGCTAAACCCCATGTCGGCACAGACCGTCTGCGCGGCGTGGTGGCGGCAATCAGGAATAGCCTGCAGCAGCACGGCTGCTGTATCAGGTTTTCGATCTGTCTGACTGGTCTGACCAGTCAGACAGACAGAATTGCCGCCGTTGTATGCAACCAGAGTGAAGAGCTACCCTGTACGCATCTGGTGTTGGCCATCGGCCACAGTGCCCGTGATACCTACCGGATGCTTGCAACCCGCAAGCTGTTGCTGGAGAGCAAGCCGTTTGCCATCGGTCTGCGGGTGGAGCATCCCCAGGAGCTGATCGACCGGATCCAGTATGGCCGTCCCCACCCTGCCCTGCCCAGGGCCGACTATGCCCTGACCTACAACAACGAGAGCAGCGGAAGAAGCTGCTATTCGTTCTGCATGTGTCCTGGCGGTCTGGTGATCGGCAGCTCTTCAGAACCGGAGATGGTGGTGGTGAACGGCATGAGCAACCTGCAGCGCAATTCAGGTTTTTCCAATAGTGCGCTGGTGGTCAATGTCCGGCCAGGGGATTTTGACGGCAGCGACCCGCTGGCCGGGGTACGTTTTCAGCAGCAGTGGGAACGTCTGGCCTACCAGTCAGGTGGAAACAGCTATCATGCGCCGGCCCAGAACCTGCTCTCTTTTATCGGCAGCGGGGGTGGTCACTGCCGGTCCAGCTACCGGCCAGGCACAAAAGAGGCTGATCTGTCGAAGGTATTGCCTGCGTATGTAACGGCGACATTGCGGGAAGGGATCAGGAGCTTTGAGCGCAAGATGAAGGGGTTTGTGACGACAGAGGCAACCCTGACCGGTGTGGAGACCCGCACCTCGGCACCACTCAGGATTTTGCGCGGCCAGGACCTGCAGTCCCCTTCACTGCAGGGGCTCTATCCCTGCGGCGAAGGGGCCGGCTATGCCGGCGGGATCATGTCGGCCGCACTGGATGGGGTGCGGGTGGCAGATAAGATTGCGGAGCAGCTTAACTCCTGACCTGTCCATCACCGTAGACAATAAACTTGGTGGTGGTCAGATCTTCCAGCCCCATGGGGCCAAAGGAGTGCAGTTTGGTGGTTGAGATACCGATTTCCGCCCCCAGACCCAGCTGGCCGCCATCATTGAAGCGGGTTGAAGCATTCACCAGTACGCAGGACGAGTTGACCTCGCGGATAAAGCGCTGGGCATTGGCGTAATCACGGGTCACAATCACCTCACTGTGCAGCGAGCCATACTGGTTGATATGCGCAATGGCTGCATCCATATCAGCCACCACCTTACAGGCCAGGATCAGCTCCAGATACTCGGCCGCCCAATCCTCTTCCGTGGCCGGTTTGGCCGCAGGTGCCAGACTGCAGAACTGCTGATCCCCCCGTAGCTCAACCCCGGCATCACCCAGTGCCTTTGCAATCTGCGGCACAAAGGCAGCCGCTGCATCCTTGTGGATCAGCAGGGTCTCCAGAGCGTTGCAGACACCGGGCCGCTGGGTCTTGGCATTGATGATGAT
>DIUB01000122.1:0-163 GCA_002422265.1 Geobacter sp. UBA6169
TTCATCTCGGCAAACTCCCCCTCCAGTTCGGCGGAGCGGATACCGTCCTCCTCGGTGAACTCCCCCTTGGAGTAGATCGCCTCCCGCTCATGCATCACCTCATACAGCCGGGGGTTGCCCATGATGACGGTATTGAAGACCGTATGCTCGTCAAAGGCAAACT
>DIUB01000122.1:271-435 GCA_002422265.1 Geobacter sp. UBA6169
TGCCATAGGCAAGGCTGATGTTGTTGGCGCTGATCATTGCTGTTCTCTCGCTTTCTTGTGAGTAACTGCCATGGTAAGGTTACAGAGTTAGAGCAGCTCCAGTGGCGGTTCATCCAGGGCAGCCAGCTGTTCACGCAGTTCCAGGATATGTTCGCCCCAGTAGT
>DIUB01000122.1:440-3826 GCA_002422265.1 Geobacter sp. UBA6169
CCAGCCAGGCGCTGTAATGCAGCATCCGCAGGCTGCGCAGCGGTTCGATCAGGCGCAGCTCCACTGGATCGAACGGGTAAAACTCGCGGTATCCCTCAAGCAGTGCATCCAGCTGCAGGGTTGTGCGCTGGCGGTCGCCGGACAGCATCATCCAGAGGTCCTGCACTGCCGGGGCCATACGGCTATCGTCGAAATCCACGAAATGCGGCGCATGGTCACGCCAGAGGATGTTACCGCTGTGGCAGTCGCCGTGAACCCTGATCAGTCGAACCGGACCACAGGCAGCAAGAAGTCCGTCGATCTTTGACAGCAGCTGCTCGGTCAGGGCACCATAGCTCTCGCGGTATTCGGGCGGAATGAACCGCTCCCGGATCAGGGCCACGCTCTGATGACCAAAGCCGGCACTGTCCAGAACCGGACGATGCTCAAAGGACCGCAGGGCCCCGATCCGGTGCATCCGCCCCAGCATTCTCCCCAGAATCAGCAGATTGTCCAGATTGTCGAACTCCGGGGCGTGACCGCCCTGCTGCGGGTAGAGGGCAAAGGCAAAGTTGTGATAATGGAACAGGCTTTCACCAGCCTGATTGCGCCAGGGGACCACCACCGGCAGCTCGTGGCCAGCCAGCTCAAGGGTCAGATCATGTTCCTCAATAATCTGCTGCCTGCTCCAGCGACCAGGGCGGTAGAACTTGGCGATCAGCGGTTTGCTGTCCTCAATCCCCACCTGGTAGACCCGGTTCTCGTAGCTGTTAAGGGCCAGGTTGCGGCAATCACATCGATAACCCTGACTTTCGATCGCATCCATAATAAAGTCGGGGGTCAGCCGGTGGAAGGGGTGACTGTTTTCGTGCATGCTATTCTTTCAGACCAGCAACGCGTTCAAGCAGCGGCGCAATAAACCGGTCAAAGGTGACCCGCTGCCTGGCGGACAACAGATCAAGATCCCCTTCATTATCCAGCAGGAAAGTGGCCACGCCGATCACGGTTCGCGCCAGATAACCGGTGCCGTCAACGGCCTGCTCGATCTCACCCCTCTGTACACTGATCAGTTTGCGCAGCTGGCGCAGGTTCAGCTCCATGTCATTACCTCCGGCAATCCTGGTCACAGATCATCACCGATCCGTTGAAAACGGGGCACCTGCCGGCCATCCAGCTCCACGTTCTCTATAAACATGGCCAGAGGCCGCACCCAGAGTGAATTGTTGTCGTACAGGCAGCGATACACCACCAGCAGCTGGTCATGTTCACTGTGACGGGCCGTACCCAGCACCTGATACTCGCCCCCCTTGTAATGCCGGTACCGTCCCGGCAGCGGTTGCTGCACGCTCATATGTTACCGCCGCTTCCTGCGTTGCCCGGTTGACGCAAGCACCGAGGTAAACTCAGACTCGTAGTTCACGGTGAACGATGTCGTGCCATCATTCCGCATACTCAAAAAATGGGTGTTGTTGACAGCAAAGGGGCAGATCGGCTGACTGCAGGGTTCAAAACCAAACCGTTTGAAATAGGCTGGCTCCCCCAGCACAAACAACGGCTGGTTCTTGATGCTTTCCTGGCGCAGGGCGAAGTTGAGCAGTTCCGTTCCCACCCCCTGCCGCTGAAAATCTGGCGCCACAGCCATCAGGGCCAGGTGCAGGCCACAGACAGCCTTACCGTGGTAGGCGCTTGAAAAGGCAAGGTAGGCAATGACCTTGTTGGTCTGGATGCAGACCCACTCCAGCAGCAGCTTATTGTGCTCATGCAGCTTCTGAACCAGCACGGCCTCATGACTGCTGCCGGGAAAGGCCCGCTGCAGCAGGGCGTAGACCTTGGGACGGTGTTCACTGGTTACCTTCTGTATCTTCATGTATCCAGCCTCCTCTGATCAGAGTCGACACACCGGTGCAGGCAGCATCAGGTCTATCCCTGCCGTGCCAGCAGGTACCTGCCGACATAGTTTTTTGAAAACTGGTAGGCAGTCCGGCCACAACGTTTACTTTTATCGTGGGACCATTTGATTGCCTCCTGCTCCAGCTCCTTGGTGAGGGGGATCTCGACATGCCGCTCACGGGCCTCACGGGTAACGGCAAGCCGGACTGCATCCAGATAACGGTCCTGCGAGAAGGCGTAGAAGGCGACCCACAGACCGAAACGATCTGAAAGAGAGATCTTCTCATCCATCACCTCGCTCTGCTGCAGTTCACCGTTCACAAACATGCCGCCGCGCTGGTCAGTCTCGTATTCAGGCAGCAGGTGCCGACGGTTGGAGGTGACATAGATCAGTACGTTCTCAGGCGGCGAGTAGACCGAGCCGTCCAGGGCACTCTTCAGCATCTTGTAGCTCAACTCTCCCGGCTCAAAGGTCAGATCGTCACACAGCAGGATGAAACGGTAGGGCTGATCCTCCACCGCACTGAAGATCTCCGACAGATAGATCAGGTCTTCCTTCTCAATCTGAATCACCCGCAACCCCTTGGGNNTTATTAGCCGGCAGTCCTGCTAGAAACTGGCGGGTATTATGCTCCATCACTTCAATCTGCTTCTCAACCCCAAGGAGTTCTGAAAGGCAGGTCGTATCGGTGACCCGGACCGGCTCCAGATAGCCGGAAAACGAGTGCCGGCGCCAGTTGGCGGCATAGCAGGCAGACCAGTCCACCGGCTTGACGGTACGGGGCAACAGCATCTCAACCGAGCTTAATACCCGCTCCAGTCGGGCAACAACATCAGGTTTCAGGTTAAACATCAGCGTCTCTTTTCATGGGTAAAATGATCCCCGCTGTCCTGCTGATCAGGCAGGGGGATAGAAAACAGGTATGCACGGAAACAGAGGTGGATCAGACACAGGAGGGAGAGCCGGGCTGCCGCGTGCGGAGCGCATCATATACGCTACCCGCCGGAAGGTTGTCAAACGGATTTTATTGCTGTTTTCATATATATGCGCAGGCCGGGTCTGCCTGGCCAGGCTTCCGGGATTTTTTCGGCCCCGGCGCTGAATTGCGCCCCTGTTCGGCATCCAGCTCATCGATCCAGCCGGCTTTTGAGCCGGGAAAGGCATCGGCATAGGGTATGTAGGGCTTGATATCCAGCACCGGGGTGCCGTCCAGCAGATCTACTCCCCGCAGCTGCAGGGTATGACCTTCGACCTTCAGCAGTTCCACTGCCGAGAGGCCGATGCCATTGGGACGGTGGGGCGAACGGGTAGCCAGTACGCCCCGCTTTGGCCCACCCCGGGGCGGCTTAACGGTGTTTTTCCAGCCCTCGCTCAAGTGAAAGGCAAAGAGCAGCCAGATCCGCTCAAAGCCTGCCAGATCCTGCAACACCTGTTCATCCAGCCACGCTGCCAGCTCCAGGGTTGCCAGAACCGGCACACCGCTCTCGGTTCCTTGCACAACGGTACTTTGATGGGG
>DIUB01000136.1:0-10860 GCA_002422265.1 Geobacter sp. UBA6169
GGGCGTTGCTACTCAACTCAAAGACTTTTTCTAGTAGTGGCAGAGATGTGCCGATACCAGGCAGCTCGCCTTTCGCAGTGTAGCCGAAGACAGGGGTGCTCTGCAGCTTAAAGCCAGCCCCGGAAGTTGCCAGTGCCTTCTGGGCATCGACTGCCTTCTGTTTGGCAAGCTCTGCCGCCTTGATCAGTCTCAGCTGCTGTTCTACCGCAGGGCGGACCTGTGTGAGCGGCGGCAGTTCAGCGGCCTTCTTCTCGGTTATCTTGAAGATGTAGATCCCTTTCGAGGTCTCGAACGGTCCACCCAGTTCTCCCTGCTTCAGCTCAAAGGCCTTTTTCAGGAGAGCAGTCTCACCGGCCAGGGCCGCTGGTGGAGCTGCTGCAGTGAACAGTCCGGTTGCCTGTGTCTTGGCGCCCAGCTTGCCGGCCACCAGCCCAAGATCGCCAGACTTGATGTTCTGGAACAGGATGTCAGCCGCCTTTTCATACAGGGCCTTGGCAGCTTTTTGACGGAGTGCGTCTGTCTTGACCCGCTCCTTTACCTGCTCAAAAGGCAGCGGTGCATTATCCTTGTCAATGTAACGATCAAGGTTCTTGCGGTAGAACGTCTCTGCTTCATCCTGTGTCAGCTGTTGGTCTGGCGCAGGTCCGGTGTGTCCGAGAAGAAACCAGGAAAGGGAAACTTTCTCAGGGGTCTTGAACTTTTCAGCATTTTTAGTCAGGTAATCCTGCAACTCAGCATCAGTCAGTTTGACCTCAGCGGCAACATCGGCTGCACCGAACGAGACATACAGCAGTTCCAGGCGGTCCTGCTCCTTGTGAAACTGTTTCAGCACCTCTTCATCGCTGACGCTCGCCTTGTCCATCACTGCCTTGCGGGTCTTTTCCAGCAGCAGCTCCCGCTGCTTTGATTCCTCAAACGCCTCTGGCGTGATTCGGTTCATCTTGAGGGTCTGCTGGTACAGACCGAAATCAAAGTTGCCGTTCTGCTGGAACGTCGGCATGGCAGCGATAGCTGCGGTAATTTCATTTTTACTGACCGACACCCCCTGGCTCTTGGCTGCCTTAAGCATCAGGGTGCTGTCGATCAGACGGTCGAGGGCCTGCTGCTTCAGGTTCAGCTGCTTTTCCAGCTCAGGAGTAAAGGCGTTACCAAAGATCTGGCGGTAGGTGTCGGCCATGTTCTGGTAAGCGTTTTGATAGGCATCATACGAGATGCTGGTCCGGTCGACTTTGGCAACATAGCCTGCCGACCTGCCGATCCCCTCTTCACCCTTGCCCCATACCAGGAAAATGGTGCCGATGAATGAGAGCACGATCACCACAAAAACAAATTTAATGATAAAAGATTCTTTCTTCTTGCGCATCAGATCCAGCATCTGGCGATACTCCTTGGCTGTTGTTTGAACGGGTATTATTAAAGCAAAAATCTTACACCAGCATGTTATGCAAAAGCAAGCGGTGATTCCCGGGCCTACCGTTTACAGCTGGTTGTATCTGTGCTACGTTACGCGCCTTGTTCAGGCTATCAGGCAGACACTCAGGGGGTGCCATGGAGTTAAGCTTTTCCCATACCAATGAAGAAGTAGATCGGTTGATCGATCGGTTGCTGACTGCAACGGGCGGGATCACTCATCCGCACCTGGTGCGTGAGCTGGTTATTTCTGCCCTCAAGGTTGGGCAGGAAACCACCTATATACCTGATCTCAAACTTATCAACCGCACCCTGCGCGAGATGCGGTACACCACCCGGGTCTTTGCCCCGTATCGGGACCGCAAAAAGGTGACCATCTTCGGCTCTGCCCGGACCCAGCCTTCAGAGGCGATCTATCAAAAGTGTGTCCGTTTCAGTCGGTTGCTGGCTGAGCAGGGCTGGATGGCCATCACCGGCGGTGGCCCCGGTATCATGCAGGCCGGCAATGAAGGGGCCGGCAGCGACAACTCCTTTGCCGTCAATATCAAGCTGCCCTTTGAGCAGGGTGCCAACCCGGTCATGCAGAACAATCCCCGACTGGTAACTTACAAATACTTCTTTAATCGTAAGGTTGCCTTTGTCAAAGAGGCTGATGCCGTGGCGGTCTTTCCCGGCGGCTTTGGTACCCTGGATGAGGCAATGGAGGTCTTTACCCTGGTGCAGACCGGCAAGACCTCTCCCAAGCCGCTGGTGCTAGTGGATGACGAGGAAGGGTTCTGGGAGCAGTTCTTTGATTTTGTCAAGGAACAGCTGCTGACCAAGGGTCTGATCTCCGGTGAAGATTTTTCTATCTTTACCATCACCAAGGATGAGGCCGAGGCTGCTGCTGTCATTGAGACCTTTTATAGGAACTATCATTCGATCCGGTTCCATGATGATCTGGCCATAGTGCGCCTGACCAGGATACTTCAGCCTGATCAGCTGGAGGTGCTGGAACAGGAGTTCCCTGAGCTGATCATGTCGGGCGGACGGATCAGCTGCTGCGGGCCGCTGTTGTTTGAGGATGATCAGCCCGAACTGGCCCTCTTGCCCCGGATTGTCTTCCCTTTTAACCATTTTCACTACGGGCTGCTGATCGCCTTTATCAATCGGATAAACACGTTTTGACATTTGCCGGATGGTGTGGTAGAAAACTGCACTTTTTACCTATCGTACCGTTTTTACAGACCTGTTAGCGCTTGGGAGGCAGCCATGTTCAAAGGAAGTATTGTAGCAATTGTGACACCGTTCAAGAACGGCGAGGTAGATGTTGAGACTCTTCGTCAACTGGTTGAGTTTCAGATCGAGGGCGGTACTGACGCCATTGTGCCCTGCGGCACCACCGGCGAGGCATCCACGCTGGATTACGATGAGCATCTGCTGGTGGTCAAGACCGTGGTGGATCAGGTCAAGAAGCGGGTTCCGGTCATTGCAGGCACCGGCTCCAACTCCACCGCCGAGGCGATTGAGCTGACCCAGCTGGCCAAAGAGGCCGGTGTGGACGGCTGCCTACTGGTGACCCCCTACTATAACAAGCCGACCCAGGAAGGACTCTATCTGCACTACAAGGCCGTGGCCGAAGCCGTGGCTATTCCGCAGATTCTGTACAATGTGCCGGGTCGTACCGGCGTGAACATGCTGCCCGAGACCGTGGCCCGTCTGGCGCCGATCACCAACATCGTGGCCATCAAGGAAGCCACCGGTTCGCTCCAGCAGGCATCAGAAGTACTGGCACTGTGCGGTGATCAGCTCGACGTGTTGTCCGGCGATGACTTCATCACCTTCCCTATGATGGCCTGCGGCGCCAAAGGGGTTATCTCGGTGCTGGCCAACATCATGCCCAAGGCCGTGGGTGACTTGACCGATGCCTTCTATGCCGGAGACCTGGACAAGGCCCGCAAACTGCACCTGGATACCCTCAAGATCAGTAACGCCATGTTCATTGAAAGTAACCCGGTTCCGGTCAAAACCGCCCTGGGGCTGATGGGCAAATGCTCAGATGAAGTGCGTCTGCCGCTCTGCCCGATGAGCGCTGCCAACAAGGCCAAGCTGGAAGTCATTCTGAAAGAGTATCAGTTGATCTAGCGGAGGCAGCCATGCCACAGACAGCGGAACACCTTCATTTCAGCAGGGAAGAATATCTGGCCTGGGAAGCTAACCAGCAGGACAAGCATGAATATCTGGGGGGAGAGGTGTTTTGCATGGTTGGCGTTCGGCAGATCCACTCAATCGTTGCCTTGAACATTGCCAGCGAACTGAAGCAGCAGTTGAAAGGCAAGCCCTGTCGTCCTCACATCTCTGATATGAAGCTCCAGATTGATGCTGCCGACGCATTCTACTACCCGGACATCATGGTCAGTTGTGATGAGCGTGACAGGCAGGCTGATCTCTATCTGGAACACCCCTCCCTGATTGTTGAAGTGCTTTCAGAATCAACCGCCAGTTACGATATGGGGCTGAAGTTCGAGTATTACCGGCTGATTCCGGAGCTGAAGGAGTACGTACTGGTTGATCCTGAACGGCTTAAAATCTGGCTGTACCGAAAAAATCAGGCAAATGAATGGGTGTTGCATGATTTTCCGAATAAAGCATCGGTTCTTTTCGAGAGTATCGGCTGCGTACTGCAGCAGGAAGACATTTTTGAGGGAATTGTTTTATGAATCTGCTCCATTTGCTTGTATTGGCTACAATGCTTGTGTTCAGCAGTTTCTCCAGTGCCGGTGCCACAGATATGCAGGAAACGGAACTGGTTTCGGCAGATGGCCGTACGGTTAAGGTCGGCATTACACGGCCGGATGGAGCAGGGCCATTTCCAGTTGTTGTCCTCCAGCGCGGGAATGGTGGCTCGATTGAGCAGTACAGAAAAGCCCTGCCCAGGTATGCTCGAAACGGATTTCTTGCTGTTGCCATCAATGCCTCTGTTGGTCGTGAAGAGGTTGATTATGCCGCAGACCGCATCAAGCAGGTCATTGAGATCCTTAAAACCAGGCAGGATGTCAAGCCTGACAGGATAGGTCTCTGGGGACTTTCCAATGGTGGCGCGGCTGCTCTGACGTTTGTTGAAAAGAACAAGGTGCAGGCCCTGGTTCTGTACGCGCCGGCGGTGCAGCGGGCGCCAGAAGCAGAGACGATTGTAGGTCTACCGGTTCTGTTTCTGCACGGCACACAGGATACCGTTATTACTGACTCGGCAGCAAAGTCTTATTATGAGAACGTTGCTGTGGTAAACAAGCAGGCAAGCTTCAAGCTCCTGGACGGCAAGGGGCACTCTTGGGATTCTGATGTGATGACCGAATCTATAGCGTTTTTCAAAGAATATCTCAAATAACGAAACAAAGAGGATGCCATGATCAAAATAGCCGTCTGCGGCGCTGCCGGCCGCATGGGTCAACGCATTATTGTTGCTGCGGTCGAGGCAGGCTGTGCCATCTCCGGTGCCCTTGAGCGTCCCGGCCATCCCCAGGTTGGTCAGGATGCCGGACTGATTGCCGGTGTCGGTGCGCTGAATGTCGCCATCTCTGATGACCTGAACGCCGTGGTTGAAGGGTGTGATGTGCTGATCGACTTCACCACCCCCAAGGTTTCGCTGAAGAACCTTGAGGTCTGCGGCCTGAAGCGGAAGTCGATCGTGATCGGCTCCACCGGCTTCACCCCCGAGGAGCGGGCCCTGGCTGCTGAACTGGCCAAGGATATCCCGGCGGTGCTGGCTCCTAATATGTCAGTCGGCGTTAATGTCTGCTTCAAGGTGCTGAAGGATGTGGCCAAGACTCTGGGCGATGACTTTGATGTTGAGATCGTTGAACTGCACCACAACAAGAAGAAAGATTCCCCCAGCGGCACTGCGGTGCGGATGGGCGAGGTGGTGGCCGAGGCGCTGGGCCGTGACTACAACAAGGTTGCCAACTACCATCGGGAGGGTATCTGCGGCGAGCGCACCAAGGAAGAGATCGGTATGCAGACCGTGCGTGGTGGCGACATCATCGGTGAGCACACCGTCTACTTCATCGGCCAGGGGGAGCGGATCGAGATCTCCCACCGCGCCATGACCCGTGACATGTTCTCCCGCGGTTCGGTTCGGGCGGCCAAGTGGATTGTGGGCAAGCAGCCGGGGCTGTATGACATGCAGGATGTACTGGGGCTGAAGTAGCTTTTCAGCAGGAGGCAGGCAGATGGCAACCACCTATCGTGAAAAACTGATAGCCGAGATACGGGACGTTCCTGATTCAAAAATGCCGCAGCTTTATACCGTAATGCACGCTATAAAGGAACAGTTTCTGTCCTCATCTCCTAAAGCAGAAACTATGTTTATCCGTAAACTTGGAACGGCAAAGGGGCAGGTCTGGATTGCGGATGATTTTAATGACCCACTGCCTTCCGATATCGTTGATGAGTTTTACAAATGAGGTGTCTGCTGGATACTCATGCCTTTATCTGGCTTGTTACTGAAGACCCTAAATTATCTGAAGCCGCCAAAAATTGTATTCTCAATAGTCGCACCAAGCTGTACCTAAGCAGCGCCTCTGTCTGGGAGATGATCATTAAATGTAGCATTGGTAAACTTAAACTGTCCGCTACGCCGGAACATTTTATTACCAAACAGTTGACCATTAACCAGATTGATGAGCTCCCCATTTCATTCAAACACACTTTTCGGCTGCACCAACTGCCTGATTTTCACAAAGATCCGTTTGATAGAATCTTGGTGGCTCAGGCCATCTCCGAAAAAATGTCCATACTGACGATTGATCCGATTATTTCCAAATATAATGTGAAAACTGTCTGGTAATAGCATATTAAACCAAAGAGGAGCTTCATCTGACATGGCAAAAATCAATGACAACTATTTGAAGTTAAAAGCCGGCTACCTGTTCCCCGAGATCGGTCGTCGCGTACGTGAGTTCACGGCTGCCAACCCGGATGCCAAGGTGATCCGCTTAGGCATCGGCGACGTGACCCGTCCCCTGGCCCCGGCCGTACTGAAGGCCTTTCATGACGCCGTGGACGATCTGGCCACCACCGCCAACTTTGCCGGCTACGGCCCGGAGCAGGGCTATGACTGGCTGATCAACGCCATCATCGAGAAGTCCTACAAGCCGCTGGGTGTAAGCCTCAAGACCGAAGAGATGTTCATCTCTGACGGTTCCAAGTGCGACTGCGCCAATATCCTGGATATCTTTGCCCTGGACAACGTGGTGGCCATCGGCGACCCGGTCTATCCGGTCTATAACGACACCAACGTCATGATCGGCCGCACCGGCGAGGCCGATGACAAGGGCTACTACCAGAACATCGTCTACCTGCCCTGCACTGAGGCCAACAACTTCATCCCGGCCCTGCCGACAGGCAAAGTGGACATCATCTACCTCTGCTTCCCCAATAACCCCACCGGCACCGTGGCGACGAAAGCAGAACTGAAGAAGTGGGTTGATTATGCCAATGCCAACGATGCCGTGATCTTCTTTGATGCTGCCTATGAGGCCTTTATCACCAACCCTGAGATTCCCCATTCCATCTATGAAATAGATGGTGCCAAGCAGTGCGCCATCGAGTTCCGCTCCTTCTCCAAGACCGCCGGGTTCACCGGCGTACGCTGCGGCTTGGTTGTCGTACCTGAAGAAGTGATGGGTACCACTGCAACCGGTGAAAAGTACTCCTTCAACAAGCTCTGGCTGCGCCGCACCACCACCAAGTTCAACGGCGCCTCCTACCCGGTGCAGAAGGCCGCCGCCGCCGTGTACTCTGATGAGGGCTGGAAGCAGACCAAAGAGATCATCGACTACTACATGGAGAACGCTCGCATCATCCGTGAAGGTCTGACCGCAGCCGGCGTCACCTGCTACGGCGGCGTGGATGCCCCCTACATCTGGCTGAAGACCCCGGGCGGCATGTCCTCTTGGGATTTCTTCGACAAGCTCTTGAAAGAGTGCAACGTGGTCGGAACGCCGGGCTCCGGCTTCGGCCCCAGCGGTGAAGGGTTCTTCCGGCTCTCCGCCTTCGGCCATCGTGAGAATGTGATTGAAGCGGTGGAGCGGATAAAGAAGAATTTGAAGTAGAATGAGGAAGGGCAGCCAATTGGCTGCCCTTCTTGCTTTTTGGTTTATGCAAACGTATACTCCGGTTAGAAAGCTCAAGGGACTTGACTTGTGAACCGTAAAGACCTCGCCATAGCCCTCAGTTTCAAGCAGCTCGTCCAGCAACGGGTGACCCCGCTCGATGTCCGGGTGTTTGGATCCCGCGCCCGTGGCGACGCCGCGTCCGATTCCGATCTGGATGTGTTTGTAGTTGTGGAACATGCGACCGCTGGAGGAGACCGAGGTTACGATTGCTGATGTGGTCGAGATCAGGTCTGCTGCAGAGCAGTTCGTGGAAGGTGCCGAAAGGTTTTTGTTTGACAAACTCTACCCAGAATTCTAGGAATCCGGCGTAGCCATCCATCCCCGTAATTGCGAGTAGTTTGTTGCCGACATGACCTTTGATCTGTTTTAAGAAGACCGCAAAACCATCAATGCCGTCATCAGAAGCCTGGAAGTTCTGGGCGAAGCCACCAAGCATATACCTGCCTCGTTTCGCACCAAGTCCCCCGACATACCATGGAGCAAGATGGCAGGCATGTGTGACCTGGCAGGAAGAACCATGACGAGGTAGCTGCGAAGATGTTTGACGGGATTTTTTGGGACAACGACGGGGTGCTGATGGAGACTGAGCACCTGTATTATCAGGCCAATGCCGAGGCGCTGGCCCAGGCTGGCGTGGATCTGACCCTGGAGGAGTTTTGCCGGATCTCGTTGCGGCAGGGGGAGAGTGTGCTGGACCTTGCGGTCGGTAGCGGTGATGCCGGAGTGTTGCGCCGGGTGCGGGACGCGATCTATTTCCGATTGCTGGGGGAGCAGGTACGAGTCTTTCCGGGTGTGCCGGAGACCTTGAAACGGCTCCACGGTCGCCTCCCCATGGCGATTGTCACCAGTTGCCGGCGGGACAACTTTATGCAGATGCACCGTACAAGCGGTCTGCTGGGGTATTTCGATTTCATCCTCACCCGAGAGGATTATGGATCGTCCAAGCCCGATCCTGAGCCGTACCAAACCGCCTGTGCCCGCGCCGGACTCGATCCGGCCCGCTGCCTGGCGATTGAGGATTCGGAGCGGGGGGTGATCTCCGCTGCCCGGGCCGGGCTGGCGGTGGCTGCGATCCCTGGCTCGCTGAACCAGGGAGGGGATTTCGGCGCTGCACGCTGGATGCTGGATGGAATCCATGAACTGCCGCAGTTGTTGGGGCTGGAATACTAATATGTATGCCTTGGTCTTGACTGCCTGTTTCACCCGTGCGTCCAGAAAATTCGTTCAGTATCTCCCAGAACTGCGGACCAAATCTGCCGAAATTCTATGCGATCTTGAAGCCGACCCGTTCCAACCCCATCTTACATTTCACCTCCTGACGGTCATGGTGATCGGAAAAGGGATCACCCTGCTCGACATCGGCAGTCATGACGAGGTGTACCGTTAGGACTCCATGAAGATCTGGATTGATGCCGATGCCTGCCCGCGGGCAGTGAAGGAGATCCTGTTCCGGGCCTCAGCCCGGTTACAGGTGCCGCTTTGTCTGGTGGCCAACAAAAGTCTGGGCAAGCATAGTGGCCCACTGGTGGAGACGATTGTGGTGGCTGACGGCTTTGATGTGGCAGATGACTACATTGCCGAACATGCAAGCCCGGCCGATCTGGTGGTGACGGCTGATGTGCCGCTGGCTGCCCGGATTGTGGCCAAGGGAGGTGTTGCGCTGGACCCGCGTGGGGAACAGTACACCGAAGAATCCATTGGCGACCGGCTGGCCTTTCGTGACCTGATGAGCGAGCTGCGCGATACCGGCCTGCTGCAGGGGGGCGGACCAGCGCCTTTTAGCATGAGCGACCGCAACCGTTTTGCCTCGGCCTTGGACAGCCTGCTGCACAAGCTGCTGCGGGAAAAGCAAGCAAAGTAAAAGGAACCCTATGGCACTTCCAGCTACCATCTACAAAGCAACCATCAATCTGTCCAACCTTGACCGTGGTGTCTATGAGACTCTGACCGCCACCGTGGCCCAGCATCCCTCTGAGACTGAAGAACGTCTGGTGTCTCGTCTGCTGGCCTTTGCCCTGTTTTACGAGGATGGCCTGAACTTCACCAAAGGGCTCTGCGCCAGTGATGAGCCAGAAATTTGGGTGAAGGGTGGCGATGGTCGGGTGCAGTTGTGGGTAGAGGTGGGGCTGCCTGACAGCGAGCGGATGATCAAGGCGAGCCGTCATAGCGAACAGGTGCGGCTTTTGGCCTGTGGCCGTTCATTACCCAACTGGATACAACAGCACCTGCCCAGGCTGGCCAAGAGCACCAATCTTGCCATCATTACGCTGGATCAGACATTTCTTTCTGCTGTGGCACAGCGCCTGGAGCGTTCTGTGACCTGGTCCATTACCATTACCGAAGGGGTCTGTTACCTGACCATTGGGGATCAGACTTTGGAGACCATACTGCAGGTGGTGCCATGACTAAACAGCAAATCGTCGCTACAATTATTGCCCGGCTGGAGGCCGACCTGGCCCTGTTCACGGCCGCCGCCCTGCATGCGCACCATGCTGCAACCCATGAGGAGTGCCGACCGGACAACAAGTATGATACCACCGCGCTGGAGGCATCCTACATTGCCCAGGGCCAGGCCAACCGCGCTCAGGATATTCGCCAGGGCCTGGACGCGTACCGAGCACTGTGTCTTCCGACATTTGATGAGGAGACGCCGGTGCGGCTAGGTGCCCTGGTGACGCTGGAGGACGAGAAGGGTGGCGAGCGGCGGCTGTTTATCGGACCTCAGGCGGGCGGGATGAAGCTGGCAGATGCAGTCGGTGAGATCGTGGTGATCACCCCGGCCTCGCCGCTGGGGCAACAGCTCTTTGGCCTGACAGCGGGTGACGAACTGCAGGGGGTGGAGGCCGGTAAGAGAACCTCCTATACCGTTGTGTCCGTAGTCTGAGACACGTTGTCGTATGAAGGCACCGGCATTCTGCCGTGGGCAGTACAAGCCCCGGCCTTATCATGAGCTGATTGTGCGGAGCAAACCATGCTGTACCGTCTACTGGCCGATCTGGCCCTGCTGGTCCATGTCCTGTTTGTGCTGTTTGTGGTCTGTGGAGGGCTGGCGGTGCTCCGTTGGTCTCGTCTGGCGTGGCTGCATCTGCCTGCTGCTGTCTGGGGGGCTCTGGTTGAATGTACGGGGTGGATCTGTCCCTTGACCCTGGTGGAAAACCGCTTGCGGCTGCTGGGGGGTGAGAGCGGCTACGGCGGCACCTTTCTTGAGTATTATCTGGAGCCGATCATCTACCCCGCGTGGTTGACCCCGCAGGTACAGGTTGTGCTGGGGCTGGCAGTGGTAGTGATAAATGGT
>DIUB01000136.1:10900-11999 GCA_002422265.1 Geobacter sp. UBA6169
TTGATCTGAGCGACTACAGCTGCACATCCAACTCGTTCTGGGTCAGTTGCGCCCGTACCTGCTTCTTGCGGATCAGCACCAGCTCACCGCTCTTGGTCTTCATGACCGCACCCGGCTTGCGGTGGGAGTTGTAGTTCTCCGGCGACATGCTCTCGGAGTAGGCCCCGGTACCGCCGATCACCACATAGTCGCCGATCTCCGGCTCAACAATGGCTACCGGTACGATGTTGCCGTCATTGTCCAGGCGGACCGAGTCGCCGCTTTCACAGCAGCGGCCCACGATACCGAAGGATTTCAGGCCGCTGGCCGGGGTCTGGTCATATTCGCTGGAGAGCAGGGTGCCGTCCTGTCGCACGATGGCGATCGGATGTTCTGACCCGTACAGCAGCGGGCGGGTCAGCAGTTCCATGCCGCCGTCCACAATCAGAAAGTTCATCTCGTTGGTGAACTTCTTGTCAATGATGCGGGTGACGATATGGCCCGAGTTGGCCACCACAAAGGTGCCCGGCTCAATCTCCATTTCCAGTTCGCGGCCGGTTTCTGCCTTGAACTCTTCAATCCGCTGTTTTGCGTATGCCCCCAGTGCCACGATATCGGCAGCTTTCTCACCCGGCATGCGTGCCACTTTCAGGCCGCCGCCAAAGCTGACCGTGACCGCATCAGGGAAGTAGGCCTTGACAAAGCCCAGTTCACGGTCAATGTTCTGGCGCCATTTTTCAGGGTCACCGCCGGACCCGATATGTACATGTACCTGGGTGAAACGCAGGCCCAGCTCATCGGCCTTGGCCTTGACCGTGGGGACATCGTTTAAGTGCACGCCAAAGCAGGAGTATTCACTGCCGGTGTCACGGGTGGCACTCTCACCGCCGCCGGCAGCACCGGGGTGGACCCGCATGGAGAGATCGATGCTGTTGGCCTTGGCAAAGTCGGCAATCAGCTGAAACTGCAGCATGGAGCAGACGTTGTACCGCAGTCCTTCCCGGATCATCTGTTCCAGTTCGGCCCGATCATCACCGGTGGGTACTTCCTGGGTGGTCAGCATCATCCGGCTGTAGGGGATGCCGGCAGCATGGGCGCGGGCCGCCTCGTCCAGAGAGGA
>DIUB01000206.1 GCA_002422265.1 Geobacter sp. UBA6169
ATCCCGATTCCGATCACCAAGAAGCGTCCCTGGTCCTCAGACCGGAACCTGCTGCATATCTCCTTTGAAGGGGGCATTCTGGAGGATACCTGGGCAGAGGCCCCGGAAGAGATGTATGTGCTGACCTGCAAGCCGGAAAAAGCCCCCAACAAGGCCCAGTATGTGGAGATCGAGTTTGAGCAGGGCAACGCCGTGGCGGTAGATGGCGTGCGGATGACCCCGGCCCAACTGCTGGCACACCTGAACACCATCGGTGGCCAGCATGGCATTGGTCGGGTTGATCTGCTGGAGAACCGCTCCGTAGGGATGAAGTCCCGTGGTGTGTACGAAACCCCCGGCGGTACGATCCTGCGTGAGGCACATTCTGCGGTGGAGCAGATTACCATGGACCGTGAGGTGATGCGGATCCGTGACTCACTGATCCCGCAGTATGCCTGGCAGGTCTATGCCGGCTACTGGTTCTCGCCGGAGCGTGAGATGCTGCAAGCACTGATTGATGACTCCCAGAAGACCGTCAACGGTGTAGCCCGGGTCAAGTTGTACAAAGGCCACTGCCGCACCGTGGGCCGCAAGTCCGAGACCAATTCGCTGTTCAACCTGGACTTTGCCACCTTTGAGAAGGACAAGGTTTATAACCAGGCTGATGCTGAAGGGTTCATCAAGATCAACTCCCTGCGGTTGCGGATCAGATCGCTTATGCAGGGCAAGAAGTAAGGTGTGACCTCCCGGCGGTTCAGGAAGGAACATATTGTCACCTCGGTGGTGGCGGTGATTGTGGATGACCATGAGCGGGTGCTCCTCACCAAGAGGAGCATTCCGCCGTTTCAGGGGATGTGGGTCATGCCCGGCGGCAAGATCGAGCTGGGTGAGCCGATTGCCGTTGCCTTGCAACGGGAGGTGGAAGAAGAGGTCGGGCTGGCAGTTGAGGTGGGCCGTCTGATCAACGTCTTTGAACATGTCACGCCGGGTGAGGAAAACTGCCACTACATCATCCTGTTTTACCGCTGTCGGCCGCTGCATCAGGAGCTGCAGCACAACCCTGATGAAGTGCTGGAGGCCTGCTGGGTGAAGCGGATCGATCTGGGGCAGTATCCGATGCCGGAAGGTACCCGAACCATCCTGGGGCAGTTGTTCCCGGAGCTGCAGGCTGCATAGAGCGGGGTCTCCCATGCCGGCTATCCTTGATACCACCCTTAACCTGCAGTTTCCGCTAGGGCATCACCTGCACTGCCTGATTGCCCAGCTCCCCAATCACCTGCATCGCACTGCGGGCTTCCATCCAGTGGAAGAGCAGAGCCAATGGCAGACGATCCGTTCCGTGCTGGAGCTGGTGGCAACCGGTGAAGGGAATCTGAAAAAACTGCATTTTCTGCTGTTCCCGGAGTCATGTCTGCCGGTTGGCAGGCTTGAAGAACTGCTGACGATTGTCAGGGAACGTTTTCGGCCCAACACGGTCACCATGATCGGGGTGGAGCATGTTGCGCTGCGGGTCTATCGGGGGTATCTGGAGCAGTTTCGTAACGACAACCAGCAGGCGATTGCGCTGGTTGATCAGGATATCGACGCCGGCGATGTGCTGGAGATGCCGGTCAACTGGTGTCTGATCCTGGTCAAGGAATCAGATGGACGGCTGCGGGTGTTGCTGGAGGCCAAGAGTCATCCGTTCCATGGTGAGGAGTATATCGACAAGCACCATGACCTGTACCGGGGGCGGCATTTCTACCTGCTGCGCTGCCGTCCTGCCTGTTTCAATTTTATGGCAATCATCTGTCTTGATTACCTGTACCGCGACCTGTATTGCTCCAATATCAAGCAGATCATTGACCATGCCAACCAACTCTATTTCAGTACCCGTCAGGGGTTGGATGCCCTGTTTGTGATCCAGTGCAGTCCCAAGCCGGAACATCAGGCCTACCGGGATGTGGCCAGCGGCTTTTACGGTGAATATCTGGAGGACCTGCCGGGGGTGCGCGAGACCGTGACCGTCTTTGGCAACGCCTCCAATCAGACCAGGCTGGAGGGGGTGCCACAGGTCGAGGGATTCGGCCATGCCGCCGTGCTGATCAACCGTCACCATCGCTTGGAACCGGTGGTTTCGGATGAGTTTGTTACCGATGACTTTGGCGGGGCGCCGCTCTGTCGGCTTCGTTTTGGACGTGATACCCGCCTGCTGTATTTCAACCTGCCGCTGCACCATGAGATCGACCCGCGCAGTTCCCGGGTGCCGCTCAAGGTGCACAGCATCATGCAACCCGACGGCAACAGCGGATGGACAAAGGTGGTGACCGTACCGTTTCGCGGCGGGGTCTAGGTGGAGCAGATTCAATCAGACAAAGGAGTAGCACCATATGGCACAGGACAAACTGTGGGGCGGGCGGTTTACCCAGCCCACTGACAAATTTGTAGAGGAGTTTACCGCCTCAATCGACTTTGACAAGCGGCTCTACCATCAGGATATTCGCGGCTCGGTGGCCCATGCCCGAATGTTGGGACGTCAGGGGATTATTCCTCAGGAAGATGTGGAGAAGATCGTCCATGGGTTGGTGGATATCCTGCAGCAGATCGAGTCAGGGCACTTTGACTTCTCGGTTGGGCTGGAAGATATCCATATGAACATTGAGGCTCGCCTGTCGCAGAAGATCGGAGAGGCCGGAAAAAGACTGCATACCGGGCGTTCCCGCAACGATCAGGTTGCCCTGGATATCCGGTTATACTTACGGGATGAGATCGTTGAGGTAGTGGCCTATCTGGATATGCTGATCGACGCACTGCTGGAGCAGGCAGAAAAAAATATTGAGGTGGTGATGCCCGGCTTCACTCACCTGCAGTCGGCCCAGCCGATCCTGTTCTCGCACCATCTGCTGGCATATATCGAGATGTTCAAGCGGGATAAGGGAAGGATGGAGGATTGCTTCACACGGGTTAATGTGTTGCCGCTGGGCGCAGGGGCTCTGGCCGGTACCACCTTCCCGATCGATCGTGAGTATGTGGCGGAACAGCTGGATTTCCCGGTGGTGACGCGCAATTCGCTGGATTCTGTCTCTGATCGTGACTTTGCCATTGAGTTCATCTCTGCCTCATCGATCCTGATGATGCATCTGTCTCGTTTTTCCGAGGAGCTGATTATCTGGTCCACCAGTGCCTTCCGGTTTGTTGATCTGTCGGACGGGTTCTGTACCGGCTCCTCAATCATGCCGCAAAAGAAGAATCCGGATGTGCCGGAATTGGTACGGGGCAAGACCGGACGCGTCTACGGCAATCTGATGGCGTTACTGACCGTGATGAAGGCCTTGCCCTTGGCCTACAACAAAGACATGCAGGAGGACAAGGAGCCGCTCTTTGACACCATTGACACGGTGAAGGGGTCGCTCAAGATCTTTGCCGACATGATCCGTGAGATGCGGGTCAATGGCACATCAATGGCCAAGGCGGCAGGTCAGGGGTTCTCAACCGCCACCGATGTGGCTGACTATCTGGTGCGTAAAGGACTTGCATTCCGCGATGCCCATGAGGCGGTTGGCAAGGCAGTGGCGTACTGTGTGGAGAATGAGATGGATCTCGAACAACTCTCCCTGGCTGAATGGCAGCTCTTTTCTCCCTACTTTGGCGATGATATCTTCGCATCCATTACGGTTGAGGCCAGCGTGAATGCACGCAATGTGATCGGCGGCACTGCCCGCAACCGGGTTGAAGATGAAATCAGGCGCTGCCGTGAAGGGAAGTAAGATGCGGATGCATGTTCCCGGTCTGGCACTCTGCGCTGCTTCGCTGCTTTTTAGCGGCTGTGGTAAAAAAGGGCCGCTGCTCTATCCTGACCTGCTGGTTGCACAAGCGCCTGGCCAGATGCAGGTGGAACAAGCGGATAGAGCGCTGAGGATAACGTTTGTCATTCCTGAAAAGGATCAGGCGGGACGCCCGCTCAATAACCTTGAGTCAGTACGTATTGGGCGTAGAGTGTGTATTGAGTCCGATTGTAAAGGGTGCCTTGAGCCTTATCAGGAGGTTCAGCGGATCGATCTGGCTTTTCCTGAGCCGGCAGAGCGGTCAGGCAGCCGTGTCAGCTGGACTGATACCGGGGTCAGGCCGGGAGAGGTGGTGCAGTACCGGCTGGTCTCTGAGCAGAAGGGAGGGGTGAAAGGTGGGGTAGCTCAGACATTACCGGCACGCCTCACAGCTGCCGTGCAGCCGCCAGACTGTACGGGCAAGGCAGTCTTTGGCGGCACGTTTCAGCTGAACTGCCGTGTTTCGGATGCCGCTCCGGGACGGCTGGTGGGATACCTGCTGTACCGCGCTGAAGGAGCTGGACCGATGGTTTTCCTGACACGCCTTGGACCGGACAGTGGTGCCTATGTGGATCAGGCCGTTGTTCGCGGAACGGTCTACCGCTATGCTGCCAAGCAACAGATCAGGCGGAATGATGGCACTATCCAGGAGAGTGCGTTTTCAGCACCACTCATGTTGAGCCTTAGTGATGAGTGATTAAGCAGATTTTGAGGAGTTCGCAGCAAAGAAAAAGGGGGCCATCACAGGCCCCCTTTGTCTTTGCCGGTTGTGCTGAATTCCAATTGCCAATTACTTCGCAACGGTCTCCAGAGCCTTGATGGCAACATCCTTGAAGGGGTTTGCGTACAGGATGATCAGACAGACAACCAGAACGTAGATTGCCAGAGACTCGATCATGGCCAGACCGATCATCATGGTGGTCATGATCTTGCCTGAAGCACCGGGGTTACGGGAAACGCCTTCAACAGCACGTGCGATCGCCAGACCCTGGCCGATGCCGGTACCGAAAGCGCCGATAGCCATACCAAAACCTGCAGCCAACATACACATTGTGAAAAAATCCATCTGTTCTACCTCCGTGTGGTGTGTGTGCTCCTAAACAGTATAGGAGTAAATCAGTTTGAATTTAGTGAGCTTCTTCCAGTGAACCCTGAATATAGATCATGGTCAGTAGCATGAACACAAATGCCTGTATGAAAGAAACCAGTACCCCCATCAGCATCATCGGCAGTGGTACCAGAAACGGTGCCAGGGCAAAAAAGATCATCAGGACCAGCTCGTGACCGTTCATGTTGCCGAAAAGACGCAGCGAGAGCGAGAGAGGACGGGACAGGTGGCCAATGACTTCAATGAAAAACATCAGCGGTGACAGCCACCAGATCGGCCCCATAAAGTGCTGTATGTAGTGAAAACCATGCTTTTTGATGCCTATCACATGGGTTGAAAGAAAGACAACTACGGCACATGCGGCAGTTGTGTTGAGATTGGCTGTGGGAGGGAAGAATCCGGGAATCAGACCGATCAGGTTGGATACGAGAATGAACAGTGCCAGGGTAGCAATCAGCGGAAAGTAGGGCCGGCCATTTTCACCCATGGTTTCGACAATCATCTTCTCAATGCCGTCAACCACCACTTCCATGAAGTTTTGCATCCCGCTGGGGATGGTCTTGAGAGCCTTTGTCGCAATCATGGAGACGACGCCCAAAAGAATGATCACCAGCCACGTATATACAACAGCGTTGGCGGAAGCCTCAGAAATATGCAGCAAGTGCTGCAGTTTGTTGCTTAGAAACTGGAGAAACAACAGCGGGTGAACCATGGTCAATCTCCTTTATCTTTTTGAAACGCTGCATACAGGGCAAAGAGAACTATTACCGCGACAATGATCGAAAGGCCTGCAAGCAAACCGAAAACAGAGACTCTGCCAGAAACCAGAATCAGGTACAGTATGAATCCTGACAGGCTAAGTCTGATCAGGAAACGAAATACTGCAGAGCCGGGTGTTGCGCCGTTTTGGTGTCCCAGTATCCGGGCGAGTGTACGGCGCTGCCAGATGAAATTGATAATAGCTAGACTTCCACCGCTAAAAACACCAAGCGCGACCGGTGTGGAGATCAGAAAAAAACTGATTAATGATGTACTGCAGAGTAATACGAGACTTGCCCGAATGATCTGCGCTGGGAGCTGTTCTTCATTAACCATTGGTATTCAGTTTTTTGATCTCCCGCTGGGTGATAACATAGACATTTTTGAACCCTGCAGCGATACCAATAGCTAGGAATATCCAGAAAAACCAGGGTTCGGTGGCCAATTGCCTGTCCAGAAACATGCCGAACCAGACACCGATAGCAATCGCGAGCACGACTGAAATGCCCATGCTGGAGATCGCTCCCAGGTTGCGGAAAAGATCACGAATTTCGCTCATTTCCACCTCTATCCAGCACGGATTGTGTACAAAACCTGCTTTGAATAGCACAGGCTGTGGTGTTGTGTCAATCACTTCGATCAGGCCAGCTGCTTGAAGCATTTGCCGGATGCGGCAATGGTTGCTTCAATCTCCTGTTCAGTATGGGCTGCAGAGACAAAAGCGGTCTCAAATTGGGATGGGGCCAGATAGATCCCCTCATTGAGCATAGCCTTGAAATAACGCGCAAAGGCCTTGGTGTCGCAGCAACTGGCGCTGTTCCAGTCAGTCACGGGCGTACTGCTGAAAAAGGCGCAGAACATGCTGCCCACACGTGTTGAGTAGAGCGGGTAGCCGGCATCAGCAGCGGCCTTTGAGATGCCTTCAGCCAGGGTGCGGCTTTTCTCTTCAAGTTGCTGGTAGAAGCCTGGCTGTTGAAGAATTTTGAGGGTTTCAATACCGGCGGTCATGGCTAAAGGATTGCCTGAGAGGGTGCCGGCCTGATATACGCCGCCTGATGGAGACAATTTTTCCATGATTTCTCTCTTGCCGCCAAAGGCGCCAACAGGCAGGCCGCCACCGATGATCTTGCCCAGCGTCGTCAGATCGGGGGTGATGCCGTAAAGGGCTTGTGCACCGCCGTAGGCAACACGAAATCCGGACATAACCTCGTCGAAAATCAGAATGATCCCTTCGTTAGTGCACAGATGGCGCAGTCCTTCCAGAAACCCCGGTTGCGGTGGTACCGTCCCCATATTGCCGGCAACCGGTTCAATGATGATGCAGGCTACCTGGTCACGATTATCCGCTATCAGTGCCCTGACCGAATCCAGGGAGTTGTAGTCAGCTGTCAGGGTGTGTTTGGCAAAATCAGCAGGTACGC
>DIUB01000064.1 GCA_002422265.1 Geobacter sp. UBA6169
CAGTTGGCGAACTATCGGATGATTGGCATGTATCACAGACATGGTGTCAGTATGGCCTTCCTGGCCAGGGGTGATGAGATCATCGGGGTGCGGGTGGGGGAACTGCTGCTGCCCGGTTACCGGATAGTTGCCATAACGGATGAACAACTGAGGATGCGATCCGAAGCGACAGGTCATGAGCTTATGGTACCGTTATAACGGTTAGAGCAGGGAACAGGTTCCGAATCCCTAAGGTTGCACCGGTATCTGCTGCGTATACCTCGCCTTGCCTCTTTCTTGCACATGGCTATACTTGGCCGCCATGGCAATACTGGCATGGCGCAGGGTCTCCTGCACCACCTTGACATCCCGGGTCGCCTGGTAGAGTAGGGCGCCGCAGGTATGCCGCAGGGCATGACAGGCCCGACCCTTCTTGGCAATACCGGCCTTGAACAGCATCGTATCCATCCACTTCGAGAGCCCTATCCGGGTTATTCTTCCACGGACCTTATCCGACTTTGACAGAGAAACAAACAGCGGCTCTCCGTCTTTATCGGACATTACCGGCCCCCGCTGGATCAGGTAGTCACGGATACAGGCTGCCGTGTCTTCACGGGGGTAGATGTAGCCGTCCTTTCCCTTGCCATGAACCAGGATCCGGACACCTGTGTCGGTCTCTTCGATATCCTCCACATTGGCCCGGCAGATCTCGACCCGGCGCAACCCCTCAAGAGTCATCAGTGCTGCCATTGCCCGGTCGCGCAGGTTCTTCAGCTTATGGTCATGGGGGATGGATTCAAACAGCCGTTCAGTCTCGCCGGCAGTCAGACACTTGATAATCTCGGCATCGGCAGTGCGTTTGCGGGGCGCCTTGACTCCGGTCACCGGATTCTTGTCCAGCAGCCCCCGCGAGACCGCTCCATCATAAAAACGGCGGACCGTTGTCAGCTTCAGACTGATGGTGGCGTGGGCGGCTTCACTCTTCACCANNCACCAGGCAAGCCAATGGTTGAGGTGGAAGATATAGGTGGCGATAGTATCCGGGCGGGCATCACCATTGGCTACATCCAGGGCAAACCATTCAGCAGCCTGGCTGATCAGATCCGGGACTTCAACAGCCAGCGGCAGGATTTCGGGGATGACGGCTGGAAGATCGGCTTCGTAATTTGCGTTCTGAGGCATTTTTATGTACTGGCCCATACCAGAGGTACCCCCAAATTACACTATGAAGTCGATCTGGTGCAAAACAAACGAAATTCAGTAGCAGGCTTTATGGCTGCCAAGGGTTGTGCAGCACCAATCCTTCAATATGCATGAAGTCTTTGGTATTACGTGTTGCCAGGTGGTAGTTATGAGCCAAGGCAATGGCCGCTACCTGGGCATCCTCGGTAGTCACAGAAAAACTGGCTCGTCTTCTGCCGGAAACAATGGCCGCGTAATTATCCGAACACGTACTATCAAATGGAAGACACCTACCGGTAAAATCTTCAGCAAACATAGTGTCAGCTGCTGTTGCAAGCGCAGTGCGGCGCTTGCCAGCCGGCAGCAGCGCGATGCCAAGCTTTATCTCTGCCTGTGTGATGGCACTGGTATAGAACAGATCCTCTGCGTGGTGCTCGAACCAATTCAATACTGCTGGATCGGGTTGTGCACGCATCAACTCTGAGATGACATTGGTATCAAGGATGATGTGTGCCATTTAGTTTTCACCAAAATCAGGCGGAGTGCGGACATCCTGCCTCGCGGGAACTGGAAGTGAATCAATTCCGAACTTGGCGAAGCGTTGTTGAATTGATGCCGCCAGATTCCGGTCAGGTGAAGATGCAAAGGCCACCTGTGACAAGATAGCCCTGACCTCTGCCTCCATTGAGCGGTCGTGTTGGGCAGCTAATTGCCGCAGCCGTGACTTGACCGTGTTGTCGAGATTGCGAATGGTGAGTGACGCCATCAGAGCCTCCGTAATAGTGCTAGCATTGAGTGCATTATACTCATTGCTAGCATGATGTACAACCACCATACAATCCTGACTCATTTATACCACACTATTTATAATTAGTATACATAACGAAAATTATATATACTAAAAATACACGAATTAAAACTCTTGTTCAGCCGCATAAAAGCCATTGCGTGACATCTAATAAATGCATTATTATGCAAATATATAATGCATAAGCAAATAAGGAGTACTATATGAGCATTACAGCAGTCGCAACAGTTACCAGTCGTGGTCAGGTTACGCTGCCACGAGCAGTCAGGGAGATACTTGGCAACAGTAAGTCGATCGAGTTCTCGGTCGACGGCACTGTCATCACACTGCAGGCTGTCCCGGATATGTCCGGCAGTCTGGCAAAATATGCGAAAGGCAAACCAGAGGCATCACTCAGCGAGATCCGCAATCAGGTTTGGTCAAAGGTGGCCCATGACAAAGCATCCTGATTGTGTGATCGATACGAATCTGGTGCTGCGGCATGTCCTGGGTGATGATCCGAAACAGGCTGCCGCTGTAAAATCGGTGTTTGATGCACTGCGTTCTGGTGAGAAAGCGGCACTACTGCTTGAAAGCGTGCTTGCTGAGTGCGTGTATGTCCTGCTGCATTACTACGAAGTCCCAAAGGAAGAGGTGGTTGAGAAGCTGGATGGGGTTTTACGCTACCCAGGCATAGTCAATCGGGACAAGCATGACTTGCGCGAGGCGCTCAAGCTGTTTGGAGAGCATGCTCTTGATTTTGTGGATTGTATACTGGTGGCCAAGGCAAGGATTGGCGCATTAGAGTTGCTGTCTTTTGATGAAAAATTGAAAAAAATGAACAGCAAAATCAGCTAAAAAGGGTTTTTGGGAGCAATGGAACGGAAAACCGGGTTAAGAGGTTTCACCATTCTTGAGTAGTCTTGATATAGTCGCTGGCTCACATAAAAAGACAGAAACAGAGTAAGTTCAGGCCATTAAGGCCAATAAAAAATCCTTAACGTGCTATTTATTCCGAATTCTGTGGTGACCCGATTCTGGTCGTTGATGACGATCTGCTGAGCCTTGAGCTGCTGCTGCAAATTCTGGCCGTGGACTATACCCTGCTGACCGCCCGGAGCGGACAGGATGCCCTTGACATGCTGTCGCGGATACAGCCGAAGCTGATTCTACTGGATATTGTGATGCCGGAGATGGATGGCTACAGCCTGTATCAACGTATCCGCGAACTGCCCGAATGTACTGATACGCCGATCTTGTTCCTGTCCTGCATAACGGAACACGAGGCCGAAGCGCAGGGGCTGGAAATGGGGGCGGCGGACTATATCACCAAGCCGTTCAACCCGCACATCGTCAAGCTGCGGGTAAGGAATCATCTGTTAATGAAACACCAGCAGGAACAGCTGCAGCAGAAAAACCATGAGCTGCAGCAGGAGCGGGAACTGTTTTCCAAAGGGCCGGTGGTGTCCGTTGCCTGGGGGGCTGAACCGGGCTGGCCGGTGCGCCAGATATCATCAAATGTGGTTGAGGTGCTTGGCTACAGTGCCACTGAAATACTGGCCTCTGATTTCAACTATGCCTCCCTGATTCACCCCGATGATCTTGAACGGGTTGCCCGTGAAGTGGCTGACAACAGCAGCCGGATGTCTGATTTTTTTGAACAGTCCTACCGCATACGACTGAAAAACAATGGCTACCGGTGGTTTTACGATTTTACCCGGCTTGAGCGGAATGAGAGCGGTACAGTCACCGCCATCCGTGGCTATATGTTTGACCAAAGCAGATTGAAGCAGGCTGAGGAAGCTGCTGAGGCGGCAAACCGGGCCAAAACCGAGTTCTTAAACAACATGAGCCACGAGTTGCGTACCCCGCTGAACGGTATACATGGCATGGCGCAGCTGCTGCAGTTTACCGAACTGTCACCGGAACAGTCCGGGTATATTGAAAATATCGAGCTGTCTGTGTCGGCACTCACCAATATTATCAATGAAATCCTTGACATAACAAAACTTGAGAGTGACCGGATAGAACTTGAATATACTGTCTTTTCACTTGCGGAACTGTTGCAGGAAGTGATTGCGGCCCAGCATCCTCTGATGCGTCAAAAACAGCTGACCATGATCAGAGATATCACCACCAGCCTGCCAACGCAGCTTATCGGTGATCCGAAACGGATCAGACAGGTACTGCAGAATCTGCTGAGCAATGCGGTCAAGTTTACCGATGCCGGAGCTGTAACTGTTGAGATTGTGGTTGTCGCTCGGGAGCCCGAACAGGTGAGGATCAGAATAAGTATTCGGGATACCGGCGTCGGCATGTCCCCCGAAGTTATGCAGCGGATTTTCATGCCGTTCGTACAGGCCGATACCAGTACCACCCGCTGCTTTGGCGGCACCGGGCTGGGGCTGACCATCTGCCACCAGCTGGTCGAACTGATGGGTGGATCCATTACCGTTGAAAGCAGCCCCGGAGCAGGCAGCAGTTTCCATCTGGAGATACCGTTTGAACTGAGCGCTGCTGCAGTACAGCGTCAGGCACAGACAGCAACCCTGCCGGAAAAACCGGCCCGGCCGCTCTCTATTCTGATTGCAGAAGACCACCCGACAGACCTGCGCATGCTTGAACTGCTGCTGCGGAAAATCGGCCATAGTGCCATATGCACCAACAACGGCAAAGAGGCGCTTGAACGCTGGCGCAAGGGTGGTGTTGATCTGATCCTGATGGATATCCATATGCCGGTTATGACCGGTATAGAGGCACTGGAAGCGATCCGTGCTGAAGAAAAGAGCAAAGGCGGTCATCTTCCAGTCATTGCCCTGACTGCCGACGCACTGAAGGAAACAGAAGAGATGCTGCTGAAGGAAGGATTTGACGGCTACCTGTGCAAACCTGTCAGGACAACGGATCTGACGGGTGAGTTGACGAGGGTGACGGCGGGCTGAGTTGCTGTGGGCTATGCCAGTGTATCATTTCGATATTAACAGCCCTTTGAAAAAGGATTGAA
>DIUB01000096.1 GCA_002422265.1 Geobacter sp. UBA6169
TCCCTCACCACCTGGTTTCAACCGATCGTCGCGCTGCCTACCCATGACATCGTGGCCTACGAATGTCTTTCACGGGGAGTCAAGGCCGACGGTTCCTTGATGCCACCCGAGATTCTGTTCAAGCTGGCTGAAGAGAATGACCTGCTCTTTTACCTGGATCGACTCTGCCGCGAAAACGCGCTCAAGACCGCAGCGGTCAAGAAGATCAGCGTTGATATCTTCATCAACTTTGTCCCCACCGCCATCTACGTGCCGGAAACCTGCCTGCAGAGTACCCTGCAGTGGGCCCAACAGCTGGAATACGACCCCGGTCGGGTGGTGTTCGAAGTGGTGGAGACCCACCAGGTATCAGACCTGCAGCATCTGCGGACGATCCTGGACTACTACCGCAGCAAGGGGTTCCGCACTGCGCTGGACGATATCGGCTCCGGCCACACCAATCTGATCACCCTGGCGGCCCTGGGGGCTGATGTGATCAAAGTGGATCAGGGGATCATCAGTGGCATCGATAAAGATCCGGTTAAACAGTCCATCTTTGGGGCGTTGGCCGGGATTGCGCGGCAAAACGGGATCAAGGTGCTGGCTGAAGGGGTGGAGACCTGTGATGAGCTGGCCTACGTCACGCAACAGGGTGCCGACCTGGCCCAGGGCTTCCTGTTTGCCAGGCCTGCACCGGAGCCGGTACGTCGGGTGGAGTACTGCGGATGAACAATCAGGTTGTGCTCTTCCATGGTTCGTTGTTCAACTGATGGTTAAAAATCATACTTTAGTTGTTACTGCTCGCGTAACCGCCTTTGTTATCCGCAAGATCAACTGTCGTTCCTGCTCATCAGCCCCTTCCAGCAGTTTATCAATCTCTTGTCTGGTCGCCAGCGTCGGCGGCATGAGGTGTCCGTACTCAAACAGCTCGCGCATCTCAACAGACAGTGAGGTTGCTATTCGTTCCAGGGTTTCCAATGATGGAAAGCACTTTCCCAGCTCGATCCTGCTGATATAGCGAGGATCAACGTCAACCTGCTCTGCCAGCTGCTCTTGCGAAAACCGGCATCCCTTCCGTAGTTCTCTGATTCTTTTGCCAAGAAACGACTTGGTATCGCTCATAACGCACCTCCCGTTGCAGCAGAGATGATGCGCCTGAACTGCTGTGACATTAAGCATCTGTGTGATTTATAAATAAGCTTTAAATTCAAACTGACAGATTGTTTTTCTGCTTTTTAATTTGTAAAAACAAAAAAGTATACGGCACTGACGGCATAGGTAAACGGCGTCACATTGTATTTTGTTTGGTAATTTCAGTATGTAAGGCGTTTTATGAATATCCTTTATCAGGTTTTCCCTGATAGACAGGCACAGCCGACATTGTATACAACAACACTCTACTTCTACGAAAGCTTCCTACCATGACTTCAGAGAGGTTAGGACCACCATGAGTGCTGAAATGCCTGATAACGTGAGCGCTGAATACGATCAGCTCAAGGTTGAACTGGCAAACGTTCGTGCACAACTGGCTTTTTACAAAGCCCGTTGCTGCAATTGGTGGTCTGGACTGAATACAGATGAGCCGGTGCCGCTGCTCCATTGGGTCGTGGATAACGCACCGATAATACTCACGGCGATAGATCAGCAAGGCATCTTCAGGCTTTCGGTAGGCAAGGCACTGGAAAGTCTGGGGCTGAAACCGGGTGAGGTGGTTGGTCGTTCAGCGTTTGAGATGTATTCAGACCATCCTCAGGTCATTGCCATGCTCCACAGAGTGTTGTCTGGTGATTCGTTTGCCTCTGAAGTGGTGGAACACGGCCATTTTTTTGAGGTTGAGTGTGTGCCGGTGAGAAATACTGATGGTACGCAAATTGGAGCTGTCGCTGTTTCTCTTGAGGTAACCAGACGCCGTTCCGCAGAATCGCAGGCAGCAGAACTCTCGCATAACCATGATCAGAATCTGCAGGCCATGATTGATGCAGTGCCTGAGAAGGCCCTGATGATTGATGCAGATTTTACGGTGTTGTTTGCCAATCAGCGCTTTTCCGATCACACCGGCATACCGTTAAAACAGTTACTGGGGGCCAATATTCACAATCTTATTCTGAGTGGCCCGGAAAAGGATAACCGTTTCCAAAAAGTACGTGAGGTCATTGATGGCGGTTCAGCGGTAACCTTTACGGATACTGAAAACGGCAGATGGTATGAGCATAACCTGGTTCCTCTTGCGACGCCGCAGGGGAAACCGGCACGGGTCGCTGTCTTTTTTCACGATATTACCGATCGCATCAGGGCTGAAGAGCTGGAGCGGGAGCGGATTGCTGCCGAACTGCATGAAGTGGTGTCCGAGATGCTGGAGCACCATCATGATGAATATGGCACCATCAGGGACGAGCTGCGCAATAAACCGCTTACTCCCCGTGAAACCGCTGTGCTCAAAGAAATTGCTGCCGGCCTCAGTACCAAGCAGATAGCAATGAAACATGGTGTTGCCATCAAAACCATTGAGAGCCAGCGTTTGGCCATCATGCGCAAGCTCTCGATCTTTACGGTCGCCGGTCTTGTGCGCTACGCCATCAGGCATGGTGTGGCGCATCTTGAAAATGACTATGGCAGACAACGCTGATTGGTTCAACGCAGTACCCCGATATCACCTGATCAGTTTGAGGTGTTTGTGCGTGGCACTTGAGTGGTGTGGGAGTGTGGGGCATGGAAAAGACAACAAGGGTGCTGGTGATTGACGACACACCGATCTGTCGCAAGGTGACATCTGCCATGCTGCAGCGCCTCAACTGCCTTGTGGATTGTGCAGCAAACGGGAAAGAGGCAGCCGGGTTGTTGGACCAAAATCGCTACGATCTTTTGTTGCTTGACTGGATGATGCCGATCATGAACGGAGAGGAACTGGTGCGACATGTGCGTGACGGCTCTGCCGGCGTACATCACCAGCTGGTGCCGATCATTGTCATTACTGCCGATCTGTTTGCTGCTCCCAGGGAGCGTTGCCTGCAGGCCGGAGTTAATGGATATCTACCGAAACCTGTTGACTACGAGAAACTTGCGTTACTGGTTGCAGAGCTGATGTGTCCTGCTTATTGATGGATTGGTGTTTGTATATTCCTTTGACACCATACTAACCGGAGAATCATGACATTTTCCGGAAGTATGCTTACCGCGTCTCCACCCGGTTCCGGCCGCTGTTTTTGGCCTGATACAGAGCAGCGTCTGCCCGCTCTACCAGTGCTTCGGTCGGTTCCTCGCAGAGATGTCCGGTAACGCCAAAACTGGCAGTTACCCGCAGACCGTTGCCGAAGTCGTGCCAGGCAATCAGCTCTCGCAGGATTTCTGCCAGTTGTGCTGCCTGCTTGACATCATTGTTGGCGGTCAGCAGTATAAATTCCTCGCCTCCCCAACGACCGAAGACATCGTGCGTCCGGGTCCGACTGGAGACCAGGCTGGCAAGCTCCTTCAGCACATGGTCCCCCGTGTTGTGTCCCCGGCTGTCATTAATCTGTTTGAAACGGTCAATATCAAACAAGATCAGCGAGACCGGCGTGTTGTAGCGACAGGAGCGGGCCAGCTCGGCCTGCATCAGCTCCCGAAACATCCGACGGTTGTAAATACCGGTCAACTCATCGATCCGGGCTTGTTCTGCCAGCTTTTGGTTGGCCGCCAGCAGCTCTGTTTCAAGCTGCTTGATTGCCGTGATGTCCCGAATCGCTTCAATGGCCCCAACCTTCTGGCCATCGGCATCATGCAGCGGTGCCACAATAGCCCAGACATACGCCCCTGTGCCGTCATGCAGGGCCGGACAGAACGCCTCGGCAGCCAGACCGTAACCGCTCCGTTGCACCTGGCTGTAGCGGGAGGCCAGTTCCTGGTCATCCATTTCCAGCAGATCGAGCAGGTTGGTGCGGGCCTCACCGTAGAACGGCACGGTGAAGGCATTATCCCCCCTGCCCAGCATCTCTTCTTTCGGAATGCCGCTTAACTCTTCCATGGCCCGGTTCCAGGCCACCACCCTTTTGTCGCTATCCACCACCATGGTTGCATCGGGCAGGAACTCAAAAATATCGACAAATTTTTGGCGTAGTTCTGCCAGCTCCTTTGCTACCTTGGCCTTTTCAACCTCCCGTAACTGATGGCGTCGCAGGCTGAAACCGGCGATCAGCAGTGCTGCGAAAAAGACAATTGACTGCCAGGCAACCTCCCTTTTCCAGTGGGTAAGTATCTCTTCCCGCTTGCGACCGGCAATGATAATCGGCGGTTTGTCCATCGGCAGGTTTTCGGTGTTCAGGGTAACCAAAGCCATGGTGCGGCGTTCGCCGGTGGCGTAACCGACATCAGTCAGCAGGTTTTCCTGAAGGCCGCTCATTTTGTGACGGGTGAACATGGAGCCGGGTACGGCTATATTCTTGCCTGCCTGTTCTTCCCGGTAGGGTTCGATCATGAAGCGGATGCCATCGTGGTGATTGATGGTGGTGATCATATCCGGCGCATACCGCACCGAGCTGAGCAGTACCTTGAAGTAGTCGGGATCGATACCGGCGGTCACCACACCGTCAAAACTGCCGTCCGGTTTGGTGATGATCCGGGTGATGTTCATGACATACGTCCCCAGCACCGACTTGAACGGGGTGGAGATATAGAGTAATTCGGCTTTTCCGGTTGTTAAGGGGGTCTGGAAGTAGTCGCGGTGGGCAAAGTTTTTCCCTTCCAGTTCCGGCCGGTTGCAAATCTGAACGGTGCCTGCGCTATCGGTGAAAAAGAGGGTGCGCACTCCGGCCAGGGCAGCACCAAGCACCTGCATGCGCCTTCTGGCCTGTTCCTGCTGGTCAGGGCGCCGTAGTGACGTTATGTCGCGGACAATCTCCTGTAGTGCTGCATCGGTTGCACTGATCTGCCGCTCCATGTTACGGGCAATCACGCGGGTCTGGGTCAGTATCCGGCTTTCTTCCTGCCGGATTTCATTGCAGTAGGTGCGATAGAGGTTAAAGCTGCCCAATGCTGCCAGCACCATGAAGACAGCTATGAACAGCAGCCACTGTTTGCGTTGTTCGGTGGTCATGGTCAGATTATCGTGCTCGTGTCAGGCATGGGGATGTCCCGCCAGATGTTCCTGATAGCGCATATCCTCTTCAAGGATATGATCAAACAGCCAGTGCTGCAGAAAATCCATCACTTCTACGGTTTGCGGTGTTCTCTCGGTGTAGAAGGTACGGTAGTAGTCGGCCAGACGGCGGTTCAGATCAACGTGGCGTTCCCGGTGTTCGGCCAGTCCGGGATAACCTGCCGCTGCCAGTAACGATTCTTCAAACGTGAAATGGGTCTTGGCATAGCCTGCCAGATCGGAAAAGATCTTCATCAGGGCCGCACGCTCATTACCTGCCAGCATCGCTTCCCCCAGCGCATTGATCATCCCCACGATCCGTTTGTGTTGTCCGTCCAGTTTGTCATTGCCGACGCTGTAGCTGTCCAGCCAGGTTATCAGTTCCATGGTTGTATCCTTTTGTGGTCTGTTCGGAGTTATGTATACCATACCGGATAGCATCAGGAATGCAACCGCTTCGACACTGACGACGTTTCAGGTCCGAAGCATCAGCCCTGCTACCCCCTCATGCCATGCTGCACGCTGTTTTTCGCCAACAGTACGGTATTCGGGGTGATCCTGCAGGTAAGCAGACAGCAGGCGTTCAGTTTCAGTCACTGCCTCGGCTGTCTGTTCCATGATCTGAGCTGTCCTGGCCGGTGTCAGTGCCAGATGTGTTCGTGCAAACTGTTCAAACATCTTGCGGGGCCACCACTTTTTGGTCCCGGCCAGGGAGAGGGCCGGCAGGTCACGGGGAAGGTAGGCGGTGGTGGTTACCAGGTCGTAGACCGGGGCCAGGGTAACCGTACTGCCCGGCAGGTGGTAGAGGATGCCGAAATTCTTCAGATGCGCATCACCGTTACGCACCATCTGGGACAGCACCAGCGTGCCGAAGAACTGCTCACGTGCAGCCTGCAGATGGGTTGGGGTCACAAACTCCCTGATGCTGCGCGCTACCCGCTCATAGCTGCCGCTATATTTCTGAGATGCGCCCAAGGCCTGAAGTACGCACATGTCTTCAAACCCGATCGGTTGCATGGCGTCAGTCAGGTCAAACCGTTTCATAATGAACAGTCCGCCGTTGTCTGACAGATGAAACTCCGGTACCGGCAGGCCTGCCCGTCCGGCTGCCGTCATGCAGAAATACTCATTTGCAGCAAGGCAGGGATAATCCTGCCCCCATGACTTGACGAGGTAACCGCCGATGGCAGCGGTCCCGCGTTCATGGGCGTCAAGCAGCACCTTGGGCTGCACACCGGAGACCCCTGAGCGGAGGGCGTAACGCTGTACCAGATCGTGAAACAGCTCTTCGGTGTCGGGATAGGTGAGCAGCGCTTCCAGTGACTCGGTCGTTTCAACAATGCCGGGGGCTGCATCCGACGGCAGTGAGAAACGGTTGCGCCCCACCTGATTGCCGCCGGTTACCCGGAGGATCGACAGATCATCGTTGCCGGTCAGCTTGGCGATCGCCCTTTGGATAGCGGCAAGCAGCGCACCTTCAGGAAGGTTCATCTGAAAGATCGGGTGCAGCTCGCGGCTTGTCCAGCTCTCAAGTCGTACCGGCATGGTCAGGGAGACCTGGGCAACAGGGGAGGTGGCAGCGGGGTCGTAGGTGAAGACATGGCGGCTGTGGTCCTGCGTGCGGCCCAACAGTCCCGACCGATGGCCGTCGGCCCATACGGCAAGTGTTGACAAGGATGCCGTGGTCATGCCTGTTCCCGTTCCTTAAGCAGCTCATCAAGTGTCGGCGGCATGCCGGTCGGTCGCACACACAGTTCCAGCCCCAGGTATTCCAGAATCCGGATCAGTTTGCGGACACCGATATCCTGCACCGTTCCCTGCTCAATCTGGCTGATGGTGGCCCGACTCATTCCCAGGTCAGAAGCGATCTGCTGCTGGGTGATCTTCCGGCGCTTGCGTTCAACTCGTATCTGGTGACCAATGGCGAAGAGCATTTTTGTACTTTATGTAAAACAAAAAGATCATTCAAGCATTAAATGAATTACAAACAATGCATTTTAAGGGTGGTGGCCGTGACGCCATCGGCCAGGATGTAAGGAATTTAAGCTGTCAACACGGTTCATGTCCTTTGAAAACACTGCTGAAAGCAATCCCCTGTTTGACAAGCAGCAGAGTTCTGGCAGGTTTTACCCATACCGTGAAGGGGATGGTGCTTATGAAGAATGTGCTCACTGATACGGAACGAGGTCGGATTGATACTGCCGTGGAAGTGGTTTATGCCTATGGCTGATCAACAACAAAGTAATTGAGATGGAATGGGTATCCGCTCCATCGTAATCGGCGGGGTAAATCCCCGCCGATTTTTCTGTCTGTCTGCTGTATTTTTTTTGTTTTAACAAGCTGTGGTGTCTGAATCGGGTGACATCAAAACTCCTCAAATCCTCTGAATTTTATCTTGGCGTCGGCTAGTTCAGCCAGGAGCTTGTCATCCAGGTCTGCTTTCAGGGCATCACGTTTCTGTTTGAGTCGTTTTTCCGAGTCGGCAAGCATGGTTCTCAGTTGTTCGTAAGTCGCTGGCGCAGCAGTTGTTGCCTTTTGCAGTCGTTGCAGTTCACCATGGAAGTCAAGCAGTTTACTGTTTGCCTGTTCATAACGGCCTGGAACTTTGGCTTGTAGCTGTTGCATCAACCTGGATGCTTCGGCGCTGATACGTGCAACCCTGTTCTCCATATCGGTGTCCGTTCTGGGAATGTAGGCCTTTCCGGCAGCATGGGCTTCACCCCATTCCTGAGAAGTCTTGGACAGGGAGCGTACAATGGCATCAGACGCGGTATGCATGGCATACACGGCTTTCATGTAATTATGTGCATAGCTGTTTTCTGCCTGCACCTTGAGATAATAAAAAATGCCGATGCACACCGATAAAACGATGAGTACAGAGGCGGCCAGCAGCTTGGCCTGCCTGGCGTTCAGGGCAAATGATCGGCCCTTGCCGGCAGAATAGCTGTCGGAATAAGAGGGTTTAGCAGTGGAACTGCCAACCGTCGGTCTGCTGAATATTGATGTTAGATTTTCAAAAGCCTGCTTGAGATTGTTGGAGCGGGCCGCGCGTGCTTTTCGCTGAACTTCCGCCGGATTCTCAACCAGATAATAGTCGGGGCAGAACACGCCACAGGAAGGGCAGTGTGGTTGGTGACTGAGTGCATGCCCGCAGGTGCTGCAGTAGATCTCCATTGACTTCTGCGTTGCCCGTCTGGCGTTTGATTCTCGTATGATTGTTACAGCAGAAGAGCAGGCACTGCAGGTTAGCTTCAAATTATCTATCGGGAACTCTGGAAACTCAAGCAGCTCTTTATGAGAGCATTTCAGGCAGCCGAACAGCATGCTCTGCTTTTCTAGACCTGGCGTCTTCAGTTTCGTGTCATCCTCACCCTTTTCGTCTTCTGCTTCTTTGGCAGGCAGGGCGGGTGGGGTGTCATCGAAGCTGAAGCTCGTATCGAACGCCGACTCAGTTTTGTCATTCTGGGGTGCCGGTGCCGGATCATCCAAAAAAGAGAAATCATTTTGTGTTTCTGTGCTTT
>DIUB01000197.1 GCA_002422265.1 Geobacter sp. UBA6169
CGAAGCTCGCGGAGAAAATCAAGCAGTTACCTGAAACAAGCGATCAATCCTCCAGGTGAAACAATGGCATGCCATAACGATACCTGATTAGAACCAATCTTCAGAAACATTCCCTCTCCCTGAGGGAGAGGGCCAGGGTGAGGGGGAAGAGGCTCATTTCAAGACGCTGCTGCCCCCTCAACCGGCCTTCGGCCACCTTCTCCCTCATGGAGAAGGGAAATTCTGAATCTCGGTACTAATCAAGGTAACGACATGATAGCACTCTTCGCGTCTCCGTGCCTCCGCGTGAACTGCTTTTTCTGGGATTATTACTCCTCCCCCCGGCGGGGGGAGGTCGGGAGGGGGGAGGGGGGAGAGACAGCTACGGCATAAGCCGGTTGCGGATAAAATAGGCGGCCAGTTCTGCATTGTTAGCCAGTTGCAGCTTTTTCATCAGCCGGGTGCGGTGGGTGTTGACGGTCTTGATGCTTAAGTGCAGGTCTTCGGCAATCTGTCGCATTGACTTGCCTGAGGCGATCATGACCGCCACCTCCATCTCGCGGTTGGTGAGCAGGTCATGGGGAGAAACCGTCTCTGTCCGGCGTTTGTTGCCCAGTTCGATGGTCATGATCCGGGCAATGCTGGGGCTGATGTAGGCGCCGTGGGCCCTGATCTGCTGTACCGCGTTGATCAGCTCATCCGGTGCCGAGAGTTTCGAGAGATAGCCGGCCGCTCCCATCTTGATGCTGCGCAGGGCATACTGTTCTTCAGGGTGCATGCTGACCATCAGTACCGGCAGACCGGGATACTGCCGGGTGATGAACTGCAGCAGCTCAAAGCCGCTGCGACCGCCCAGCGAGATATCCAGCAGCACCAGATCGTAAGGCCGGCAGGTCTGCAGCTTGACAACGGCATCTTCAAAGGAAGCCGCCTCATCAGACTCAACCGGTTCGTCTGAATCCTGCAGAACATGCAGCAATCCTTTACGGACAAACGAGTGATCATCAACGATCAGAACGCGCATCTGTTTCCTCCCCGGATTGATGCTGAATCAGCAGCCGTACGGTGGTGCCCTGGTTCGGGCTGCTGCAAATCTGCAGGCTGCCGCCCAGCAGGGCAGCCCGTTCCTGCATGCCGATGATGCCGAAGGAGCGGCATGACGGTGCGGCGTTGGTGGTAAAGCCGCAGCCGTTGTCGCTGATTTCCAGCACCGTGGAGGTGCCGGTCCGGTAAAAAAGCACCGCCACCTTGTCAGCCCGGCTATGCTTCATGATGTTGTTGGCAGATTCCTGTACGATCCTGAATAGTTCGGTGCTGTGCTGCTCTATTTCCGGGGCAATCGGTCCGTACCATGAGAGGGTGACGTTGATGCCGCAGGTACGGTGCATATCTTCAAGTAGCCATTCAATCGCCGCTTCCAGTCCCAGATCGTCCAGCAGGGAAGGGCGCAGATTGCTGCAGAGCCGCTGCACGGTCTGCACCATCTGCCGGGTACCCTGCTGCAACTGGTCAAAGGTCTGCCGGACGCTGGTACCGTTATCAGGCAGACTGCCTTGCAGACGTTTCAGCAGAAATGACTGTTCGGTCAGGGCATGGCCCAGACCGTCGTGAAGCTCGCGGGAGAGCCGGCTGCGTTCCTGTTCAATGGCTTCATTCAAATGGCGGGCGTAGTTGCTTTTCTGTTGCTCCGCCACGATATGTTCCGTCACATCACGGATGATGCCGACAATAAATGCTCCACCCTGCGGATCGATGTAGCGGGATTTACGCACCTGCAGGGTGCAGTTATCGCCGTCAGGACCGGGTGTCTGCAGCTCATACCGCATCTGCCCCCCCTGTTGCAGGAGTTGAGAGTCCTTTTCGTGGATAAAGGCGGCTGTTTCCGGGGGAAAGAACAGCTCATCACTGCTGCCGATAATCCGTTGCCGAGGTTGAGCGGCCAGGGTGCAGGCGGCATCATTGGCCAGGATGTACCGGAATGAGGCATCCTTGACAAACAGGGGATCGGCCAGCGAGTTGATGATCTTGTCCAGAAAGTCCTGCGATTGCCGCAGGGCCTGTTCTGTGGCCTGCAGCTGGCGGGTGCGGGTCTCGATCAGTTCCTGCAGGTGGTCCCACTGATTCTGCAGCTGCCTGCGATTAAGCTGCTGCAGATCCTGGGGCAGGTACGGCGAAGGGTTGTCGTGGCGGTGCGTCTTCATCGGGTGAGGCTGGTGCGATGGAAGTCAGCTGGCGCAGAACCGCAGCATCTCTGCGGCAATCTTCTCAAGCGGCAGCACCTTGTCCACTCCCCCCAGCTTGATCGCCTCACCCGGCATGCCGAACACCACGCAGGAGGCCTCATCCTGGGCAATGGTTCTGGCGCCGGCATCGTGCATCTCTTTCATGCCGTGGGCGCCGTCGTCACCCATGCCGGTCATGATGATGCCGACCGCATTCTTGCCGGCATAGCGGGCAGCCGAGCGGAACAGCACATCCACCGACGGCCGGTGCCGCGACACCAGCGGGCCGTCTTTCACTTCTACATAGTAACGGGCGCCGCTTCGTTTCAGCAGCATATGTTTGTTGCCCGGCGCGATCAGCACATGGCCCCGCACCACGGAATCGTTGTTCTCACCCTCTTTGACCGTAACCTTGCAGATGCTGTTGAGCCGTTTGGCAAAGGCAGCGGTAAAGTGTTCCGGCATGTGCTGCACGATCACGATACCGGGGGAGTCTTCCGGCAGCATCTGCAGAAAGGCTGAAAGCGCCTCGGTGCCGCCGGTGGAGGCGCCTACGGCCACGATCTTCTCGGTGGTCTGCACCATGGCGCCGGTGTTGGGTGCCTCCATGATCACATCGGCGCTGTATTTGGGGCTGACCTCGCGAATGGCCCGCATCGGCCTGATCCGTGAGGCGGCCGCCGCCTTGATGCTGTCGCAGATCCTGATGCGGGATTCTTCAATGAACTGTTTGGTCCCCATCTTGGGCTTGGTGATGATATCCACCGCACCGAACTCCATTGCCCGCAGGGCGGTCTCACTGCCCTTTTCTGTCAGGCTGGAACACATCACCACCGGTATCGGATGCTGCGCCATGATCTTCTGCAGAAAGGTGATGCCGTCCATGCGGGGCATCTCCACATCCAGGGTGATCACATCCGGCGCCTGCTCCGAGATCTTCTGCACTGCCACCACCGGATCCTGCGCCATGCCGATCACCTGCAGATCGGGATCACTGGAGATGATATCGGACAGGGTCTGGCGCACCAGGGCGGAATCGTCAACTATGAGAACTTTTATCTTGGGCATGGGGGTACTTCAGGGTCAAGGGGCAGGGGTCAAGGGGCAGGGGTAATAAAAAATCTTGACCCTTGACCCTTGACCCTTGTCCCTGATCTCCTACTCCTTTCTATACACCGTATTGGCCACCTGACCAAACGGCACTCCCAGGCCGTTCAGGGTCTCGGAGTGACCGATAAACAGGTAGCCGCCAGCGGCCAGTTGCCGGTGAAACTTGTGCATCAGCCGGGCCTGGGTTTCCTTGTCAAAGTAGATCACCACGTTGCGGCAGAAGATCACATCCATCTTGTCGGTGATGCCGAAATGGTCATCCATGAAGTTGACCCGTTTGAAGGTGATGCAGCTGCGCAGTTCCGGGGCGATCCGCACCAGTGACTTGGTGCGGTCTTTACTGCGCATCAGGTACTTCTTTTTCATGGCAAGGGGGATGGTATCGGTGCGGTCTTCAGTGTAGACCGCTGTGGCTGCCTTCTGAATCACCTGGGTACAGATATCGGAGGCCAGTATGCTGAAGCGGAAGCCGGGGTTGGCTGCCGCATACTCCGCCAGCACCATGGCCATGGTGTACGGCTCTTCACCGGTGGAACAGCCGGCCGACCAGATCCGGAACGGCTGGTTTGAGGTCTCCCCCACCCCGCGGGTCCGCCGCAGTTCAGGCAGGACTTCCTTGACCAGAAAATCAAAATGGAACGGCTCGCGGAAAAAATCGGTCTTGTTGGTGGTGACCACATCGATCAGGTGGATCATCTCCTGATCTCTGCCTTCCGGCGAGAAGATAAAGTCGGCGTACTCCTGAAAACTGTGCATCCCCAGCACCTTGATCCGCTTTTGCAGGCGGGCCTCCAGCATGGTCTTTTTGGCCGGCGGCATCTTGATGCCTGCTTCATCGTAAATCAGGGCGCTGAATCGCTCGAACTCACGCATGTTCATGCTGCAGAGCGGGGCTGTGTGCCCGGCATGTCTCATGGTGTCTTCCCTTCAGGCTGCAGCAGTCTGGCAACGGTCTGCAACAGGTCATCCTGCCGCACCGGTTTCATCAACCAGCCGGTGGCTCCGGCCTCACGGGCCAGATCAAACTGATGTTTCTGCGAATCAGTACTCATCACCAGTACCGGCGTGGTTCTGCACTGGGGCATCTTTCTGATCTCCCGCACCAGGGTAATGCCGTCTTTGCCCGGCATGTTGATATCGGTGATGATCAGATCAGGCTGCACCACAAAGATCCGTTCAATGGCCTGCAGCGGGTCTGAGACGGTTTCCACCGTGTAGCCTCCCCGCTGCAGGGTAAAGCGTGAATTCAGCAGCTGGGTGGTGGAATCGTCTATCAGCAGCACGATCCCGGGCATCAGTCGTTGCCGCTGCCGGCGTCCTGCAGCGATGCCATTTCAGATTCGGAGAAGACCTTGTCAATATCCAGGATCATCACAAACTGATCCTCATGCTTGCCCATCCCCTTGATAAAATCGGTATTCAGCCGTGTGCCGATATGGGGGGCCGGCTCGATCAGCTCCGGCTCCATCTCCACCACCTCCTGCACAGAATCGGCCAGGGCACCCAGCACGGTGGTGTCACCATCCAGGGTCACCTCCACCACGATGATGCAGGTATTGATGGTCTGCTCAGTGGTGGACATGCCGAACTTCAGCCGCATGTCGATCACCGGCACCACGCTGCCCCGCAGGTTGATCACCCCCCGCATGAATTCGGGGGTCTGGGGCACCTTGGTTATGGATGTGTATTCAAGTATTTCCCGTACCTTGGCCACATCAAGGGCAAAGATCTCATCCGCCAGCTTGAAGGTAAGGTATTGGACGGTTTCGGTTATGGTCGAGACAGACATAAAGCCTCCAAAAGAAGGGTCAAGGGGCAGGGGTCAAGGGTCAAGACTTTTCAGTCAGTGAATTTATGAGCCCTCGTAAAATACGCCCTACCTCTGCCCGTTGTGCCTCAAGTAAAGTGAATGTTTCGTTTGAAAGGTAGCCAAGATCAACAGCAAGTAACAGGTATGTCTCTGTTTCACCCAGTGATCCTCTGGCTATATGTAAAAAGTGAACATACTCTTTTCTGTGGTTTCGTTCATACCCCTCAGCAATATTTGCCGGTACTGACAGAACAGAGCGACGCAGTTGGGAGGTTAATCCGTAACGTTCTTCTGAAGGAAAACTCCGCGTATGCTTATAAACACTCAGCGTCAGTGCGTAGCTTTTCTGCCATACCGCGAGCTGTCGGAAACCTTGCATGGAAATTCAGGGGCAAGGGTCAGGGGGGGCAAGGGTCAAGAAAAAAGTTTTTGACTTCCATGACCCCTGACCCCTGACCCTTGCCCCTGCCTCTTTAGAATTTTTCAAACTCATCATCCAGGTGGTCCTTTTTACCGCCCCCCAGGTCAATATGCACGCCGCCCGCCTTTGCTGACGGTTTGGGAGCTGCGGCATGGGCCACCATGGCCTTGGGTGCGGCGTGGTGCGCTGCCGGTCTGTGGGGCAGGGCACGCTGGGCGCTGTGGGTGTCGATGGTGAAGAAGGCAATGGTGCTCTTCAGTTGTTCTGCCTGGCCGGCCAGCTCTTCAGTGGTGGAAGCCATCTCTTCGGCTGCCGAGGCGTTCTGCTGGATGACCTGATCCAGTTGCTGAATGGCGCGGTTGACCTGATCAGCACCGGCATCCTGCTCTTTGCTGGAGGCGCTGATCTCCTGCACCAGTTCGGCAGTGCGCTGGATATCAGGCAGGATGGCGGTCAGCATCTGACCGGCAGACTCGGCCACCTGTACGCTGCGGCCGGACAGTTCGGAGATCTCACCGGCTGCGGTCTGGCTGCGCTCGGCCAGTTTGCGGACTTCAGAGGCCACCACGGCAAAGCCTTTGCCGTGCTCGCCGGCCCGGGCTGCCTCAATGGCGGCGTTCAAGGCCAGCAGGTTGGTCTGCCGGGCGATTTCTTCAATGATGCTGATCTTGGTGGCGATCTCTTTCATGGCCAATACGGTTTCATTGACCGCCTTGCCACCTTCGCGGGCGTCGTTGGCGCTCTTGCTGGCGATCTTCTCGGTCTGTGAGGAGTTGTCAGCGTTCTGCTTGATGCTGGAGGACATCTCTTCCATGGAGGCAGAGATCTCTTCGGCAGAGGCTGCCTGCTCAGTGGCACCCTGGGAAAGGGTCTGGGCTGTGGCTGAGAGTTCCTGACCGCCGGTGGCAACGCTGTCGGCAGCTGCCTGTACTTCGCGGACGATCTCTTTCAGTTTGTCTACCATGTTGGCCAGCGATTCCATCAGTTCATCATTTTCACTGCGCTTTTTCAGCTCAATCATCAGGTTGCCCTGGGCCACCTGCTTGGCATTGGCGGTGATGGAGTTAATGGCCTCGATCAGGACGTTCAGGTTGTTCTTGATGGAGTTGAAGTCACCATTGTAGTTGTCGGTAATAACCTTGGGCATGTCGCCTTTTGAGATCCGGTCCACATATTCGGCAGCCACATTCAGGGGGCCGATCACGGCATCCAGGGTCTCGTTGACACCGGCCACCACCTTCTGGAAATCACCCTGGTGCTTGCTGGCATCGGCGCGGGTGGCCAGCTTGCCGGCAATGGCTGCCTCTGAGAGCATATTGGCATCTTTTACCAGGGCCTTGATGGCATCCATCATCTTGTTCATGGAGTACATGACGCTGGTGGTGTCGTTATTGGCCAGCTTGATATCGTGGGACATATCACCGGCACCCACCAGGTTGGCAATCTCGGCCACCTCTTTGGGGTCAGCGCCCAGCTGTTTCATGACATTGGCAGCTATGTACAGACCAATACCGATGGCCAGGATCACACCGGCGATCATCAGGATGGTCATGTACATGACCGCCTGGTTGGCACTGACAGTGTTGGAGTCAGCCAAGCCTTTACTGAACTTGATCTTTAGATCTACCATCTTGGCGATCATATCCTGTAGTGCCCGTGAGGTTTTGGCTCCATCCCCCTGCAGGACAGCGGTGGCTTCGGCATCCTTGTCTTCCATGGCCAGGGCAGCGATTTTATCAAGGTCGGCGGCGTAGGCCTGACGGGCCTTTTTGAACTCTTCAAACTGTGCCTTGCCTTCAGCTGAGACCAGGGTCTTTTCATAGGCCTCAGCCTCTTTATCAATATTGGCCCGTAGATCCTTGATCCGCTCGGTATATCTCTGTTTGTCAGCCGCACTGCTGGCAGTGATGATGTCGCGGGCATTAACCCTCAACCGCTGGAAATCGGTTGAGACATTGGCCAGTTGTCCCAATGGTTCAGCGCCGCTGACAAAAAGTTGCGTATCCAGTTTGTCAATCTGCTTGATGAAGTACATGCCGACCCCGCCGATCATGCCGGCCAGCAGTGCAACGATGATGAACCCGGTCATCAGTTTTGCCTTCAGACTCATACTGTTCATAGTGTTACCTCCTCTGTGGTGTGTGCATCTGGTTGTGGGTTAGATAATCTCACTGTTTCTGACGTTTTTAAGCACATCTTAAAAAAAATCTGTACTGGTTACCTTGTTAGACCAGACAAATAACTTGAAGCTGATGCGGTAAAACGGGAATAAACGTCTTCGATTTTTTCAATTCCTTCTTTCATTCGGCTCCATTCCAGCTGGAAACCATACCCATGATAAACGACATGCCTGAATTTTCTGAACGGCAGCAGGTCTGAAGCAAGCGTGTCATTCAGAAGAACCCTGAAAGGAGGATAGGGAGGATGACAAAATCGCTTGAAAATCTCTGCATGCCATGCTTCACCAGTAGGTAGTGCTACTCCATGGAAACGGTGAATTCGCTTCAAAATGTTCTCAATACCACCGTAAAACTGTGCAAGAAAGGCTGCTGCTGCGGTTTTTTCGCGTATAGTCGGTTCAGCTACATCAGAAAGGTCGTTCAGAAGCAAAACGGCCTCTTGAACGACTTGTTGCATACAGTCCAGCTCTATGCCGATTTCTTCCTGCAGTTCTTGAAGTGTCATAACAGCCTCTTGCCTCTGCGCTCAACCATCTCAACAAACCGGTTTGAAGGCGAAAGCGGCACAAGGTCAAGCGGCATGTTGATAGCGTCTTCAATCCTTGCTGCTAGCTCATAAAGTTTCCAGCCTGATACCCCGTCACATGCCAGATCAACGTCTCGTGCCGCAGCAGGGTTGTCTACTGAACTTCCAAACAAAATCAGCCGCGTGGCACCATAACTTTGTGCCAGATCTTTAATGGTATTCAGTTGTTCCAAGCTAATGGCCATGGTGTGTCTTTCATGCCGAATTAGATAATCTCACTGTTTCTGACGTTTTGCAGTGTTTCTAAAATAATCGCCCGGACATCATGGTTAAAAGGGTCGTCATGGCCGGGGTAGACCAGTTCAATATCCTTGTGTGCCAGTGTGATCAGGGTGTTGACATACTCTCTGGTGTACTTGCCGCCAGCGGTGCGAATCCGCAACTGGGTGTCGCCGGAAAAGAGCAACTTGTGTGACTGGCAGTAAAAAGCAACCGAGTCTGACGAATGCCCCGGTGTGTGCAGCACATCCAGGTAGTCATCGCCTGCTTTAATAACCTGATTGTCTTTTAAAAGAACATCAACACCGGGGCCCGGTACCCAACCGTAGACCGTGGCGTTGTATTTCCGTTTGAAAAGCTCGGCGCTGGCTGCATGGTCAAAGTGGTTGTGGGTCAGCAGCACCTGTTCCACCGGTACCTTGCCGCAACCGGTATAGATGGTGTCTATCTCATCCATGATGTAGCCATCAGTCCCTGGATCAATCAGGGTGTTGACCGCATCAATCTGGTTCCAGTCACCCAGCAGCAGGTACGAACGGCAGGTGTATGTTTTTGGACTACGTTGCAACTGAATAACGCGCATCAGATACCTCAGCAGTTACTATAGCAGGGGTTTGGCAGGCTGCAAGTCGGACAGCCGTAAAATCGTCTGCCGGTTCAGCCCACCTTCCTGAACAGCTGCGCATCCGGCGCGACCTGCTCAAACAGGTGACTGATTTCGCTGGGGATTTTCTGGGTGTTTTCAGTGGCGAAATAACCGCCGGGTGCCAGAGAGCGATGGTACATTTTCAAGACTTCAATCCGCTGCTCGTAGGAAAAGTGCAGCAGCACGTTTTTGCAGACGATCAGCGAGTAGTCTGATCCCACCGGCTGCAGCTGCAGCAGATCGTTGTATTTGAAAAAGACCCGGTTGCGGATCCGGTCGATCACCTTGTGGTACTCCGGCTTGCCAGGGGCCGGTTCAAAGTATTTTTTAAAGATCTCGGCCGGAATCCGTTGCAGCTCTTCGGTCTTGTACTCGGCTGCAGTGACGATATCGCCGAAGTTGTTTTCACTGTCGTAGTCGGTGGCATCCAGATACAGGGTGTTGAAACCCATATCCCCCATCCGCTCGGCAAACAGGATCGCCAGGGTATAGGGCTCTTGCCCCAGGGCGCAGCCGGCATCCCACACCTTGATCCGCAGGCGTCCCAGGGCCAGCTTGAGGGTGTTTTCAACGGCATATTCTAGGACCGGCAGGTCACGAAAGAAAAAGGTAAAGGCCATAAGAATCCAGGGTCAAGGGTCAA
>DIUB01000107.1:0-6879 GCA_002422265.1 Geobacter sp. UBA6169
GGCCGGAGGGCTGATGGTGCCGCTCAAGGGCGGTCTGCTGATTGCCGATCTGGTCCGGAAACTGGAACTGCCGCTGCTGGTGGTGGCACGACCGGGCCTGGGCACCATCAACCACAGTGTACTGACCTGTTTTGCTGCCGGCCAGATGGAGCTGGAGGTGAAAGGGGTGATTGTCAACCGGTTTCCGGCCAGGCCGGGTCTGGCTGAAAAAGGGGCGCCCCACCAGATCGGCTCTTTGTGCGGTGCGCCGATCCTGGGGATCTGGGATGACCTGCCCGGCAGTGCCGAAGAGGTGGTGGAACGGCTGGCTGCCCAGTTTAATGATGACCCCAAAAGTGACATCATCCTGCGGGTACTGGGCGGCACTACGGACTGAACCCTTAAATTGTTCACGCAACGGCGCAACGACGCAACGAAACAAAAGGGTAGTGTAAAATCAGGTTTGATTGAACGAAGTAATGTTCTCTGCTCTGTAACTGCCTGGTTTTCGTTGCGAGCGTAGCGGCTTTGCGTGAGTAAGAGTTTGTATGGTCTGTTGCCTTGAACCTGAAAGGCCCCCGGAACGATTCCGGGGGCCTTTTGAACGTCAGGTGTTTGTCAGGGGGTCACGCACATTCTGAGTAGCCGCAGACGTGGCAGACCATGCAGCCGCCCTCATGCTCCACAATGCCGCCGCATTCCGGGCAGGCACCCCGTTCCTGCTTGGCTGCCTCGGCATTCAGATCATAGCCGTTTTCCAGCATATGGGCCTGAATCGCCTTGGCAACGGCATCAGCGCATGACAGAACCCGATTCTCCCCGTAGCCGGAGGGGCAGTGGCACGAGATACCCAGCAGCTGCTTGATGACCTGGCGGGCCTGAACACCGCTGCGCCAGGCCAGTGAGACCATCCGGCCGATGGCCTCGGACTGGGAGGCTGCACATCCGCCGGCCTTACCCATGGTGGTGAACAGCTCGAACAGCCCGTTTTTGTCCTCGTTGACCGTGATGTAGAGCGGGCCGCAGCCGGTCTGCATCTGGTAGGTCCAGCCCTTCAGTGCCTTGGGCCGTTCACGCTTGACGGCACGTTTGTCTTCTTCCATTGGTGTGGCGGATATGGCGGTCTTTTCTTCTTTCTTGGCCGTTGACAGCACCTGTTCGTCACGGGAACCGTCGCGGTAGATGGTGACCCCTTTGCAGCCGGTCTTGTAGGCCAGCATGTAGACCTGCTCTACATCCTCAATGGTTGCAGTGTTGGGAAAGTTGACGGTCTTGGAGACGGCGTTGTCGGTATGGTACTGGAAAGCGGCCTGCATCTGGACATGGTCTTCAGGGGTAATGTCATGGGCCGTGACAAAGACTCGCCGGATGTCGGAAGGTACTTCGTCAAGATCATGGACCGTGCCGTGTTCAGCAATCTTTTCCATCAACTCCTGCGAGTAGAAGCCGCGCTCTTTGGCCAGCTTTTCAAAGATCGGGTTTACTTCGACCAGTTTGGTGCCGTCCATCACGTTCTTGATGTAGGAGACCGCAAAGAGCGGCTCCACGCCGGAAGAGGCGTTGGCGATCATAGAGATGGTGCCGGTGGGGGCAATGGTGGTGACGGTGGCGTTGCGCTGGGGTAGTGCCCCCTTCTGGTCAAAGGTCGAACCGGTAAAGTTGGGGAACGAACCGCGTTTCTGACCCAGTTCGCGGGAGGCTGCGTGGCCTTCGTCGTTAATGAACTGCATCACTTTTTTGCCCAGCTTGACTGCCTCATCGGAGTTGTAGGGTATCCCAAGCAGAATCAGCATGTCGGCCCAGCCCATGACCCCCAGGCCGATCTTGCGGTTGGCATGGGTCATGTCGTGGATCTGCTGCAGGGGGTACTTGTTGGCCTCAATCACGTTGTCCAGAAAGTGGACTGCGTCGTGGATCACGTCTTTGAGACGGCTCCAGTCAATGGCTCCTTCGCTGACAAAACGCCCCAGGTTGATTGAACCGAGGTTGCAGGATTCGTAGGGCAAAAGCGGCTGCTCGCCGCAGGGGTTGGTTGATTCGATCTCGCCAATGTGCGGGGTCGGATTGTCACGGTTCAACCGGTCAAGGAAGATGATGCCCGGTTCGCCGTTTTCCCAGGCCTGATTGACGATCCGCTGAAACACCTTGCGTGCATTCAGGGTGCCCATCTTGCTTTTGTCACGGGGGTTGAGCAGGTCATATTCCTCGTCCCGTTCAACGGCTTGCATGAATTTCTCGGTCAGTCCGACTGAGATGTTGAAGTTGTTGAACAGCTTCTGGTCGGCCTTACACATGATGAAATCCATGATATTGGGGTGGTCGACCCTCAGGATGCCCATGTTGGCGCCGCGACGGGTACCNNCCTGTTTGATGGTCTCGGTGGCGGTATCAAAGACCCGCATAAAGGAGATCGGGCCGCTGGAGACACCGGTGGTGGTTTTGACCAGGTCATTTGCCGGGCGGAGACGGGAAAAGGAAAAACCGGTGCCGCCGCCTGATTTGTGGATCATGGCAGTGAACTTGACCGCATCAAAAATCTCTTCGATGGAGTCACCCACCGGCAGTACAAAGCAGGCGGAAAGCTGCCCCAGCTCACGGCCCGCGTTCATCAGGGTGGGGGAGTTGGGTAAAAAATCAAAACTGACGATCATGTCGTAAAAGCGGTCTGCCATTTTTTTGATGTCGGCGTTTGGATCAAAGGTGAGTTCAGGTGCTGCAATGGTATCGGCAACCCGGCGAAACATGTCTGCCGGTGTTTCAAGAGGCTTGCCGCTTGAGTCGCGCTTGAGATAACGCTTTTCAAGGACGGTCAGGGCGTTGGGCGTGAGGCTGGGCTGACGGACGGAAGACGCTTGGGCAGGCATGATATTCTCCTTTTATCTGATACTGGTCTGGCAGTGGGTGTGGTTTTCAATAGGGTGCTGCTGGCGCTGTAAGCGGATTGGTGTTGATTTGTTCAGATAGGCACAACATCTAGTGTGTGCCCGCGGATAGAACCACAGCATCTATGTTGTGTCAACCGGTATTTTATGGCAAGAGGGTCTGCGTACGACAAGGTTCTGAATACAGTCATTTTTTTATTGAATTTACAGCAGAGCAAGAATGTGCTATGAACTTAGCTCGTATATTCAATACTTTGAAATTCTGGATGCCCATGATTGCTACGCCGGGGCGCATGCCTTTCAACCTTTTTTCTTCCATTCGTGTGCTGCTTGTCTGCTGTGGTCTGCTGCTTGTGAGCGGCTGCCAGAAATTGTTCCATGATCAGGATGCCCTGTTAAAGGGCAGGACCGTTGCTGTCTCCATGTCAGTGCAGGATACACCTCCTCCGGCTGCCCAACCGTTGTCGGCTGCAGAACCTGCTGTTCCGGCCGCTGCTCTGCCGCTCCCCCCCCTTGACCAACGGCTCTTGCCGAATCAGCAGTCTGTGCCCCTGAAGTCGTCACAGCCCCTTGCCGGAGGTTCTGAACGGCCTGCAGCAGCAGCTCGTCAGCAGTTTGCCGAAACAGCCACCGTGCTGATCGGACGGGTGGTGACCGAAGATCTGGTGTTGCGTGGAACCGTGCTGGTACGAGGATCCCTGATTGTTGCTTCCCAGGCCACCTTGCGGATTGAGGCCGGGACGACCGTCAGGTTTGCCGCTGATCCGGCAGCGCTCCAGCCTGCCCGACTGGTGGTGCAGGGTCGGTTGGTGGTCTCCGGCACGGCGCTTCAGCCTGTTGTGTTGGGATCCGTCTACCAGCAGTCCGAACCCGGAGACTGGGGCGGCGTGGTTCTGCTGGGCAGCGAGAAAAAGAACAGTATCGAACACTGTCGCATAGAAGGTGCCCAGACCGGCATTCTGGCACAGTATGCCTGGCTGAGCGCCAAAGGGTTGCAGGTAACGGGCGCCCTGCGCGGCATTGAGCTGCACGGGTCGGAAGGCGCGCTGCAGGGCAGTACCGTAAGCCGTTGCGATATCGGCTTGCATCTGGTGGACAGCGAAGCGGAACTGCGTGACAGTACCATACGCGAAAACCGCCAGGGCATTGTGGCCAGACGCAGCTCCGCTTCACTTTCCAATGTCACGGTCAGCGCCAATGCCCAGGAGGGTATTGAGTGGCTGCAGGGCCGTTACCGTATCAGCGGCAGTGTGATGGCCGGTAACCGGACCGGTGCCCGTTTTACTGGTGCTGATGGGCACCTGACCCTCTGTCGCTTTCATGACAATCGTGCTCATGGTGCTGAGCTGGTGGAGGGACAGGTACGCATCAGGAACTCCTCCTTTCGTAATAATGGCAGGGTCGGGCTGGTGTTGGAGCAGGTGCAGGGAATGATGACCGGTTCGGCCCTGCATGATAATCAGGCCGCCAATCTTGAAAACCGGGGGCAGGAACCGTTCCCGGCCTTGCTGAACTGGTGGGGCAGTACTGACCAGCAGCGGATTGCCGCCGGTATCCTGACGGCCCCCAGACAGGATGTGCTACCTTTGGTTCTTTTTGTACCGTTTCTGAAGGAACGGCCTGTCACGGCTCCGTAAGATGTCCGATCATCCCATGCCCATCTATCTTGATAATGCCGCCACCAGCTTTCCCAAGCCGGAACAGGTCTATACTGCCGTACTGCAGACCATGCAGCAGGTGGGGGCCTCCCCGGGCAGAGGAGGATACGGCACTGCCCTGCAGGCCTCGCGGCAGCTGCTTGCGGTACGGGAAGCGGTTGCAGGTCTGGTTAATTGTGCAGATTCTGCCCGGGTGATCTTTACGCACAATGCCACTGTAGCTCTGAATCTTGCCGTGATGGGCACCCTGCAACCAGGTGATCATGTGATTACCACCAGTATGGAGCATAACTCACTGCTGCGTCCGTTGTTTCTGTTGGAAAAACAAGGTATTGTATTGACCATCGTGCAGGCCGATGCAGAGGGGCTGGTGGATCCGGCCCGGATTCGTGCGGCCCTGCGTCCTGCCACCAGGTTGCTTGCGGTTGCCCATGTTTCCAACGTTACGGGCGGTATTCAGGATATTGCCGCCATAGCCGCCATAGCCAGGGAGGCCGGGGCATTGCTGCTGCTGGACGCTGCCCAGTCTGTTGGCTCACAGGAACTGGACATGCAGCGTATCGGTGTTGATCTGCTGGCAGCCCCCGGTCATAAGGGACTGTTGGGTCCCCAGGGAACCGGTTTTCTGGCGGTTGGGCCAGGTGTGCAGCTCAGGCCGGTGATGGCCGGCGGTACCGGTAGCAGTTCTGATCAGGATCATCAGCCCGACGGTTTTCCGGAAGGGTTTGAACCCGGCACCCATAACCTGCCCGGTATTGCCGGCCTTGGCGCCGGTATCGCCTTTGTACAGGCAACCGGCCTGGAGCGGATCAGGCAGCATGAGCAGGAGTTGGCTGAATATGCCCGCATCTGTCTGCAGCAGCAGCCGGGCTGCCACCTGTACGGGCCGCTGCAGCCTGACCGGCGCAGCGGCGTGGTTGCGTTTACGGTTGACGGCTTTGATGCCGCCACGGTCGCCTTTCTGCTGGACCGTGAGTACGGTATTGCGGTAAGGGCAGGACTACAGTGTGCGCCACGGGCCCACCGAACCATTGGCAGCTATCCCGGCGGCACGGTCAGGATCAGTCCGGGATGGTACAATACCCGTGACCATATTGACCTTTTGTGTGACGCTTTGATCTCCATTACCAGGAAAGGCATTCAATGAAATTTTTCATCCTTGACACCAACGTGCTGCTGCATGATCCCCAGGCCCTGTTCAAGTTTCAGGACAACACAATCATCATTCCGATTACGGTGATTGAGGAGATTGATCGCTTTAAGAAAGATATGAACGAAACCGGGCGCAATGCCCGCTCTATCTCACGCATTCTGGATATGCTGCGTGAAAAAGGATCGCTCTCCACCGGGGTAAGCCTGCCGGAGGGCGGTACCTTGCGGGTTGAGCTGTGCGAAGAGCAGGCCCTGAACCGGATGCCCAAAGATCTGCGGGACGACAAGGGAGATAACCGGATCCTGGCGGTTGCCCAGGCCACCCACGAGCGTTTTCCCAACGAGACCGTCATCTTTGTCACCAAGGATACCAACCTGCGGATCAAGGCCGATGCCATTGGTCTGGTGGCTGAGGATTACGAGTCTGACAAGGTGGATATTCAGGAGCTGTATGCCGGCGCCCGTAATCTGGAGATGGAACCGGATGCCATCGATCGCTTCTATGGCCAGGGCTGGCTTGAGGCACCGTCAGGGTTGCTGCCCAATGAATACGCCACCCTGGTGGACAGCAGCAATCCGTCTCACACAGCACTCTGCCGGTTTGATGCGGCGCAGGGGCGGGTGGTACCGGTGCGCAAGGTGCCCAAAGAGGGAATCTGGAGTATCTATGCCCGTAACCGTGAGCAGCAGTTTGCCCTGGATGCCCTGGTGGACGACAACATCAAGCTGGTCAGTCTGGTGGGTAAGGCCGGTACCGGCAAGACCCTGCTGGCCATTGCCGCAGGCCTGCAGAAGGTGGCAGAGGAAAATGTCTACAACCGGCTGCTGGTCTCCCGTCCGGTCTTTCCGATGGGTAAGGATTTGGGATTCCTGCCCGGTGATATTGAAGAAAAGCTGACCCCCTGGATGCAGCCGATCTTTGATAACGTTGAGCTGTTAATCTCCGGCCATGAGAGCGATAAGCGTCACAGCAACAAGGGATACAAGGAGCTGATGGCCATGGGGCTGCTGGATATTGAACCGTTGACCTATATCCGTGGCCGCTCCATTCCCAACCAGTATCTGATTGTGGATGAGGCTCAGAACCTGACCCCCCACGAGATCAAGACCATTGTGACCCGAGCCGGGGAGGGGACCAAGATTATCCTGACCGGCGACCCGTACCAGATCGACAACCCCTATGTGGATTCATCCAGCAACGGCTTGTC
>DIUB01000107.1:7024-10084 GCA_002422265.1 Geobacter sp. UBA6169
ATCGTTTCTTCCCAGGTGGCGATCCATGCCGAATATGGTGGGGTGGTGCCGGAGATCGCTTCACGCAAGCATCTGGAGATGATCACCCCTGTGGTCCGGCAGTCACTTGAGCAGGCCGGCGTCAGCCTGGAGCAGATAGAGGGGATTGCCGTCACCCGTGGTCCCGGTCTGTTGGGGGCACTGCTGGTCGGCGTCTCCCTGGCAAAGTCATTGTCGCTGGCATGCGCTGTTCCGCTGGTGGGAGTGCATCATATTGAAGGACATCTGCTGGCCGGTTTTCTTGAACAGCCGGTGGCCTTTCCGTTTCTGGCCCTGGTGGTATCCGGCGGCCATACCCACCTCTACCGGGTGGATGGTATCGGGCAGTACCAAACCCTGGGTCGAACCATTGACGATGCGGTGGGTGAGGCATTTGACAAGAGCGCCACACTGCTGGGGCTTGGGTATCCCGGCGGTGCCCTGATTGACCGTCTGGCGCAGACTGGTGACCCCGTGGCAGTGAAATTTCCCCGACCGCTTATGCATGACGGCAGCCTTAACTTCAGCTTCAGCGGGCTGAAGACCGCTGTACTGACCTACTTGAAAAAACTGCCGCAACTCCCCCAGGGGCAAGAGCTGCACGATCTGTGCGCCTCGTTTCAGGCAGCGGTCTGTGAGGTGCTGGTGAAAAAAACAGCGGCAGCGCTGCAGCAGGAAGGGCTTACCCGCCTGGTGGTTGGCGGCGGTGTGGCCTGCAACAGCGGTCTGCGGACAGCCTTGCAGCGGTTCTGTGTTGACCGGGGTGTTGCACTGCATCTGGCACCACCGAAGTTGTGCGGCGACAATGCCGCCATGCTGGCGGTGGCTGCCGATGCGTACCTGAGCGCTGGTTGTGCTGATGACCTGTCGCTGGATGCCATTGCCACCTGGCCGCTGGATCAGGCTGGAAGAGTCCTGGACCGGCTATGACTCACCTGTTTCCACGGCCCCGTAAGGCGTTGGGCCAGAATTTTCTGACTGACCAGAACATCGTCCGCAAGATACTGGCTGCTGCCGCATTGCAGCCTGCTGATCAGGTGCTGGAGGTGGGGCCGGGCAGGGGGGCGCTGACCGCACTGCTGGCAGAACGGGTCTACCGTCTGGTGGCGGTGGAGTTTGACCGTGACCTTGCTGCACTGCTGCGACAGCAATACCAGAACAGCCCCACGGTGCTGATCCATGAGCAGGATGTGCTGCAGGTTGATTTTGCGGCGTTGCTGGGTGAAGGTACCTACAAGGTGGTTGCCAATCTGCCTTACAACATCTCTACGCCGGTACTGTTCCGCTTTCTGGAAGAGCGGCACCGTTTCAGCCGACTGGTGGTGATGCTGCAGAAAGAGGTGGGTGAGCGGTTGGCTGCGGCACCTGATTGCAGCGATTACGGTGTGCTGACGGTCCTGTTCCGTCAGTGGTTTGAAGTGCGGCGTGAGTTTCTGGTGCCGCCCGGCTGTTTCTTTCCTGCGCCCAAAGTGGATTCGGTGGTGATCAGTCTGGTGCCGCTGTCCGGCTCACGGGTGGTGGTGGGTGATCAGGAGCTGTTTGAGAAGGTAGTCAGGGCAGCCTTTGCCATGCGCCGCAAGACCCTGTGGAACTGTCTGAAAAGTGCAGGTGTTGCCGAGTTGCCGGCAGTTGAGGCTGCACTGAATGAAACGGGGATTAATGGGCAACGTCGCGGTGAGACCCTCTCACTTGATGAATTTGCCGCACTGTCGCGTGCGTTGCAGAAACCAGCATAAAAAAACCGCCCCGGTTCGGGGCGGTTTGCTGTGAGGTGCTATTTTTTCTTGCTGCGTGTGCCTGATGTTGCTTTGGGTACCTTGGGCCCCCTGGCGGCTGCAGGCTTGGTTGTCTTGGCCGGCGTAGCTTTTCTGGCCTCATAATTGGCCATACGCTTTGCACGTCCCAATGCCAGCTTTTCCCCAAGATTGTTCTCAAGTGCAGCCTGACGACGGGATTCAGAATAGCTCTTGGCTGCAAGTGCAGTACCGGCTGGAAGGTTAAATTGTTTGCGATACTCCCTCGGTTTTATGTCATGTACGACATTCAGGTGCCTGCTCAGGGTTTTAAAACCGCCTTTACCACAGATCAGGCAGACAATCTGATCTTTCTGGATTGATTTTTTCGGGTTTATGGCAGGTGATTGATCTTTGATGCCGACTGTTTCTTCAACAACAGTATCTGAATCAAGGTTTTTAAGTGCAGTGTATACCTTTTGTATCTCCTGCAGCAGCTCATCAGAAGTCATTTCAACTGACGCTGCGTGTGAAGAAACAATGTTAGCTGTCAGCTCTACCAGTAATGACGACATATCTCCTCCGAATATAAAAGTGTGTGGAACTGTTTTCGACTGATCTAACAGTATCTAGCCGTTAACGCAAGCGGTTTCTCCTGGCTGGCATAATTGTTTTCAAAAAAAGGTTTGACGCTGTCAATATCGTTCTGCTACTAATACCAGTTCCGGTCAAATTTACCTGAGGTGGCTCTGTATGCCATACATTGTTATTGAAGAAGAACGGTGCAAGGGGTGTGGACTCTGTACCATTGCCTGCCCCAAAAAACTGGTCGCTATGAGTGAACAGCCCAATGCACTGGGCTATACGGTAGCGGTTTTTTCTGCGCCGGACACCTGCACCGGCTGTTGTCTCTGTGCGGAGATCTGCCCTGATGTAGCCATTACCGTGTTCAAGGAAGCATAATCATGAGCTCATCCCAGAGAACGTTTGTCAAAGGGAACGAGGCAGTTGCCATGGCAGCCATAGAGGCTGGTGTGCGCTGTTATTTCGGTTATCCGATCACCCCCCAGAGTGACATCCCTGAATACCTATCCCGTGAACTGCCCAAGACCGGCGGCACCTTTATCCAGGTGGAGAGCGAGATCGGTGCGATCAATATGGTTTTGGGCGCCTCAGCCACCGGTGTACGGGCCATGACCTCCTCCTCCGGTCCCGGTATCTCCCTGAAGCAGGAAGGGATCTCCTACATGGCCGGTTCGGAGCTGCCCGGCGTGATTGTTGATATCATGCGGGCCGGTCCCGGCCTGGG
>DIUB01000225.1 GCA_002422265.1 Geobacter sp. UBA6169
CAGGAAGGCAAGAAACTCGCCATCCAGGTCGCCCCGGAGGATTGTACCGGCTGCGGCGCCTGTGCCTACAACTGCCCGGCCAAGGACAAGCAGAACCCCGAGCACAAGGCGCTCAACATGGCCTATCAGCCGCCGCTGCGTGCCCAGGAGGCCGAGAACTTCGAGTTCTTCCTCAAGTTGCCGGATGTGGATGCAAGCACGCTCAAGCTGGATACACTCAACAACAACCAGCTGGTCCGCCCGCTGTTCGAGTTCTCCGGTGCCTGCGTCGGCTGCGGCGAGACCCCCTATATCAAGCTGCTGACCCAGCTGTTCGGCGACCGGATGATGATCGCCAACGCTACCGGCTGTACCTCGATCTACGGCGGCAACCTGCCCACCACCCCTTACTGCCAGAGGGCAGACGGTCGCGGACCAACCTGGTCCAACTCGCTGTTCGAAGACAACGCCGAGTTCGGTTTCGGTATGCGTCTTACGGTTGACCAGTTTAACAAGGCAGCCATTGAATACCTGCAGGCCCTGATCGAGTGCACCTGCAAGTCCTGCAAGCCGAACGTCAAACTGATGAAGGATATCATCGCTGCTGATCAGTCCACCCAGGCCGGTATTGAGGCTCAGCGCAAGCGGGTTGACGAACTGAAGAAAGCCCTCAAGGGCTGCAAAGAGAAGGAGGCACAACTGTTGTTGCCGATTGCCGACTACCTGGTCAAGAAGTCGGTCTGGTGTATCGGTGGTGACGGCTGGGCCTACGACATCGGCTTCGGCGGCCTTGATCACGTCATCGCAAGCGGCAAGAACGTGAACCTGCTGGTTCTGGACACCGAGGTTTACTCCAACACTGGTGGTCAGGCTTCCAAGGCGACCCCGCTCGGCGCAGTAGCCCAGTTCGCAGCAGGCGGTATGCCGGTTGCAAAGAAAGACCTGGGCATGATCGCCATGTCGTATGGCACCGTCTATGTGGCTGCTGTTGCCCTGTCCAATCCGGCCCAGTGCATCAAGGCCATGCTGGAGGCCGAGGCCTTTGATGGTCCTTCCATCATCCTGGCCTACTCGCACTGCATCGCCCATGGCATCAACATGACTGAAGGTGTCGATGCACAGAAGAAGGCAGTTCAATCCGGCTACTGGCCGCTGTATCGCTACAACCCGGCCCTGGCTGCCGAGTGCAAGAATCCGCTGCAGCTGGACAGTAAGGCTCCGACCATCAGCTTTGAAGAGTATACCAACAACGAAAACCGTTACCGGATGCTCAAGAATGCCAACCCTGAGGGGGCTGCTGCGCTGATGAAGAAGGCCGGCGAATGGGCCAAGACTCACTTTGCCTACTACCAGAAGCTGGCAAGTATCAGCTTTGAAGACAGATGCGAGAAGAAGTAGTTTCTCCGGTAGAGTAATGCTACAATTCAGCCCCGCAGAGCAATCTGCGGGGCTTTTTTTATAACTGCGTGGATCGGGAGTAGATGAAAAGAAAATGGTTTTTTATAGCTGGCATCTACCTCTCCAGCCTTGTCTTCCTCTACCTGATTTCCTTTGTGGCTTTACAGCGTTTCAGCAGCATCGAGTACGAAGAGGTTGCCGAGGATGTTCTGCAGGCTCGAAGCCTGCTGGCAACGGAGATTAATACCTTGCTGACCACAGCTGATGACTACGCCGGCTGGGACGACACCTACAATTTTGTTCAAAACAAGAATCACGACTATATAGTGCACAGCCTCGGAACGCCGTTTTTCTCTAAGCTCAGGCTCAACCTTTTCTGTATTGTGAATCTTTCCGGTGAGGTGGTTTACGCTCGATATCGTCTTGCCTCTGCGGATCAAGATCATCCATTGCCTGATGAGCTTAGGCCCTATCTGGCCCTATCCGGAAAATTGTTTCAAACAGCCGGCCGGCAAAAGTCGCTTGGCGGGATTGTTGCCCTTAAACAGGGACTGTTCATAGTTGCAGCAAGTCCGATACTGACAACGGAGTCGAAAGGGCCTGTGAGGGGAATGCTGTTGCTTGGCAGACTGCTAAACACTGTAGAAATCGACCAAATCGGAAAGCGTGCAAGTTTTGCCCTCGGGTTGCTCTCTCTCGACAGTGCTGAATCTGAAAACGTCATGGGCCAGTTTGCCGAACACCAAAGGAATGTTTCTCCGGTACGTGTTCAGCCGTATGGCAGCAATAAGATGCGCGGTTACAGCCTACTGACAGATATAGACGGAAAGCCGGTAACACAGCTGTACCTTGAGAAAACGCGGCACATCTATACGGAGGCCAGATCAGGTATTTTTGCATTGGCTCTATTCAGTACGGCAGTATTCAGTCTTGTGGCAGTTCTGTTTCACAGAACCAGCCGACGGCTCGCCCTCGTGACGACGCAGGAGTATGCTTCCAACCAAGAGTTGAAGAGTTTTTTTGAGCTTGCAGTTGATGGGATAATGAAGCTGGATAGAGAGTTACGCATCGTTGACGTGTCGGTTCAGGTGACCTCTCTGACTGGATATCGAAAGGATGAGTTGATCGGTATGCCCTTTGATACCTTATTCAGCCAAGAAGAGATTGACCGGCAACCACTTGATGAAGATCGTTTGCGTGCTGGTTTGCCGGTTACCTTGCAACGAAATCTGAGTAGAAAAAATGGTATTTGTGTGCCGACAGAAATCCGTTTAAAGCATCTTCCAGGCGGTTCCTGCCAGTGTGTGATACAGGATCGGACTGAGCAGACCTACTGGGAGGGGAAGCTTCATCAGCAGCAAGAGCTGCTGAACGGCATTATCAATGGCACTGATGACATCATTTACGCAAAGGATCTTGAAGGGCGACATCTGCTGATCAACAAAACCGGTTTACGTTTTTTTAATAAAAAACTTGAAGAGGTACTTGGCCTGGGAGATCAACACCTGTTTCCGCCGGAGACGGCCCGTGTTATTGGCGAAGCCGACCAGCGCGCCTTGAATGCAAGGGATTTGGTTGCCTCTGAAGATATTATCCCGTATCCGTTTGGGTCAGAGACCGTTTTTCTGGCAACGCGGGCACCTTTAGTCAACAAGCAAGGTAAGGTAACCGGGCTGTTTGCGATCCTGCACGATGTGACGGTACGCACCATGCTTGAGCGGGAGCTGCTCAGCCAGCATAACAGGTTGGGACAGCTGGCTGTATCGCTGTCCTTGGCTGAAGAAAAGGAACGGGTCAGGATTGCTGAAGAGCTGCATGACCAAGTTGGCCCTACTTTACTTTCCGGCAAGATGAAGCTGAATATGTTGCAGTCCCGCCTGCATGATGATGCCCTGATAGCAGAGTGTGAAGCCGTTGACGCGCTGATTGTCGAAGCAGTAAAGGAGATCAGATCATTGACCTTGCAGCTCAGGCCACCTATTCTGGCCAATGCGGGACTCGAAGCGGCCCTCAAGTGGCTGGCACAGGAGTTTTCACAAAAGTATGATCTGCAGATTGGATTTTCCGATGATGGTCAACTCAAGCCGTTACACTATGAAAAAAGGACCATTCTTTTTCAGACGGTTCGGGAATTGCTGCTTAATGTGGTGAAGCACGCACATTGCAGTGCTGCGGAAATTGTACTGCAAAGAATCGGCAGCAGTGTCAGAATCGTTGTGAGCGACAGCGGCACAGGCTTCGCGAACAGGCCGGACAGTGCAGGGGGCCACGCAACCGGTGGTTTTGGTTTGTTCAACTGCACCCAGAAGCTGTCGCATATTCATGGCCGACTGACCATTGATGATACCTCTTTAGCAGGGGCCAGGGTTGTTGTGGAAGCGCCGCTTGATCTGAACCAGTGAAAGGAACGATATGAGAATTCGCGTTTTGATTGTTGATGACCACAGGATTTTTCGTGAAGGGCTACGGAGCCTGCTTGCCCAGGAGCCGGATATGGAGGTGGCAGGAGAGGCCGCGAGTGGCAGAGAGGTGCTGCAAATGGTTGAATCTGTGGCCTGTGACCTGGTGCTGATGGATATCTCCATGCCTGAAATGAATGGCATTGAGGCAACACGCTGCCTTCGTGCAAAGCATCCTGACCTCAAGGTGCTGGCACTCTCCATGGAATCTGACCGGCGATTTATTGTTGAGGTGATAGAGGCCGGCATACATGGCTATGTGCAGAAAGATGTCGCTTTTGCAGAGCTGGCAACGGCTATTCGCACCGTGATGGCAGGAGATATCTACCTCGGCCCCCGGATATCGGAGCTGATTGTCAAGGACTATCTGCAGCGTGTGCCGGACGGTTTGCCGCTGACCTATGAAGTCCTTACCGCCCGTGAGCGTGAGATGCTGCAGATGATTGCAAACGGTAAGAACTCAAAAGAGCTTGCAGCAAGCTTCAACATCAGTATCAAGACCGTTGAAGTACACCGGCACAGCATTATGAAGAAACTCAATCTTTATAGCATTGCTGAGCTGACCAAATACGCAGTTCGCGAAGGACTTACCTCCCTCCATTAACCCGCTAACCCGCCTGAATCTTCTCAGTTGGTGCCCCCTCTAAAGGTTTTCGTAGCAGCAGGGTAAAACAGCCCTATAGCAATCACCCGCCCGCCTTCGTACAATCAATTTAAACAAAACTAATGTTGATCTGATTTCTGTAGGGAGTTTTCAGGGCATGGCCGTCTGTGGCGAGCTTGACGAGCCACAGAAACACCCTTCGACAAGCACAGGGTGATCTGGTTGTGCTGAACTGATGTATGCAAGACCGCTCACTCAAGGCAGGTGACAATCATGTGTTATCTTACAACGCGCATCAGCTGCACGATCCTCCTGGCCCTCATAGGTTTAAGTACCCCGCCTGTACACGCCGAAGAACAGCACCCCAAATATAGAACAGGCCAATTCCGTAAAATTGATCATCAGCAGTATCAGATGATCAAAGAAAAATGTCCGCCGGATAGTTATGTAAGCCAAACCGGCAGCAATCAGGAGGCGGTGTTCATTAATTGCGAAGGGAAAAAGCTGTATGGCCGTCTTGACAGTAATGGGTACGGCGAACTGAAGGATGACGAAGGTACTATTGTGAAGGTGCAGCCCGGACTGCCCGGCAGATAATGCTGCAGTGTATGAAGAGGTCAGTCAGCCATGAAACAGCTTAAAACAAATAAGGGATTCAGTCTGGTTGAACTGCTGGTTGCCATTACACTGTTGACGGTCGGTATCCTGAGCATGGTGCAGATGCAGGTTGTGGCAATTCACTCAAACGCTCACGCCAACCGTTTGAGTGTTGCTACCGGACTTGCTCAGGAAGTGATGGATGACATCCTTGCCTGGGATGTGAACAATCCGCCGGTAGCTGATATTTTTACCACGCCGACGACAACGGCTGCCTATGACCGTCTCAGCTTCAGCACCCCGACGAAAAGTGTCAGTATGCCGGGAACAGGCATTTTTACGGCAAGCTATACGATAACACTGGTGCAGCCTGATCTGACTTCTGCATTTATTGCCGTTACCGTAACCGGTAGCGGCAAAACGGTGACTCTCACCGGTATCAAGAGGATTTCATGATGAGAGGGAACTTGCCCAGGGCCGGTTTCAGCCTTGTTGAAGTGCTGATCGTTGTTGCCATCATGGGGGTTGTGGTTGGGGCAGTTTACTCGCTGTACAGTACCCATCAGAAGACCACGTACACACAGGAGGAGACGGTTGAGGTACAACAAAATCTCAGGATAGCCCTGGACATGCTCAGTCGTGACATTCACGCAGCCGGCATGCTGGTTGACTACGGAGCTAACATAAATCCGGTTCAGTCGGTGACAAATGACATCGGGCCGAACGGCTCAGACGGCATGGTTCTGAGCATGGCCTCAGCAACCGGCAGGTATGCGCGTATAGACGGAGATGTGACGCCTTCATCAACATCAGCCCTGTTTCCGCTTGCACCGGCAACCACGCTGGACTCACCGGTTACAGCAACATCACGCATAACCAGTATGGGTGACGGTGATATCCTGCAGGTGAACGATCGGGTCAGGATTTTCAGGGCACTTCAAAATGAACAGCCAACCGTTAACGATGCAACTTTTCTGGTTACAGCAGTCCAACGTCAAGAGGGACTAAAAGGCATTTCCACCATTCCTGCTGCCGCACCAACAACAGCGCCAACAGTAACGCTTGAAGATCTGAGCGGCATATCCATGTCAGGTATCGATTTTAAACGGGGCGATATCATTGCCAAGGTCAATGCAACAGATACCACAACGCCAGATCCGAATACGATCGAGTACGGGATTGTGATCAACGGTGCTGCACCTGCAACGGCAACAACCGATCCGAACTGCCCGGTAAATCAGCGATGCCTGGCCCGGCGTCTGAACGGGGAAAGCAGTGACGGAAATCCGGTCTGGCAGATTGTGGCCCAGAATATCACCAATCTGCAGCTGAGCTATCTGCTGGATGATAACAGTACTAGTGACGCGCCAACAGATTTGTCTCAGGTTAAGGCTGTTATGATAGCCCTCTCGGGCGAGACGGTGAGAACCAGGCACCTGTCCGGCAATAGTCCCAAAAACCGCCAGTTGACTGCCGTGGTCAAGCTGAGGAACAGGAGGTAGTCATGCGAACAACACAGCTTCGACCGGTGCCGTTGCCTGGCGGGAGTCTGGCAAACCAGCAAGGTGTCGTCTTGATACTTGTCCTGATCATGATGCTGTTGTTCAGCATTCTTGGAGCCACCGTTCTGACCAGTGCCACCTCGGAATTGCAGGTTACCGGCAACTATCGCAATCAACAGCAAGCCTTTTTTACCACGGATGGTGCGCTGGAGCAGAGTCAGCTCAGTAATGCCATCTACGGTGTCATGACAACACCGGAAGATATTTGGACTGGCGTTATCAGTTACACGGCTGCAGGTGTCGTAACGGTGACACCCAATACACTGGTTGCAGCAGGCAGCACCAACGCCGCTCAGGTTGTTGCCGAATTTATCGACAGCGGCCCGGCACCAAAGGGTTCAGGCTTTGATGAGACCTACCAGGCGAACTATTTTAGTCTGGACGTGACCGGATATGGACCGAACAACACGGAACTTGAGATCAACGCGAGTATTGCCCGGATGCAGGTAAAGCCATAGCAGAAACAAGGAGGATATGATGCCATACGTTCAGAGAACAGTGCGTTCATCCGTTTTTGGTCTGGTCATGCTCGTCAGTATGCTCTGTCTGCGTGCAGCAGCGGTGGACAAGCCTTTCGTGCTGACAGATAAAAATGATGCAACCTACCAGCCGAACCTGATCTACGAAGGAGAATTCATTGCAGCCGGGTTGTACTATCGCAACCCCCGCTCTGCAATCTGGATGCGTGCAGGAGCTGCAGACAATTACAAAGAGCTTGTCAGTTGTCCTGTCGCCTTGTCGTCACTGGAATATACCGGATCGTGGCAGGGGCATCTGAAAGGAGACGGCTCTTGTGGACCCGTTACGGAACCGTCTTTTTTTGCCCTGGGTAACAGGATCAACTATGACGTGCAGATGGATCAGGATGTTTCTTCACAGTAGTCATCTGATGATGTTCCCGCAAGGAGGCACTGTATGTATCGTTACCTGAGTATCTGTGTTGCTGCTGTTACATTGTTCTGGGGTTCTGCTCTGTATGCGGCACCTGACCAGTATCCCGGAGACACCTCTATTTATGGTGGAGTTGTGGCAGCCATGCAGCCGAACGTGCTGATCGTTGTTGATACCTCCGGCAGTATGTCGGATACGGTGCCTGGCTCGTCAGAGCCGTACAATCCGGCAACAACCTATCCATCTTTAAAAAAGTGTGATGGTGCATTCTGCACGGCCAATGCGGTGTACAACGCATCAGATCGAAGTAAATTCCTCAATGACGTCGAATCGGTTACAACATCGTGCGCCGGGTTGAATCCTAAAGATCTCCTCAAGACAACCGGCCAGTATTCAGGCAGAAGACTTAACAATGACGGAACATGCAGGACCCGTAATACACGATCATACCAGCTTGGCAATTACATTAACTGGCTGAATGGTCCAGGCAAAACCACCTATAAAGAAAAGATAGTGATTGCCAGAGATGTGGTTAAGGAGATTATTCAAAGTACCAGCGGGGTCAGGTTTGGCCTGATGCGCTATAATTTTGAAAAAGGTGGCCGTCTGGTTTCAGCCACGGTCTCCGGTAAAAGCTACGTCTCTTCAATAAAGAACATGGACGATATCTTTACCGGAACGACCACCAACCGCTCAGCATTGCTGGCCGCAGTGGATACCTTGAATACAAGTGACTGGACCCCGATGGGCGAGACGCTTTTTGAAGCGATGCGTTATTTTCAGGGAGAGAAAACGGCATTCAGCAATACTGTGGGTGTTGATGGCAGTGGCTACTACAGCTCGCCGATTCAGGCAAGCTGCCAACAGAACTATGTGATCTTTGTTTCAGACGGCATGGCAACAAAGGACGACAGTGCCGTGCTGAAATCGATCTGTACGAACGGCGACTGTGATGGTGATGGTAAAGAACCGGGAGATCTGACGCACTCCTTCGACGATGTAGCCAAATATATCTACGATACTGACATGAGCAGCAGTTATGACGGTAAACAGAACGTGGTTACCTTTACCATCGGTTTTGGTCTGACCGGTGCCGATGCTGATGCTGTTAATCTGCTCAACAGGGCAGCGGACAGCAATCATGGCCATGGTCAGGCCTATCTGGCCGGCGACCAGGCTGACCTCTCAACCGCCATTACCAGGATTGTTTCAAATATTCTTGAAATCAACACTGCCTTTGTTGCACCGGTGGTGCCGGTTAGTCCGGAAAACCGGACTGCCAGCGCCAGCCGGGTCTACATCGGGCTGTTTAAACCAAATAATGGCACTGCATGGGAAGGGAATGTTAAAAAATACGGCCTGAACAGCAATAACTACCTGACAGACAAGAACGGCAATTATGCAAACTATGTTGATCTGAACAATGACGGCAAGGATGACAGAACCGGTGTCTCGTTGCCGCTTGGAGCGGTAAATGGTTCATTTGTACTGACTTCGACCTCATTCTGGAGCTCAACGGTTGATGCCGGTGATGTGACCACTGGAGGGGTAGGGGAAAAGCTGCTGACCAAGGCAACGGCCCGCTCCATTTATAGCTATCTTGGCAGTAACGTGAACCTGTCAGATACCTCAAACGCCTTTAGCACCGGTAATGCCGGCATAACCAAAGAGCTGCTTGAAGTTGCAGATGACACAGAAAAAAACAAACTGATCAGTTTTGTCCACGGCATCGATGCCTACGATGACAACTCAAACGGCAATACAACAGAAAAACGTGAATGGATTATGGGGGATGTGCTGCATGCCAAGCCGCTGGTGGTCAACTATGCCGGCTATACCTTTTCAGCAGCCAATGAAGCTGACTGCAACGTCAATAAGTCGATTGTTTTTGTGGGTGCTAATGACGGTATGTTGCATGCTTTCAGGGACTGTGACGGCAGTGAACTCTGGGCGTATCTGCCGGCAGAACTGCTGCCCGATCTGAATCAAATGCGTTCCGGTAACCATACCTATTTTGTGGACGCCTCACCCTTTGTCTATACCTACGATGCCGACAAGGATGGTCTGATTGAGCCTGCCGGCGGCGACAAGGTGATCCTGATGATGGGCTTGAGGCGAGGTGGTGGTACGAATACGATCCCCGCAACCGGTTATTACTATGCCCTGGATCTGTCTGATCCAGCAGCCCCCCGCTATCTCTGGAGCCTGGATAGCAGTTCGGCTTCATATCCGGAACTTGCCGAGACCTGGAGCGAACCGAAGATCGTCAAGCTGAAAGTGGGCACTTCTTACAAGATAGCAGCCATTTTGGGTGGCGGGTATGACAACCTGAATGAGGATGGACGCTATGGTGCAACACAGCGATTCTCCGGTACGGGCACTGTTTCATATGCCGCAACCGGCGCAGGGGCTGTGACCAGTGCCGGCAGTAATGATCCTGCCAGCCCAATGGGTAGAGGTGTGTATGCGGTTGAGATAGCTGATATATCGACCGGCACACCAAGCTTCACGTCATCTGGGGCAAAGATATGGGGCTTTACCTGGGGAGCGACAACGACCGCCACCACCAGTACTGCCATGACCTACTCAATCGCTTCAGAAGTTGCCACGCTTGATGCCTCTGGCAAGGGCTATGTTGACAGACTCTACGCCGTTGATACAGGCGGCAGCCTGTGGCGCTTTGATCTGCCAGGAGGAAGCACCACCAACTGGAAAGCCCGTAAGGTATTCAGCCCGAATCCCGGTAGCGGCGGCTCTGGCGATACTGGTCGCAAGGCCTTTTATAAACCTGCAGTGGTTATGGAAAGTGGCTATGATCTGGTTTTCTACGGCACTGGCGATCGGGAGCACCCGTTGAATACGAATGTTGTTGATCGTATCTATGCGATTAAGGTGCGTGACACGGAAAACGCGTCAACAGCGGTTAAAACAGAAACCAGTCTGGTGGATGTGACCGAGAACCAGCTGCAGTCTACCGAAATCGTGAATACCGGTACAGCAGCAAGTCCGACGGTTGGTTCTGTTGACTACATTTTGAAGCAGCTGAAAGATAAAGAAGGCTGGTACATCAAGCTGAATCAGAGTGCCGGTGAAAAGGTGCTGGCATCCATGACCGTGTTTAACAAGGTGCTGTACGTCACCACCTTCATGCCACAGGGGACAGCCGTTGTTGACCCCTGCCAGCCGGCAAACCTTGGGTCAAGTAACTCCTACGCCTTAAACTACCTCACCGGAGAAGCGGTGCTGGATTACTCCGGCAACAACCTGAAGACAGCAGGGAACAACACGGTTGTGACGCTGAACAAACGGGCTAAAAAGGGAGATGTCATCCTGCAGCGGCTTGATAGAAAACAGTCAATAGGCCAGGGTATCGCATCAGGCCCCGTTGTCGTAATTTCAAACACCGGCCGGATTAATCTGCTCGTAGGTTCGAGCGGTAACATTGTACTTGGCGAGGCCACCAAGGGCGGGCTGGTGCGCACACTTTTCTGGAGGCAACGCTGATAGCCGGCGTGTTCATGTCCAGGAGGCAGCTATGATCGGTCTTGAGCGCATGCGCCGTGAGAATATTGGATTCAGTCTTGTTGAGTTGCTGATTGTGATTGCCATACTGGGGATACTGTCGGGGCTTGCGCTACCGCCGTTCCTGTCATGGCGTGCAAACGCACAGTATCGTCAGGCAGGAAACGGGCTGCATACTGCTTTGCGGACAGCCCGTTCAACTGCTATTGCAACGAACCGGCAGATTGCGCTTGAGGTTTCAGGAACCGCCTACCGAACCCATACCGGCGACAGGTCGATGGTAAGTGCAAACTGGTCAGCTGTAGGCTGGACAACACTGCCGCCAGGTGTCGGGTTTGCATCAGTTTACGGTTATTTCATTGCAAACCCGAACGGAACCTTCTTTATCACAAACAGTATCGGATCGGTGTCGGCATCTTCGGCGCCATCAGCAACAATAGTTATACAGGATAGTAGCTCAACACCGGCTGTAGCAAAATATACGGTCAACATCTCCCAGGCCGGAAGGATCAGCCTGAACAGGAGTAACTGACTGAACGAATAAAACTGGTTGAAAAGAAGCGGTTGAAAAGAAGAATGGTCTCACGACATGCCAGATGCTACACTACAGCCCTGCGGGAAACCGCAGGGCTTTTTTACTGCGTGCGGGGGAAAGGAGAAGGTATGTCCTTGAAAATCAGACAGGTACTTGCTGGTGCTACACTTGCAGCGGTTGTGTTCGTCTCTGGTGCAGCTGATTGCTCTGCCGAGAGCCTGGCCAATGACGAGCCCTACCACACACCGCTGGCCGGAGAGCCGTTTTCCACCACGGTGCTGGGGCGCAAGGTTGAGCTGGCCCGTCGTGATCGGGCCAACACACTGGCGCTCAGCCTGGGTGGCACCTTCTATTTTCCTACGCTCGGCAGCGCCGATGCCTTGCCGATCGCGGCTCTGTACTGGCGCAAGGAAAACGAGGATTACCGTTCACGTCTGATTTTCAGTGTCTTTTATAACGAATGGGACGGTGCTCTGAAGACCAAGGGCAGACTTGAGTATCTGGCCCATCTGGAAAATTTTACCAGTCCTTTCCCGCAAGAAGAGATACTGAACGGAGAGTCGGTCAAGTCTACTTCTGCGGTGTGGGGCTATGCCACGGCCTGGCTCGGCCTGGGCTACCGGATGCCGGTGGCGCCGTTTCAGAGTGACAATGATCTGCGGCTGCAGCTGTTCTACACCGGCACCTACCTGTACAACAACCGGACCTCAGACACCGGCCCCAATGTGACCCTGCCACCCGACACCTGGGAAAACGGCCTCAGGTTGCGGGTCAGGTACGATGGAATACGCCGCAATATCATGGAGCTGCCCCATAGCGGCTTTGCCCTGGGCAGTGATATTGAGTGGGCCTACCGCTCATCCTGGGGGGATTCAAACTACGGTCCTTTCCGCTTCACCAAATCAGGCACCCAGGAGTACACCAAGATTTCCGGCTACGGGGTGGCGGCCCTGCCGTTTCCCTGGACATCTGAGCGTAACCGTCTGATTGCCAGTGTGTACGGTGGTTTTTCGCCCAACAACAACCTCGATCGTTATTCCGGCTTCAGGGTGGGGGGCGGACCGTTTCCCAATGAAAGCGACGACCTCTGGCGCACCCCCTACCCTGGCGCATTGTTCAACCAGTTTACGGTGGCCGACTATGTGGTGGGCAACCTGGAATACCGGCGCGAGCTGCTGTTTTTTCTGTATCTGCACCTGCGGGGCACTATAGCCTGGATTAACCGTGATTATCAGCGGACAGACCACTTCAGATTCGAGCAGGACCGGGGCGAGGCCTTTTCTCTGGGTATCACCACCGGCATGCCCTGGGACAGCAGTATGTATCTGGAATTCTCGCGTGACTTCGGGATACTGAGAAACGGCAGATCCGGCAGCGGGCTGATGCTGCTTTGGTCAAAGGCGTTTTGATGAAAGGATATGACGACCGTATGCATGATCATATTTACCGGGCCATGGCGTCCAAAGGCAAGATCCGGGCCGTGGCCTGTGTAACAACCAAGCTGGCCAATGACATAAGTTTTCTGCAGGGTGCCTCGCCGGCAGTGAGTATGGCGTTGGGTAGATCCCTGTCTGGGGCGGCGCTGCTGGGCAGCATCCTCAAACAGGGGCAGCGGCTGGCGATCAAGTTTGAAGGCAGCGGCCCGATGCGGAAGCTGGTTGCCGAGGCAGACTGGGATGGCGCTTTGCGTGCTACTGTAGCGGTGCCGGACGCAATGGCAGACAATATTCCGGCCCTGCTGGGGAGGGCCGGATTTCTGACCGTAACGAAAGATCTTGGGCTTAAGGAGCCATACAGCGGCACGGTGCAGCTTGTCTCCAGCGAGATCGGCGAGGACCTGGCCTATTACCTGACCGATTCTGAACAGATCCCCTCTGCAGTCGGGCTGGCGGCAAGCCTGCTGGAAGACGGGCAGCTGGCAGTAAGCGGCGGCTTTATGATCCAGTCGCTGCCGCCGTCAGATGAGGCTGCAGTAGAACGGATCATGGCGTCTATTGCATCCCTTCCACCCCTCACCGTGCTCCTCAAGGAGGGTAAGACTCCGCAGGAACTTCTGGAACTCCTGCTTGAGGGGATTGATCATCATCCTCTGGAATCAACTGATCTCTTCTTCCGTTGCGGCTGTTCACGGGAGAAGGTTGAGCGCGCCCTGTTGACACTGGGTAAAGAGGAGCTGGAGCGGATGATTGCCGATCAGGACGAGGCAGAGGTCACCTGTGAGTTCTGCAAGCAGCAGTACCCTCTGAAAAGGAATGAACTTGAACAGCTCATCCAGACAGTCTAAGCCTGAACTGCTGGCCCCCTGTGGCTCGCTAGAGGCGTTTTTTGCGGCCATGGAATCCGGTGCAGATGCGGTTTATGCCGGTCTGCGGGAGTTCTCTGCCCGTGCCCGTGCCAAGAATTTTACCCTGGGGCAGATGGCGCGGATGCTGGCATACGCCCATCAGCGGGGGCGGAAGATTTACATCACCCTTAACACGCTGGTAAAGGAGCAGGAGCTGCCCCAGTTGGTGGAGACCCTGGCAGAGCTGGCCAGGTTGCGGGTAGATGGGGTGATTGTGCAGGATATGGCCGTGGCCCGGCTGGTGAAGAATTATTTCCCATCCATCCCTTTGCATGCCTCAACCCAGATGACGATTCACAACCTGCCCGGTGTCAAGCTGTTGGAGGAGTACGGCTTTGAACGGGTGGTGCTGGCCCGTGAACTACAACTGGCAGACATTGCCGCAATCTCTGCACAGACCAGTGCCGAGCTGGAGATCTTTGTTCATGGTGCGCTCTGTTTCTGTGTCTCTGGTCAGTGTCATTTTTCATCGCTTCTGGGTGGTCACAGTGGCAACCGTGGACGCTGCGCCCAGCCCTGCCGTCGCCTCTATAACCACCGTGGCAAAGAGGGCTACTATTTCTCTCCCAATGATCTTTCGGCTCTGGAGTTGGTACCGGAGCTGGCAGCTGCCGGGGTGGCCTCGCTGAAGATTGAAGGCAGAATGAAATCGGCTGACTATGTGGCCAAGGTGGTGGGGGCTTATCGTCTGGTGCTGGACAGCGAAGAGAGTACCAGAAAGGCAGCACTGTCCAGAGCCAAGGAGCTGTTAAAGGATTCCTTTGGCCGGGCTCCTACCAAGGGCTTTCTGGCCTCAGCCAATCCGGCTGATATTGCCAACCCCTGGCTGCGGGGCGGCACCGGGCGGTTTACCGGTGAGATCCGGCAGGCCCGTCAGGGGCGGTTGTTGTTTGAGACCCGTGATGCCTTGCAGGTGGGAGACCGTTTGCGGCTGCAGCCCAAGTCGGATCAGGCCGGGCAAGCCTGGACCTTGCGAGAACTGTACGTCAACCGGAAGGCGGCCCACAGCTGTAAGGGGGGAACCGTGGTAGAGGTGGCCTGTCCCTTTGCGGCACAGCCAGGCGATGCCCTGTTCAAGGTGGGGGCGGCCGATGCCTTTGGCATGAGTGATGAGGCAGCCAACCGCAGGCTGCAGGCCGCTGGACCGGATCGGACCGAAGTGCGGCTGGAACTGCACTGCGAGGGTCAAGGGTCAGGGGTCAGGGGTCAAGACAGCGCAGATGTCTGTAGTGTGCCCCTTGCCCCTTGCCCCTTGACCCTTCGAATTTCAGCCCAGTTAGGTGCGGCTACCTTTTCATACGCCTTTCCTCTGGGAGTGCTGGAACCAGCCCGCAGCAGTGACATGGCAGGGGTGCTACAGGCCCGTTTCAGTGAAACCGGCGATACCCCGTTCAGGTTGGAGAGCCTGGAGGCTCCCGATTTTCCGGCACTCTTTATCCCACCGGCCCGCCTGAAGGAGATCCGGCGCGAGCTGTACCAGCGGTTGGAACAGGAGGGTACCGCAGAAGAGCGGCGGCGGATAGCGGCAGCAAAGGCGGCAGCGCTGTGTGAACTGCAGGGCCAAGGGTCAAGGGCCAAGGGTCAGGGAGAGCATGAACAGCTATTGATACAGGTGGATAGCCCGTCGGATGTGCGCTGGGCCGTATCTCAGGGGGCGCAGCAGGTGGTGGTGCCGCTGCATCGGGCTGCGATCCATGAATTGCCCCGCTACCTGCATCGTTTAAAGGGAGATGCTGATCATCTGGTCTGGCAACTGCCATTTATGCTGTTTGATCAGGAGCTCTCTTTGATCACAGAAGCGCTTGATGCGCTCTATCAGGCCGGGTTCCGTTCTTTTGAGGTCACCAATCCGGGCCAGTTCAGGCTGCTGCAGCGCTATGCAGGGCTGCAGCTGTCGGCGGGTTATCGGCTGTTCACCCTCAACAGCCAGGCCCTTGCCTTTTGGCAAGAGCAGGGGATCCAGCGAGCAACGCTGTATATTGAGGATGACCGGGAGAATCTGGCGGATCTGCTGCGGCAGTCACCGTTTTTGACCGTGCTGGTCTACAGTCCGGTGGAGGTGATGGCCACCCGGGTCAGGATCAAGGAGATCAGCAGCAGTGCGCCATTGCAGTCGGATCGTGGTGAGACCTATCGGATGCGCGGGCGGGACGGCTTTACTCATATTAACGCCACCACGCCGTTTTCACTGCTGGGGCGGCTGGCAGAACTGCGGAGGATGGGGTGTCGCTCCTTTATGCTTGATCTGTCGGCCACACCCTCTGAACGGCGGGCCGGGATTCTTGAGGCGTTTCGTGCCGATCGCCTGCTGCCGGACAGTACGTTGTTCAACTATGAACGGGGGCTGGCATGATACGGGACTCGGAACGTGCTCATATACCGTTTTACATCGCATCTTCAGGCCGCCTTTGCCGTCCCTTCAATCTCAAAATCCTCAGCGTAGCCCTGCTACGCCTGTGGTTTTGCTCAATCAGGGGCGACAAATCCAGCCTAAATCTGAGCGTAAAACCTGGTACATCAGCACATTCCAAGTCCCTAAGCCGTTTTGTCTGTCTGATCCTGCTGGTAACGGTGCTGATAACCGGAGCCGCTGCGGCAGAGGAGATTCGGCGCGGGATGGTCAAGGCCGTGCATGATGGCGATACGCTGGTGCTGGTGGGGCGTGGAACAGGTCGGCTGACCGTGCGGCTCTACGGCATTGATGCGCCGGAGACCACCAAGCCGGACCGACCGGGCCAGCCTTACTCTGGTCAGGCCAGGCGGGTGCTGATGTACAAGCTGCTGGGGCGTGAAGTGACCGTACGACTGCGGGAGTATGATCAATATGGACGCGGTGTCGGGGTGGTGCTGCTGGATGGCCGTGACATCAATGCCGAGATGGTGGCTGAAGGGCAGGCCTGGGCCTATCGTCGCTTTCTGGATGGCCCCTATGCCTCGACCTATATCCGTCTTGAGGAGCAGGCCCGACGGCTGCGTCGTGGTCTGTGGCGCGATTCCAATCCCCAGCCCCCGTGGGAATTCAGGCAGGGACGCAAGCGCTAAGTTATGGTCCGCTCCTGAGTCGTCTTGACAGCTCCAGGGCACGCTTGACCCGCGAAATCACCCGTACCGGTTGCACCGGTTTGGGGATAAAATCAAAAAAACCTGCCGCCAGGGCCTTCTGCTCTTCTTCAGTTGAGGCCCGTCCGGTCAGCATGATGACCGGGATGGTGGCAGTTATGGGGTTGGCCTTGACGGCCCGTAACAGACCGTGACCGTCAAGACGGGGCATGACCGCATCGGTTATGATCAGCTGGGGCCGGTGAGAAAGGGTCAGTTTGAGCGCCTCCAGACCGTCCGTTGCCAGAATCACCAGAAAGCCTTCCTTGACCAGTGCTGCCTGAAGAACTGCTGCAATTGTGGGGGAATCCTCCACCACCAGAATAGTGATATCCGAATCGGCAGTGGTGGGAGGGGCATCCAGATAGTGCCGGGAGATGGCGTCAAGGATCTCCCGACGGGTGGCAATCACCGGCACCACCTGCAGACCGGTGATCCGTGCAATCATATCACTGGTTTCGCTGTCGAACGGATCGGTAATGGCCACTGCCAGCATGGTATCCCGTTGTTTGAGCGGGAAGACAATCCTTTTCATTACGAGTTCGGTCGGCAGCAGGTTTAACAGCTCCCTGGGGTAGCTGCGATTGCTGAAGTCGCTGACGGTCTTGAAGTCAAACTGTCGTCCCAGGGCATCCACCAGTTCCTGTTCGGTGATGACCCCCATCTCTTCCAGCACCTGCCCCAGTCGCATGCCCTCCTGCTTCTGACGCTCAAGGGCCCGCTCAAGGGTCTTTTCAGTGATCAGCCGTGCTTCAACCAGGATGTCGCCCAGCTGTTTCTTCTGCCGGGTATCGGCAAAAGGGCTGTGCTGACGCAGCAGGGCCTCCATCAGCTCCGATTCGGTGATGACCCCCATCTCCTCCAGTACCTGCCCCAAACGCTTGTCGGTACCCTGCTGGCGTTCCAGTGCTTTTTCCAGCGTTTTTCTGCTGATCAGCTCCGTATCAACCAGAATGTCACCCAACTGTTTTGCCATGGCCCCTCCATCATGCCTCCGTCAGGCTGCTCCAGGCGGTTTCCTGGACGAAGGTCGTGTTGGTGTTACTTCGGTACCTTTTCCCAGTCTTCCAGAAACTTTGTGATGCCGGCATCGGTCAGGGGGTGTTTGGACAGCTGAACCATGACACTGAAGGGGATGGTGGCGATATCGGCACCGATCAGCGCAGAGTTGAGGACGTGAATCGGGTTGCGTACGCTGGCAACAATGATTTCAGTGGTGTAGCCGTAGTTGTCGAAGATGGTGCGGATCTCTTCAATGATCCCCATGCCGTCCTGCGAGATGTCGTCAAGGCGTCCCACAAAGGGGGAAACATAGGTGGCGCCTGCCTTGGCAGCCAACAGGGCCTGCATCGGCGTGAAGATCAGGGTCACATTGGTCTTGATCCCCTTGGCGGAGAGTTGTTTGGTGGCTTTCAGCCCTTCCGGTGTCATCGGAACCTTGATAACGATGTTTTTGTGGATCTTGACCAGCTCCCTGGCCTCTTTGACCATCCCTTCGGCATCCAGGGCGATCACTTCAGCGGAGATCGGACCGTCCACAATGGCGGTGATCTCTTTGATCACGTCCTTGAATTTGCGGCCTGACTTGGCGATCAGGGAAGGGTTGGTGGTAACGCCGTCTACCAGGCCAAGGGCGTGGGCTTCACGGATTTCCTGCACATCAGCGGTGTCGATGAAAAACTTCATGGGAGTACCTCCGGTTCTCAGTGTGGTGGTGTGGTATGGTCAAGCTGTTCGCGAAATTTTTCAAGACAGGTCATGGAACAGAAATAGTGGCGTTCGCCGTCTAGCCTGCCGACAATTGCATCAGCCTTGGCAACGTAGGTGCCGCACACCGGGTCCTGTACCGTTTCTTCACTGTTGCGGGCAGGTGCTGCAGGGACAGGCGGTTTGGGGGCCATCAGCGCCTTGACAACACGGTACCCGATATAGGCGATCAGAAGCCAGATCAGCAGTCGAATCATGAATGAATTACTCCAGCAGCTGCACCTGCTCGTTGGTAGCGAGCAGTGCCAGGTGCCCGGCAATGGTGACCGTGCTGCCGGGGGGCTGCAGGTCGGGGGCAATATCCGCCAGCGGTGCCAGCACAAAGCGCCGCTGCAGCATCCGGGGGTGGGGAATCGTCAGGTCAGGAGACTGAAGCTCAAGTGCGCCATACAGCAGCAGATCCAGATCCATCCGGCGGGATTGCGGCTCGGCTGCCGGTACCCTGCCAAACAGATCTTTTTCGATCCGGAGCAGTTCTTTCAGCAGTACATCCGGTTGCAGGCAGGTAGCTACCCGTGCCACGGCATTGTAAAATGAAGGGGTACCCGGCGGCATGTCCACCGGCGACGTCTCATAAAAGCGGGAAAGGCCGGTTACCCGGCAGCCTGGGGTTTTGCCCAGTTCAGCCACTGCCCGCAGCAGGTTCAGTTCGCGGTCCCCCAAGTTTGATCCCAGGGCGATGTAGGCATCGGTATTCACAGCGCTGGATTAAAGCATAGTTGTCAAGGTGCGTCAACTGAAGCACAAAAAAAGCCCCCGCTGCCAGGAGGGGCGGCAGCGGGGGCAATGAGAGCCTCACCAAAGGTGGGGCCTCGCAAATGTTTTAATGATGGAGACTATAGCGCACTGTGCTGGAACCTGCAAGCCAAACGGTGTCGCCTTTCAAACAGGGTCACAGCCTGTCTTTACGGCATCAAAGGCGTTATTCACATTGGCAGGAACAGCAGAACCGGGCCAGACAGCAGCCCTTGCAGCCGGGCCGGGGACGGCAGTACTGCTTGCCGTGTTGTACGATCAGCGCATGATACTCATTAAAAAAGGCTGTGGATGCCGGCAGGGTTGTCATAAAAAAGTCACGCAGCTGGTCATAGCCGATCTCTTCAGGCACCAGTCCCAGGCGGCTGAAGATACGCCGGGTGTAGGCATCCACCACAAAGCTGGGCTTCTGTCCGGCGTAGAGCAGGATCGAATCGGCGGTTTCCGGCCCGATACCTTTGACGGTCAGTAGTTCGGTGCGGGTCTGCTGCCAGGGTGCGTGAAAGAGGCTATCAAGGCTGCCCTGATGCTGCACCTGCAGAAAACGGACAAACTGCTGCAGCCGGTCTGCCTTGACATTGAAGTATCCGGCCGGTCTGATCAGCTCTGCCAGCGCAGAGGGCTGCAGGTCAGCCAGAGCGGCCACATTCAAAACGGCTGCGGCCTTCAGGTTGGCAATGGCCTTTTCCACATTGCCCCAGTTGGTGTTCTGGGTCAGAATGGCGCCGATGCAGACCTCGAACGGGGTCTCACCGGGCCACCAGTGCTGTGGGCCGTAGGTTTTCAGCAGGGTATGATAGATTTCCTCAAGTAGTGTAGCGTTGACGTTCATACTGAAGCGGCAATCCCCTGCCGCATATCGGGGTACTGCAGGGTGATCCCCAGCTCCTGCAGCATCCGGCTGTTGTCCACGGTTCGTGCCTCTCTGAAATAGGACAGCAGCAGCGGCGGCATGGTGCGCTGCGCCTCCTCAAGATCCACCTGGGGCTGGCGCGGTTTGCCCAGGGCATCGGCACAGGCATTGAAGTAGGCGGTCATGCTGGCCGGATGGCCGTC
>DIUB01000180.1:0-2929 GCA_002422265.1 Geobacter sp. UBA6169
ATGCACGAGGTAACGCAGATCCTGCAGAGCTGCGACCGCGCCGATCAGGAGCTGGCAGCGGCCATGCAGCAGGTGGCGGTCACCATCTCCGAGATCGGCGGTTTTGTCAGCGATATCGAAGCGGTCGGCACCGAGATCGACCTGATCGCCCTCAATGCCCAGATCAAGGCCGCCCACACCGGTGAACAGGGGGCAGCCCTGGGTGTATTGGCCGAAGCGATCAAGCGGCTCTCCCTGGATGCCGTCACCCAGACCGAGGCGGTTTCCGCCACCCTGAAGGCCATCAACGCCATCACGGCAGATATGAACGACACAACCTTCCTGAATGAAGACCAGTTGTTCGGCCAGGTCGCGGTCATGGAGCAGGAAGCCGGGCAGATCATCGCCTCACTGGCCGCCATCAATCGCGCCCTGCTGCAACAGCTGGGCAATCTGGCCGTCAGCTCAGAATCGCTGGCAGACGACATCAACAGCACCGTCAGCAACATGCAGGTGCATCAGGATGTCAAGCGTCAGGCCGAACAGGCCGCTGCCTCACTGGCTGAAATCTACTCGGAGGCCCGCGCCCTGGTACCGGCCTCCAACGAATTCCGCAACAACCTGCGGCACATGGAGCAGCGCTACACCATGGAAAGCGAGCGGATGATCCACGAAATGCTGGCTGCCCGCCACGGCGTCAAGCTCAACCTGCAGAAACAGCAGGATACCGGCGGCAGCGGCTCTGAATTCGGTGATAATGTTGATCTATTCTAGGGTCAAGGGTCAGGGGTCAAGGGTCAGAAAAAGTCAAAAACTTTTCACCCCTGCCCCTTGCCCCGTGCCCCGTGCCCCTGGGGGTTACTATGTCTGACCTGCAACTTACGCAATCAATTTCAGCTGACGGCACCAGCCTGCAGATCACCGCAGCAGGGCGGCTTTGCATCGACACAGCAGCAGAACTGCAGCAGTTTCTGCTGGCACAGGCCATGCAGAGCACAGCGGTCAAGCTTGATCTGTCAGCAATCAACGACATTGATCTGGCCGGTATCCAGGTCATCTGCTCGGCCTGCCGGACCTTGCTGGACAACAGCAAGCCGTTCAACCTGACCGGCAGCCAGCCCGCTGCCGTCTCCTCGGCCAAAGAGGCCCTGGGACTTCAGAAGCAGAGCGCCTGTAAACATAACAACAATCAATCCTGTATCTGGTGTGGAGGACTTAACTGACATGGCAAAACTGATCATGACCGCCGATGACTCGGCAAGCGTACGTCAAATGGTAAGCTTTACCCTCAAGCAGAACGGCTACGATGTGGTAGAAGCAGTGGACGGCAAGGACGCCCTGACCAAGCTGGGCAGCCAGAAGGTGGATATGCTGATTACTGACCTGAACATGCCCAACCTGGACGGGATCGGACTGATCAAGGGGGTCCGCGCCGGTGGCCCCAACAAATTCATCCCGATCGTGATGCTGACCACCGAATCGCAGGATTCACGCAAGGCAGAAGGCAAGGCCGCCGGTGCCACCGGCTGGATCGTCAAGCCGTTTAAACCTGAACAGCTGATTGCTGTGGTGAAAAAAGTACTTGGTTAGGGTCAAGGGTCAAGGGTCAAGGGTCAGAAAAAGTCAAAAGCTTTTCACCCTTGCCCCTTGACCCCTGCCCCTTGCCCCTCGGAGTCATCATGTCAAATCCGCAAGAGCAACATATCGCCGCCTACCGCGAAGAAGCCACCGAGCTGCTGGCCGAGCTGGAGACCTCACTGCTTGAGCTTGAGGAAACCCCGCAGGATCAGGATCTGATCAACCGGGTCTTCCGGGCCATGCACACCATCAAAGGTTCCGGCGCCATGTTCGGCTTTGATGACATCGCCCGCTTCACCCATGAGGTGGAAACGGTTTTTGATCAGGTGCGCAACGGCAAGATGGAGGTTACCCGCACCCTGCTGGACCTGACCCTGCAGGCCCGGGATCAGATCAGCACCATGCTGGCTGCCTCCGGCGGCGGACCGCCGGCCGACAACGCCACCGGCGAGCGGATCATTGCCGGACTGCAGCAGTTGCAGCCCCAGTCAGCAAAACCGGCACCGATCGTGGAAGAGCTGATCAAGGCAGATGATGCCGCTGACGCCACCCCCCGCAGCTATCGGATCCGTTTCAGGCCATTGCCGGAAATCATGCTGGGAGGCACCAACCCGGTGGCCCTGCTGAACGAACTGCGCGAACTGGGCTCCTGCGAAGTGGTCTGCCACCTGGATGCCGTGCCGGCACTGGACAGCCTGGTACCGGAGCACTGTTTCTTCTACTGGGATATTGTCCTCACCACCACCCGGGGCAGCGAAGCGATCAAGGATGTCTTCATCTTTGTCGAGGACGATTGCGAACTCTCCATTAACCTGATCGACGACGGCAGCAGCCCCGATGCTGACCCCGCCTACAAGAAGCTGGGCGACATCCTGGTGGAACGGGGCGACCTCTCGCCGGTGGAGATGCAGAAGATCCTCTCCATGCAGAAGCGCTTTGGCGAGATCCTGATAGAACAGGGTCTGGTACCGGCCTCCAAGGTACAATCAGCCCTGGCAGAACAGCAGCAGGTCAAGCAGGTCCGCCAGGAACGCAGCAGCACCGCCGGCCCTGCCGCAGCTGAAGCAGCCCTCTCCATCCGGGTGCCGGCCGACCGGCTGGATCACCTGGTCAACCTGGTGGGAGAGCTGGTCACCGTGCAGGCCCACTTGACGCAGATCGCCGCCACCCGTAACGACAACGACATCACCACCGTAGCCGAAGAGGTGGAGCGGCTGATCTCCGAACTGCGCGACACCACCCTCACCATGCGGATGCTGCCGATCGGCTCCACCTTCAGCAAGTTCAAACGGCTGGTGCGGGATCTCTCGGCTGAACTGGGCAAAGAGATCGATCTGGAGACCAGCGGCGCCGATACCGAGCTGGACAAGAC
>DIUB01000180.1:2985-4237 GCA_002422265.1 Geobacter sp. UBA6169
GCGGCAAGCCATCCAAAGGGATTGTCCACCTGGCAGCCCAGCACTCCGGCGATTCAGTACTGGTCACCATCCGCGATGACGGCGCCGGCCTTGACAAGGAACGGATCAAGGCCAAGGCAATAGAACGGGGCCTGATCACCCCCGCCTCTGAGCTGACCGACAAGGAGATCTTCAACCTGATCTTTGCCCCCGGCTTCTCCACCGCCCAGAAGGTGACCAGCGTATCAGGCCGGGGCGTGGGGATGGACGTGGTCAAAAAGGCGATCGAAGCCCTGCGCGGCACCATTGATATTGACAGCACCTGCGGCAAAGGCTCGGTGATCACCCTCAAGATACCCCTGACCCTGGCCATCATCGAAACCCTGCTGGTACGGATCAATCAGAGCTTCTTTGTACTGCCCCTCTCCATTGTTGAAGAATGCGTTGAACTGACCCGCGCCGATGTTGAAGCCACCCACGGCCGCCACCTGGCCAACGTACGGGGTGAGCTGACCCCCTACATCAAACTGCGTGAACAGTTTGCCATTACGGATAGCCAGCCCGATATCGAGCAGATCGTGATCCTCTCGGTAGGCGGAAAACGGGTCGGTTTTGTGGTGGATGATGTGGTGGGCGAGCACCAGACCGTGATCAAGACCCTGGGCAAACTGTACCGCGATGTACGCGGCATCTCCGGCGCCACCATCCTGGGAGACGGCACCGTGGCCCTGATTCTGGACCCCGGCCTGCTGGTAGAGGCCGTGGCAGCGGTTGAACAGGAACAATTTGGATAAGTGAAACAGGTTAAGGTTTGTGAGTCCCCCCTCCCTTGACGGGAGGGGGTTAGGGGGTGGGTGAAGGTGCAACCGGGCAACTCTCTCGCAAAAAATGCCAAACAGCTGAGAAACAACGCTACCGATGCTGAACGTTTGCTCTGGCGCTACCTGAGAAACAGCCAGCTTGACAACATCAAATTCAGACGACAACAACCGGTTGAGAACTACATTGTTGACTTTGCATCATTCCACCCAAAGCTGATCATTGAACTTGATGGTAGCCAACATACAGAAAATCATCTGTATGATCAGCAACGTGATACATGCCTTCGTAAGAACGGATTTACTGTTTTGAGATTCTGGAATAACGATATTTTTGAAAATATTGAGGGTGTTCTTGAACAAATAAGACTGGGATGCCATGAACTGGCTTCCCCCACCCCCCAACCCCCTCCCGCAAGGGGAGGGGGAGAATTGACCCTTGACCCTTGACCCTT
>DIUB01000080.1:0-5838 GCA_002422265.1 Geobacter sp. UBA6169
ATGTCACACTACACCATGGTCAAAACCACCACCTTCAACGGCATCCAGCACCCTCACCTCTGTACCTTTGAACCGAAAACCGGTGAACTTGCGGTGGTGCGCAGCTTCGGGTATCAGGATTTCAGATCTCGCCTTTCGTAGTCTCCCCTCTTGCGTTGCATTACCTGCGTGGTGTATAGTTTTCATCTTACGCGCCTGTAGCTCAGTGGATAGAGCATCCGCCTTCTAAGCGGACGGTCGCACGTTCGAGTCGTGCCAGGCGCGCCAAACAAAACAAGAGGCTATGCTGATAAGCATGCCTCTTTTTTTGGGTCGAACAAAATACGGTGCTGCCGCTGAAAACGGCAGCACCGGCTATGGTTGCGCTAGCTCTGCTGTATGGCAGACAGCTGCCAGCTGTTGTTGCCAACGGGCCTGCTGAAGGTCCAGAACTCCTTGAAGACAACCGGATCGGTTGTGCTGCCTTCAAGAACCGTCCCGGCTTCATCTGTGGTGTAATCCAGCAGGTTTGCATGGATCAAGGTGGTGATAAAATCCTGGCCTGATTCCTGCCAGACTTCTGCAAGTTCAACATTCCTGACAGCAATGTTTTCAAGCCGGTTAATCCGTTTGTTCCGCAGCAGTTCATCAACATCCCCCTGCAGGATAGTACGCATCTCATCGGTCAACAGTCCGGCAACCTTTGACAGATCCCTGTTCATCCAACCGGCCTGGATCTTGAAAAAGATATCCATCGCCGTCTCGGAGAAACGGGCCGGGTCAAAACCGGCATCCATCTGGCGGATATGATCAAGGCCCGTATTGACAGGATCTGCGATCATCATCGGGTCTGCCTGTACCTGACCATAGGTTGTTGAAGAAGCTATATCAGGCTGGAATCCTGAAACAGATTGCGACTCAGCTTTCTTTTTTTTTATAAAACGGAAAATCAGATAGCCGATACCGGCCAGCAGGATGATTTCAAACAGACCGATTCCACCGCCGCCGCCCATACCGCCTGAAGCCCCGGCAAAGCTGCTGAAGAGCATGCTGCCGATCAGACCGCCCATCAGACCGCCGGCCATACTCCGCATAAAACTGCCGCCCATCGGCTGCTGCTGCATCTGATTAGGGGCAGGTGCGGCCTGCTGTTGCTGACGTTGCTGGTTGGGTTGTGAGCTGGGGGCTGCCGGCTTGGTGTAGGTGCGCGAGCCACGGCTGCCTGAAGAGCGACCACCGCCACTCCGCGCCTCGGCTGTTAACTCAAACACAGTAATACCCAGAAATAATGCCGCCAGCATTACGATAAAAATACGAGCTGTGTGCCGTTTCATCTGTTCTCCTTGTGTGGTTTATTTGTTTAATTTCCGCACTGCTCTCTATGCGCTCTGATTACGTCGTTTCTGCCAATAAAGATATCCTGCAACCAGCACCAGACAGGCGCCGAGCGCCCAGGCAACAGCCTGGCGTGACATGGCCGCTATCATCTCCTGATTATCGCCGATGACATAGCCGATCCAGGCCAGTACCGCACACCAGATGGTAGCCCCGAGAGTTGTGTAAAGGGCAAAGCGGGCATGGTTCATCCTGGCCAGGCCGGCGGGGACCGAGATCAGTTGTCTGATGACCGGTATCAGGCGACCGACAAAGGTTGAAATCTCGCCATGGTGTGCGAAAAAATGTTCGGCTCGCTCAAGCTTTGCCTCGGCCAGGCCAATGAAACGGCCATACTGCAGCAGCAAGGGGCGGCCCAGGTACCGGGCACCATAGTAGTTGGCGTAGGCGCCGGCCAGGCTGCCAAGTCCGCCGGCCAGCACCACCAGCCAGGGGTTCATTTTACCCTGTGAGACCAGATAGCCGGCCGGGGGCATGACCACCTCACTGGGAAAGGGAATGACGGAGCTCTCAACTGCCATCAGCAGAAAAATGCCGGGGTACCCCAGTGTCCCGATTGTTTCCACAAGCCATTGGATCATCGTCTGCAGCATNNCGATCGTCAGACGACTGATTGTAAAATAAAAAAGACCTTTATCCCGGTAGTATCCCTGGGACAAAGGTCTTGTTGACAGTCTGCGCTGCCCCGTTTCCGGGCTTTTCAGCCGTATTGACGAAAACGGGTCGGCCATGTCTCCGGCCGATAACTACTCCCCTTTAGAGATAAACTGTATAGCGTATAACCATAATGGCTGTCAATCGCTTTCAACGAGAACAGCGTGAATCAACTCAACTCTTTTTGTTCTGTGATTTGGCACACGGTTTTGCGAAAAACACCGGTCACCACGCCGATAATATGAAAGCCGGCGGCATTGTGACGGACAAAGATCGGATCAAAGGCCGGGTGCTCCGGTTGCAGGCGTAAAAAACCCTGCTCGTTCAGGCAGCGCCTGACCAGGGTTTCGCCATTAAGCCAGGCCAGTATAATCTGGTTGTTGCTCAGTTCTCCCCGGTACGGCTGGATAAGGGTCAGGTCGCCATCCAGGATGCCGGCTCCCCGCATGGCATCTTCCTGTACAACATAGGCAAACCTGGTGCCGCTGGTCTTGGCAAAACGGTCCAGTGAAAGCAGCTCAATCGCCTCGTCTTCATCCGGTTCCTGCAGATCAGGGTAGGTAGTGGCTATAACCGGCAACTGAAAAAAGCTGTTTTCCCAATCAACACCCGGCAGTTGCTCCTGCTTCCAGTCAACATTATCCGGGGTCAGGGTGATCCCCCGGGAGCTGGCCTTGCTGCGGCGGATATACCCTTTGCGCTCAAGGGCGTTTAAGTGCTGCACCACAGAAACGGTGCCGGTCAGGCCGAGACGGTTGGCTATTTCACGAATTGAGGGGGGGTAGCCGTGTTGCTGGAGGTACTCTTCGAGGATACTCAGAACATCGCGTTGACGGCGTGAAAGTGGCTCCATAGCGTGCCCTTGTCGCAGATGTGATACGTGACAAATGTACCTTATTCGTGCTGTTGAATAATGTCAACCCGGTTGAACCAAGAGCAACAAAAAAGGAGCGCCGTGACAGCGCTCCCTAAAGTTATTTCGGGTTGTTTTTGTGGGAGAGGGCAGCACCCACAAAGGCCTTGAACAGCGGGTGCGGAACCAGTGGTTTGGATTTGAACTCCGGGTGAAACTGGCAGGCCAGAAACCAGGGGTGGTCAGGTAGTTCTATGATCTCAACCAGATTCTTCTGCTGGTTGATACCGGACAGCAGCAGGCCCTTGCCGGTCACCTGATCGCGGTAGGCATTGTTAAATTCATAGCGGTGACGGTGGCGCTCGGAGATATCGGTTGTTCCGTAAGCATCAAAGGCTCTGGTCCCTTTGCTTACGGTGCAGGGGCAGGCCCCCAGCCGCATGGTGCCGCCCTTTTTGTTTATGCTCTTCTGCTCTTCCATCAGGTGAATGACCGGGTCTGCACCTTCCTGATTGAATTCGGTTGAGCAGGCATCCTGCAGACCGCAAACATTACGAGCAAATTCAAGAGCTGCCATCTGCATCCCCAGGCAGATGCCAAAAAACGGTACCTGCCTGGTGCGGGCGTATTCAATGGCCTGCACCTTGCCTTCGGTGCCGCGCTCGCCAAACCCGCCTGGCACCAGGATGCCGTCCACGTCGTCCAGCCAGCCTTCAACGCCGGACTCCTGAATTTTTTCAGCATCCACATATTTCAGATACACCCGGCAGTCATTGGCAATACCACCGTGGGTCAGGGCCTCGGCCAGTGATTTGTAGGATTCGGTCAGGTTGACGTATTTACCTACAATGGCAATGCGCACCTCGCCGTGGCTGGGGTGACGCAGGGTCTCCACCACATCCTGCCAGGGGGTCAGATCAGGCTGCTTGGTCCAGATGTTGAGCTTCTCCACCACCTGTTCATCCAGCCGTTCCTTGTTCAGGGCCAGGGGCACGGCATAGATATGCTCGGAATCCACCGAAGGGATCACGCAGCTCTCTTCCACGTTACAGAAGAGCGAGATCTTTTTTCGCATATCCTGGGGCAGTTCACGGTCACAGCGACAGAGCAGGATATCAGGCTGAATGCCGATCTTGCGCAGCTCCATCACCGAGTGCTGGGTCGGCTTGGTTTTCATCTCACCGGCAGTGCGGATGTAGGGTACCAGGGTCACATGCATGTAGAGGGTGTTGCCGGCGCCGCGGTCAAAGCGGAACTGGCGGATTGCCTCCAGAAACGGCAGTGACTCGATATCGCCGACCGTGCCGCCCACCTCAACAATGGCCACATCGGCCCCTTTGGCATTATCAATGATCTTGCTCTTGATCTCGTCGGTGATGTGGGGGATCACCTGTACAGTGCCTCCCAGATAATCGCCGCGACGTTCCTTGTCGATCACCGAGAAATAGACCTGACCTGTAGTGAAGTTACTCTTTTTGGAAAGCTTGGCCGAGGTGTAGCGCTCATAGTGGCCCAGATCCAGGTCGGTCTCGGCGCCATCGTCGGTCACAAACACTTCACCGTGCTGAAAAGGTGACATGGTGCCGGGGTCAACATTGATATACGGGTCCAGCTTCTGCATGGTTACCCGCAGACCTCGGGCCTCCAGCAGTGCCCCCAGCGAGGCGGCTGCCAGCCCTTTGCCGATGGATGAAACCACCCCGCCGGTGATGAAGATGAACTTGGTTTTCATGGAAGATTGCTCCTGGTTTTTTGCACGTGCCGTCATGGTCTCATCCTTGTTTCAGCATCCGCTCCCGAGCCTTGGCAAGGTCTTCGGGGGTGTCGACGCCCAGTGATTCGTAATTGGTTTCCACCACCCTGATCCTGACCCCCTGTTCAAGGGCTCTCAGCTGTTCCAGCTTTTCAGACAGCTCCAGAAAGGTCTGCGGCATGGCGGCAAAGGCCAGCAAAAAGTCACGCTGGTANNTCCTGCCAGCGGTCGCGGAAAAAGGGGAGGGGAGAACGGGAAAAATACAGGGCGTACCCATCGTTATCGGTCACCACCTTGACGACATTGGGGGAGAGAAAATCATGCAGGCAGCGCACCCGGCTCTTGAGGGTACCCATCTTCAGAGCGGGGTTGTGCAGGAACGGCTCAATGGCCTGGTCAATCATGGCCGGCACAATCAGCGGCTCATCCCCCTGTACATTCACAATCAGGTCGGCCTCCAGACCCTGTGCCACCTCGGCCAGACGGTCGGTGCCGGTCTCGTGGGCGGCAGAGGTCATGACCGCCTCACCCCCGGCCTGATGAATCAGATCGGCGATCCGCTGGTCATCAGTGGCTACAATGGCGCGGGAGACCAGCGAAGCCTGCAGCGTACGTTCGTACACATGCAGGATCATCGGCTTGCCGCCAAGATCGGCAAGGGCCTTGCCGGGGAAGCGGGTTGAACCGTAACGAGCTGGAATAATGGCAACTATCTGCATGTTGTTAAATCCGGGGCCTGGATCCGGAGAGCCGGAGGCCAGTGGTTGGTTGGTGATAACAGCAGTCGGGCGTTTCAAAACAAGCTGGCAAAATAGCGCTAAGCAGCGAGGCTGTCAAGGGATCAGGCGCGTTTTTGACCCTGCACGATGGTGTTACGCCAGTTAAAGGCGTCCAGTTGGGCAGCCAGCAGTTGATCAAGACTGATGGAGAGGGATTGCAGCAGTTCCTCTACGGCCGCAAAGTCGGTTTTCTCAAGTTTTTCACTCAACAGCAACAGGGTGCCCAGTTGCCCTTCGCGGCGCAGCAGGGCATCGGCCATCTCGTCCGAGAGGTTCAGGCTCTCCACCACATGCTCCATCGGGGTCTCGTACAGGGCGTCCAGCAGAGAAAGGATGCCGGTCAGAAAGGCGGTTTCCACCAGATCATTGGTGCGGCCCCCGCCGGTACGCTGCATCATCAGGATCTCCATCAGCCGTCCTCGCAC
>DIUB01000080.1:5855-7192 GCA_002422265.1 Geobacter sp. UBA6169
CGAATGTTCTTGATCTTTTCCCGCAGTCCTACCATCACCGAGTTGACCAGTTTCAGCAGGTTAAAGGTCAGGCTGGGGTTTTCGCGGAAGGTCTCTTCAATCTCGTCGATGTCCCAGTCTTCATTCAGTTGCTGCAAAAGCTTCATCATGGCAATGCCGGAAGGATCGATCCGGTTCTGGCGCAGGGTCACCGGCCGCTCAAAAAAATAGCCCTGGAACAGCTCAAAACCATACTCGCGGCAGCGTTCAAACTCTTCTACCGTTTCAACCCGTTCTGCCAGCAGCTGTACCGGGTACTTGCGCAGATCAGCCGCAATCCGGGGCAGCTCCTCAGGGTCGGTGGCCATGATATCAACCTTGATGATATCCACGATCCGGTAAAACGGGGCATGTCGCGATTCATACACATGGTCGTCCAGGGCAATCTTGAAGCCGAGCGTCTTCAGCTCATTGCAGCGCAGCCGTACATTATCGTCCAGCTCGATGTTTTCAAGGATCTCCAGCACCGACTGCTCGATCGGCAACAGCTCCAGCATCTCAGAATGCAGTACCCCGGCAGTAATGTTCAGAAAACCGAACTTCTCTCCCAGCACATCCTGCAGGCCGAAATCAGAAAGGGCGCTGGCGATCACCGAGGCCGAGGCCTGGGCCTGGCTCTCAAACTGGGCGGAATCATGATGACCGGCAGCCCTGAAGAGCAGCTCGTAGCCGTAGATCTCCTGATTGGCATTCAGGATTGGCTGGCGTCCGATAAAAAATTTAAGCTCCGGCTGTGGTGCAGTCATGGTCAGTTGGCCTGTTGGTGACGTTGTGATCGGGCGGTAAGGATGGTGAATCCAGTATAGACCAGCAACGGTATTTGTCAAATACGTCAACCATGAATCCGGTCGTATCCATACGGTTGCAATCTGATACTGGAGTGGATACACTGCAGCAGCTACTGCCGCCCAACGCGTCACCAATCCTCAAGCACACGGGATTACATCCATGCAATGGTTTTTTTCAGCCTCTGTTCGTACCCAGCTGTTGCTGATCACCCTGATCATCGCGCTGCCGGTGATGATGATGATCGGCTACAGCGGCCTGAAGCAGCGAGCCCATGCCGTTGAAGACGCCTTTAACCTGACCAGACTGCTCAGCGAACGGATGGCTGCTGAACAGCGTCAGATTGCTGCATCGGCTGAAAACCTGCTGGTGGCCCTGGCCCAGCTGCCGGAAGTGCGTAACCGCGACAGTGTCCGGACCACCCGGCTGCTGAAACAGATCAACCAGCTGAACCGGCAGTTTGTCAATATTCTGGTGGCCGACCGCAGCGGCACGGTCTGGGCCGGGGTGGC
>DIUB01000190.1 GCA_002422265.1 Geobacter sp. UBA6169
TGGGATGATCTGGTAACGCTGGCCACCAGCCACAAAGCGTTCCCGCTCTCGCAAGGTAACGGCCTGCTGCTGGGGCAGTTTGTGATTGCGGATATCAGCCGTACCACCACCTATGCCGCCGATGACGGCACCCTGTACGGGTTTGAATGCAAGCTAAGCCTGAAAGAGTATGTGGACCCCGAACCGCTGACCACCAAGAAGAAGGCCCAGCAAAAGAAGGCACCAGCCAAGAAGAAGCCGGGCAAGAAGCCGAAAAAACCGGCCAAGAAAAAGGACGTGCCACAGCTGACTGCCGAGAGCAAAAAGGCAGGCTATGCCTTAAGCCAGGATAAAAAGACGGTGATCAAGCAGACAACGAGGCAGGCATGACCGTTGAGGTGATTGAACATATCACGCGGGATGGTGACCGCTGGGACTTGCTGGCATGGGAATACTACGGTGACGCCACCCAGTATGAGCGGATCATTGCTGCCAACAACCAGGTGATGATTGATCCGATCCTGCCTTCCGGCATCATCATTAACATTCCGGTGATTGAAGAGCTGCCGGCAGAGCTGGCAGAGAGCGAGGAGTTGCCGCCGTGGCTGTGACTGTACCGCAACCCCAGTTCAAGCTGACCTATGATCAGAAGGATGTGACCACGGAGCTGGCACCGTACATCCTGGCTATCAGTTACACCGATGTGCTGTCAGGCGAAAGCGATGAGCTTGAGGTGAACATTGAAGACCGTGACCACCGTTGGAAGAATGGCTGGTTTCCCGGCAAGGGTGACAAGCTGAAGCTGGAAATAGGCTATTACGGCGCGGCGCTGTCAAACATGGGCAGCTTTGAGATTGACGAGATCGAGTTTAACGGCACGCCGGATACCATCAGCATCCGTGCCCTGGCAGCCGGGGTGCAAGAGGCGCTGCGTACCAGCAATACCAAGGCGTTTGAAAACAAAACCCTAAAGGCGATTGCAGAAGAGCTGGCCGGTCTTTCGGGATTGGCCCTGACCGGTAGTGGTGAGAATACCGGCAGAACCTATCAGCGAGTGACCCAGAATGATGAAACTGACCTGGCGTTTTTGAACCGGCTGGGCAAGGCGGAAGGGATTGTGTTCAGCATCAAGGACGGCAAGTTGGTCTGGCATGATCAAACAAAGCTGGATGAGGCGGCTACCATTACCGTGATCAAGCGTACCGCTATGAACAGCTTCACCTTCAGGGCCAAGACGGCAACCACGTATAAAGCCTGTACGGTCAGTTATCACGATCCAAAGACCAAAGCCTTAAAGACCTACACCGAAAAAGCAGACGGCGTGCCCAGTGGCGATACCCTGAAACTGGTGGAGCGCTGCGAAAGTCTGGAACAGGCAACAGCAAAAGCAAAGGCGGCGCTGCGGAACAGCAACGGCAAGCAGGTTGAGGGGGCTCTTGCCCTGTATGGCAACCCCCAACTGCGGGCCGGGTGCAACATTGAGGTACAGGGGCTAGGGCTGCTGGACGGCAGTTATCAGATTTTGAAGGCGCGGCACAGCATGGAGCGGGGCCGGGGCTACACCACTGATCTGGAGCTTTCAACCAGTATGGCACAGAACAAGAATCTGAAGAACCTGACCAACAACAAGCGGGTGGTGAAATGAAAATCGGCGTGGTGACCGCTATTGATACGGCAACCGTCAAGTGCCGGGTTCAGTTTGCTGATCAGGATAATGTTGAATCCTACTGGCTGCCGGTGCTGCATCACAAGAGCGGACAAGACAAGAGCTACTGGATGCCGGACCTTGCCGAGCATGTCTGTTGCCTGATGGATGAAAACGCCGAGTTTGGCTGCATTTTGGGGGCGATTTACAGCGATGCTGACCAGCCACCGGTCAACAGCCCTGACAAGTTCCATGTGCGGTTCAAGGACGGTACCTGGCTTGAGTACGACCGTGAAGCGCACCTGCTGAAAGCTGATGTGCAGGGCGATATTGAGATACTTGCAACCGGCAAGGCTGATGTGACCATTCAGGGCAAGACCACCTGGATCAGCAACGGCACCATTGATCATGACGGCGGCAGCGGTAGCGTCAAAGGGGTGGTGCAAGGTGATTGCATCTGCCCCTACACCAGAAAACCACACCCGATGATTTCCAGCAATGTGAAAGCGAGCAAGTGACATGGCAATGACCGGTGATGGTCTGGCAGCTCTCAGACGGCAGTATGTTGATGCAGTAGGCGCGGCACAGGGCAGCGATGCCGGTGCAACGGTTGACTATGGCTACCAGATACTGCTGGCAGACAGCCGGGCCATTGTTGACTACATCCACAGCAACGCGGTCTGCAGTGGCGATGACAGCCACGGTGACAGCCATGACAACGTGAGGATCCTGTGAGTACGACCCTGACTGATATTGCAGCAGCTGACTGGAGCATCAAGCTGAACGAGCCTGGCAGCGTGGTTGAGAACCTTGATGATATCAACCAGTGTATTCGGGTGATCCTTGAGACGCCCAAGGGCAGCAGGGCGCACGAACCATTGTTTGGGTCTGATGTCTGGCAGTACCTTGACCAGCCATTGTCTGAAGCTTTACCCCGTATTGTGGCAGCGGTGATTGAAGCCGTTACTGAGTGGGAACCCCGCGTAAAACTTATTAGCGTTATCCCGGTAAAGGATGAAATCAGCTCTGGGAAGATAACCCTGCAGATTGAGTGGAAGCTGGTGGATGACGATGAAGGACTCCAGCAGATAGAGGTGACGTGGTGAGCTTGCCAGAACCGTCTTTTATTGATCGTGACCCGGTTGCCATTGCTGCCGAGCTGAAAACAGCCTGGGAGGCAACCACCGGCAAGACCTTGTACCCAGGTCAGGTGGAAGGGCTGCTGATTGACCTTTTGGCCTACCGTGAGAGCCTGGTGCGGATCGGCATACAGGAAGCAGCCAAACAGAACCTGGCGGCTTTTGCTCGTGCCCCGATGCTGGACTATCTGGGGGAGTTGGTAGGTGTGTACCGGTTGGATGATGAAACCGATGATGCCTTGCGTGAACGGATCAAGCTGGCCCCTGAATCCTTCAGCGTGGCTGGCAGTCGCGGCAGTTATATCTACCATGCCAAGAGCGCTGATAGCTCTATTGTGGACGTTGCAGTCAACTCTCCCCTGCCTGGTGTGGTGGCTGTGTATCCGCTCTGTGACACAGGGGTCCCTGACCAGCCAGTGCTTGATGCTGTCTATGCCAGCTGTAACGCCGAGGATGTGCGGCCGCTGACTGATGAAGTGCGGGTGCTGCAGCCTGATCCGATTGATTACACCATAGCCGTTACGGTCACGCCGTACCAGTGGCCCGACCGCGCACTGGTCCAGGAGCAGGCAGAAACCGCCCTTGGTGTTCTTGCTGCCGAGATGCAGGGCAAGCTGGGTCAGGATGTAACGCTTAGCCGGATCGTAGCTGCAGCGCACCTGGACGGTGTGTATCGGGTTTCAGTGCAGCAGCCTGTCACTGATCTGATTATTGATTTCAACCAGTTTGCTCGTTGTGGCGGCATTAGCGTAACCCTGGAGGATAGCACAAATGGCTGANNAGCTGATTGACCGGCTGGGGTTGCTGCCATTGGACCAACTGCTGGTGAATCTGGTGGACAACGTGACTGCAGGCGCGTTGCCATGGCTGGCTGAACAGTTCCATGTAACAGGGCTTGAGGGCTGGAACCTGTGCGTTACTGAAGCTGACCGCCGGAGCCTGATCAAGAGGGCTATCTGGCTGCATCGGAAAAAAGGAACTCCGTGGGCAGTAAAGGAGGGGCTTAAAAGTGTGGGCTTTGGAGGGGCAGAGCTGATAGAGCGACTTCCTTCACTGAATTATGACGGGGCTGAAACATTTACCGGAACAGAGAATTACGGGTCAGGCGTCAACTGGGCACGCTTCAAGGTACTGCTTGATCTTGGCGAAAACCGTGGGGTGTCATTGCAGGAGACCGCCCTGATCAGGGATGTAGTCACAGAATGGAAAAACGAGCGCAGCCACCTGGACGCTATCACCTTCAGGGCTGTTACCGCCGACACCGCCACCATATCCGATACCGCCACTATTGCCACGCACGATACCCAGCCGGATATTCTGCCGTGGGGTCTGCGTTACGACGGTTCGGTATTCCACAACTCAGGCAGGCTGCTGACGTTTGACGGTGCCGATACCTACAGCGGGAGCGTTACCTATCGGCTGGCTGTTGATGGTGGAACTACCTACAACAACGAGTGGGACAGCAGCACAGCCACTATCCACACCGATCAGGCAGACCAGCATCAGGTTTCTATCGCGTACAACGGGCTGGCAAGTTACGACGGTGTGTTCGACCAAGGGGCCACACCACCACCTCTGTACGACACCCGTATGACGGTTACAGCCAGACGCCACAACCTGTTTTCAGGGCTTCGGACATACGGATCATCCAAGCAGTACGACGGCAGCTGGCTCGCAGACGGTTCAACAGATTACCGGCAGATGCGGTATGAGGGGATACACACCATACAGGAGATAACGATATGACAAGTACGGAACAGGTGTCTCTGCGGGGAGATTTCCGCTTGAGGGTTTACCGCAACGGGGTACTGGTGGAAGAACAACACGACCCGAACATGATCATGAACGTTGCCAAGGATGCAATGGCACGGCTGATAGGCGGCGACGTGGCAGGCAAGAGCATCACCAGTATTGGATTCGGCACTAACGGTATCGGACCTAGCCCTGACGATACGGCCCTGACGGGGGCATACAGCAAGCCGGTTGCAGATGTTACCTATCCGGCAACCGGTCAGGCTGCATTCAGCTGGACGCTGGGCACCAGTGAGGCCAACGGCACGGCAATTACTGAATTGGGGCTATTGTGCGAAGACGGCACACTGTTTGCCCGTAAGACACGGGGTGCAATTAACAAAGAATCAGACCTGTCTCTGGATGGTGTCTGGACAATCATTTTCTAAGGAGGCCAGACAATGGCGAATGTTACAGAAGCAGCGGTGTTTGAAGCAGGAATCTACCAGATAGAGACCACTGACCCGGTCTTGGGGGGAGAGAACGGTATTGCCAACGTACAAGCCAAGCAGCTTGCCAATCGTACCGCATACCTTAAAACCATTGCAGATGAGGTGGTTGATGCCCGTGGCGACAAGACTACCCTTGCCGAACGGCTGGATATAATCGAATCCATCACCGGGGACCTTGAAGAAACGTCTGCAGTATCCGTTCAGCAGGCAGTTGCGCTTGACTGGCTCTATCGCGGCAACAAGATAGCTTTTGAGTTGTGGCGTCCAGGCTACACGCTGATCGACATGGAGGATATCGCGCTGATCCAGGGTGTATCTGGCGACGATTCGATTGACGTGGCATCAACGGCAGGGCTTAAAACCAACGAGTATTACGTGGTGAGCGATACTGTCGGGTCTATCCTGATAAAGATCACCGAGATACTTTCGGCCCAGCGGATAAGGATTGAAACCAACCTTGCACGCAATCTTACAGCAGGGGTATTGACCCGCTGCTCTATGGTGCGAGATGAACTGCATCAGGCTGTTGGCGTGACAGGTAATATATGGCTTTCAAAGCTGGTAAACGTTGAGGATGACGCCACAGGCGGAGCAGTGGTCATCAGGCGGACGCTGAACAGCGGTGAGGCCCGTCTGTATTTCCGTGACGCAACAAATGCCAGCTGGACAGAGGTAAGCTGGTCTCAGCGCAGACAGGGTGACGGCATACCTTCCGGTTTTGCCGATTACGAATACGTTGTTCCGTTTCAAGGCGAGGCCAATCTGCGGGTAGATATTGATCTTGAGGATATCACCATACAACATATTGTGGCGCTGTCTGAGCCAACCGGCCTCGGGGGCTACATCAACCCGGCAATGGCACCTACCACGCCTCTTATGTCACTGCCAGCAGGCGGGGCAACCGGCGTCAGCGAGACACCCAACCTCGCAATCACAGCGTACTCCAGCCCCGGAGGAACCGCACAGCAGTCAATTCAGTTTCAGGTGTCAACCGTTGATACTTTTGCCAGTGTACTGCACGATACCGGATATCTGTCAGCAGCACTAGGCTACAGCATGCCAGCAGGAATTCTGGCTGCAAACACAACGTTCTATGTCCGGGCACG
>DIUB01000047.1 GCA_002422265.1 Geobacter sp. UBA6169
ACAGAGATTACTGCTGACCTGTTCAAATGGAGCGCTCAGATCAACCAGGTGTTCAAACAGGCGGGGAACTGGCTTGGCTTTACTCGCACCCTCATGCAGCAACACAAAGGCAGGTGCGTCAGCACCCAGCAGCATCTGGATATGGCGCGCTACACTTTCGCCGGTTACGCTGGCAATCTGCTCCTGAATGCAGACCACCGAGGGCCGCTGCTCAAAAACCGCCTTGAGCCCCTGGTCAAAATCAGCCACCAGATCAATACGAACCTTCATCTGTTGCTGAAAATGCGTACACACCAGCTCTGCTCGAGAATTATTGGTTATGAAGAGCAGATTGATCATGATCACCTTTACTGAAGCGGAATAAGCAGTACTCTTTTACCCACCACATTCCGAGTTGTCAACAACAGGCCGGTAACAACAGCGTGTATTAATGAACCCGGCAGTACCTTTTAGTCACGATGGACTGCAAGGTGCGCCCAGGCCTGCTGCACACACATCACCTCAAGGTGGTTGATGTTGACGTGCGGCGGCTGCTCTGCAACCCATTTGATGATACCGGCAACATCATGCGCTGTTAACGGCGCAACCCCGCGATAGACCGTTGCAGCCTTTTCCTGATCACCTTTGAAACGCACCTGAGAGAATTCGGTCTCTGCCATGCCCGGTGCAATGCAGGTGGCGCGCACCCTGGTACCCAGCAGGTCGGCACGCAGATTGCGGGTGAATTGTTCTACAAAGGCCTTGGTGCCGCCGTAGGTATTGCCGCCGGGATAGGGCCAGGCGCCTGCAGTAGAGCCGATGTTCACGATATGACCGCGATTGCGGGATACCATGCCGGGCAGCACCGCCCTGACTGTGTACAAAAGCCCCTTGATGTTGGTATCCACCATGGTATCCCAATCATCCAGCGACACCTGCCAGGCCGGCTCCAGCCCCAGGGCCAGTCCCGCATTATTGACCAGCAGATCGATCTCCTGAAACTGCTCCGGCAGGCCGTCGACCAGACCTTCGACTGCATGACGGTCGCGGATGTCCAGTTGCAGCAGGCAGATCTCGGCGTCTGCTGACAATTGTTTCTGCAACTCTTTCAGCTTGTCCATCCTGCGAGCGATCAGAATCAGTCGGCTGCCTTTTTCTGCAAAAAGTTGTGCGGTTGCAGCACCGAATCCTGATGAGGCGCCAGTTATCATAACGGTTGTACGTTCCATCTGCTCTCCTTATCCCCAAAACCGAACCGGCCCGACGCTTGAAAGCACCGGGCCGGTCAGGTTTACCTCAGACTGTCTGCTAAAGGGTTACGCAGCAGCTGCAGCTGCCTGAGCCTTTTCAAAACCGGCAGCATAGGCCTTTTTGTTCAGCTCCAGAAATGCCTCGGGCACACGGGAGAGAACAGCCTTCTCGCCATTTTCACGGGAAACCACACCGGTCAGGGCGATCATGGCCCCCAGGGCAACGATGTTGGCAACGATTTCGCGGCCCACTTCATTCTTGGCGGTGTTGATAATGTTAAAGCCGACCCGCTTATAGTTACCCTCGGGCAGCTTGGTTACCAGGTCGGTATCATACAGCAGGATGCCGCCTTCCTTGAGATCGTCGCTATACTTGGTGCAGGCCTCCTGGGTCAGGGCCAGCAGGGCATCACACTTGGTGACCTTGGGATAGTCAATCGGCGCATCAGCGATGATGACTTCTGATTTGGAAGCGCCACCACGGGCCTCGGGACCATAGCTCTGGGACTGAACCGACTGCTTGCCCTCATGGATGGAAGCAGCCTCAGCCAGAATGATCCCTGCGGTGATCAGGCCCTGTCCGCCTGCACCGGAAAAACGAAGTTCATACCTGGACATCTATCTTCTCCTTTTCAGAGTAATAATTACTTGTTGCCGCCGGCACGCTCGATAACCTTAGCGTACTCATCACAATACTCGGGGCGCTCAACCTTGTGCAGTACACCGGTCAGGATCTTGCCTTCCAGCTGCTCGGCAGACATCTTCTCGGCAGCCTTGACCGGTACAGCAACGTCCTTCAGGCGGTTCATCATCTCAACCACCGACTTGTACTTGTTACGACGACCGTAGGTGGTGGGGCAATCATCCAGAATCTCCACCACGGAGAACCCTTTGTGCTGGATAGCCTCGGCAATCAGCTTATCAATCTGATTGGCATGGTAGGCAGTACCACGGGCAACAAAGGTAGCGCCTGCACCGATGGCCAGCTTGACGATGTCGAAGGCCGGATCAGGATTGCCGTAGGGGGTGGTTGATGCCTTGTGGCCGGTGGGGGTAGCGGGTGAGAACTGTCCGCCGGTCATGCCATAGATGTAGTTGTTCATGATGATGTAGGTCATGTCGATGTTACGACGGCAGGCGTGGATGAAGTGGTTACCACCAATGGCAGTACCGTCGCCGTCACCACCTACCAGGATCACATTCATCTCAGGACGGGCCAGCTTGACACCGGTTGCAAAGGCAGCTGCACGGCCGTGGGCGGTGTGCAGGGTGCAGCAATCCATGTAACCAGGCAGACGGGATGCGCAACCGATACCTGAAACAATGGCGGTCTCTTCCTTTTTCAGGCTGAGGGTATCCATGGCCCGGATCAGACCCTTCATAACAATACCGTGACCGCAGCCGGGACACCAGATGTGCGGCAGCTTGCCCGGACGAATTCTGCTTTCATAATCGTACGCCATGGTTACTTAACCTCCTTCATCTTCTCAAGGATCTGCTCTGGGTTGACCGGCTCACCGTCTACACGGTTAATGCCGAGGATCTGGGCCTTGCCCTGGGCGCAACGCTCAACTTCGATGCTGCACATACCCAGGTTCATTTCGGGCACGATAAAACCTTTGACCTTATCGGCCAGGGCCTTGATCTGCTTGTCCGGGAACGGCCAGAAGGTCTTGATCCGGAACATGCCGGCCTTGATCCCCTGTGCCCGGGCCTCGTTCACCGCATAACGTGCTGAACGGGAGGTTGAACCGTAGGCAACCACGCAGATCTCTGCATCATCAAGCTGGAACTCTTCGAACTCAACAATATCATCAACTTTTGCGTATACCTTACGCAGTTGACGCTCTTCCTCAGCCTGAACATATTCGGCCTTGGTGGTGGGGAAGCCGTCCGGCAGCTTGTTCAGACCGGTCACATGGAACTTGTAGCCGGACCCAAAGGCAGCCAGAGGAGGCACATCACCAAACGTAGTATCGTACGGCTTGTACTCTGACGGAGGAACAGACGGTGCAGCGCGGTCAATCACTTCCAGTTCACCGGGCTCACGGAATTCAATCCGCTCACGCATGTGGGCAACAATCTCGTCAGGCATAACAAATACCGGCATGCGGTATGTCTCGGCCAGATTGAATGCGCGAACAACCATATCGTAGCATTCCTGGACCGAGGCAGGCATCAGCGCGATAGCAGCATGGTCACCATGGGTACCCCAACGGGCGCACATCACGTCGGACTGTGAAGGGCCGGTCGGCATACCGGTGGAGGGGCCACCACGCATAACGTTAAAAACAACGCAGGGGATCTCGGCAATACAGCCGTAGCCGATCAGTTCCTGCTTGAGGGAAAGGCCGGGGCCGGAAGTGGAGGTCAGGGCCTTCTTACCGGCAAGAGCGCCACCCAGCAGGGCAGCCATGGCACCGATCTCATCTTCCATCTGGATGAACTTGCCGCCCACCTTGGGCAGTTCAGCAGACATGACCTCAGCAACCTCGGTAGAAGGGGTTATCGGGTAACCGGCGAAAAACTTGCAACCGGCGTACAGTGCGCCGTGGGCTGCAGCCTCGTTACCTTGCAAAAAAGCAACTTTTTTTGACACGTTGTAATCCTCCCGTCGTATTATTCAGCGTGAACTTTGATGGCAAAGTCAGGGCAACGCAGTTCGCACTGCATACACTTGATACAGGCTCCCAGGTCCTTCACAGACACAACGAACCCCTTCATCTCAAGCACTTTTTTGGGGCAAAACTCCACACAGATGTAGCAGCCCTTGCAGTACTTCTCGATAATCTCGATCCTTGGCAGCTTCTTTTCTTCAGACATTCGTTCAACTCCTTTTTTATCCGTATTCGGAGGTGTGTAATAAGGGCCCCTTATGCGGCAAAAGAAGGGCGGCTATAAACCGCCCTTCTTTTGCCAGGCACAACAGGGGCCTGTTAAAAGGTTTATTAACCTTTCAGGATGCCGGGAAGGGCATCTACCAGCCCTTTAACAGCAGCAACCGACTTGTCCATCATGGCCTGCTCGGTTGCATCCAGCTTGAACTGCAGGATCTGCTCAACACCGTTGGAACCCAGGACTGCAGGAACGCCAACGTAGTAGCCGTTAACGCCGAACTCACCGTTCAGCAGGCAGCAGGTGGGCAGTACGCGCTTCTGGTCACGCAGTACGGACTCTGCCATGGCAATGGCGGAAGAAGCCGGGGAGTAGAAGGCAGAACCGGTCTTGAGCAGGGCAACGACTTCACCACCAGCCAGACGGGTACGGTTAACCATGGCCTCCATCACTTCCTTGGCCTTGTCTGCGCCGTACTTCTGCTCCAGCAGCTCCATAACCGGAATACCGTTGACGCTGGCATAACGAACCAGCGGCACCATATCGTCGCCGTGGCCGCCCAGGGTCATGGCGGAAACGTCCTTCACAGACACGCCCAGTTCCCAGGCAATGAAGGTCTTGAAACGTGCTGAATCCAGAACACCGGCCTGACCGACAACGCGGTGAGCAGGAATGCCGGTGATCTGCTGGCACAGGGTAACCATGGCGTCCAGCGGGTTGGAGATAATGATCACGAATGCATCGGAGGCATACTGCTTGATGCCTTCAGCAACGGAAGTCATGATCTTGGAGTTGGTAACGATCAGGTCGTCACGGCTCATGCCCGGCTTGCGGGGCAGGCCGGCAGTCACGATGACAACATCGGAACCTGCGATGTCCTTGTAGTCCTGGGTACCCTTCAGGCAGACGTCATAGCCGTCAACCGGAGCAGCTTCAGCGATGTCCAGCATCTTGCCCTGGGGCATACCTTCGACGATGTCGAACATGACCACATCACCCAGCTCACGCAGTGCGCAGAGTTGAGCAAGAACGCCACCGATCTGACCGCCGCCAATCAGAGAAATCTTTTTACGTCCCATTGTACTTCCTCCTCGTTTTGTAGTTTGAACATCTCGCAGAATAACAGCTTTTTCTGAATCTGAAGCCGGGGGCTATCCCACGACAGCCCCCGGCGCCTGCTCAATCTTAAATAGCATCAATGATGGCGTTCAGGGTAGCGCTGGGGCGCATTGCCTTCTCTGTCTTGGCAGGATCGGGGTTGAAGTAACCACCGATATCCTGGGGCTTGCCCTGGGCACCGATCAGCTCGGCATTGATCTTCTCTTCGTTTTCCTGCAGCGCCTTGGCTACCTTTGCAAAACGGGCTGCAAGCTCTGCATCCTTGGTCTGAGCAGCCAGAGCCTCGGCCCAGTACATGGCAAGGTAGAAGTGGCTGCCGCGGTTGTCTATCTGGCCAACTTTACGGGCCGGGTTCTTGTTGTTGTCCAGGAACTTGGTGTTGGCCTGATCAAGCGTATCAGCCAGCAGTTGTGCCTTCTCGTTCTTGAAGGTTGCAGCCAGATGCTCAAGGGAGACAGCCAGGGCAAGGAATTCACCCAGTGAATCCCAGCGCAGGTAACCTTCCTGCACAAACTGCTGCACATGCTTGGGAGCCGAACCGCCGGCACCGGTTTCAAACAGACCGCCACCAGCCAGCAGCGGTACGATGGACAGCATCTTGGCGCTGGNNACAGATCGGTCAGGTAATCCCGCAGTACGTTACCGGTTACGGTAATGGTGTCCTTGCCCTCTTTCGCACGCTGGCAGGTGAACAGCATTGCATCTACCGGCGCCATGATGGGCAGTTCCAGACCGCTGGTATCGTGATCTTTCAGATACTTGTTGACCTTTTCGATCATCT
>DIUB01000001.1 GCA_002422265.1 Geobacter sp. UBA6169
CTGCCACATGGGGGACAAAGCGCTCGATCAATTTCTTGACATGCCGCCTGATTGAAGGGGAGGCCAGCACCACCGGCTGGGCACCGTACATCCCGAACCGGTCGACCATGCTCCTTACCGAAGCGATAAACTGCTGCGCCAGTACCGGCTCGATGGCAAGGTAACTGCCCTGATCGGAGGGTTGTATCGCCTCGGCAACCGCATCTTCTACCTCACGGTCAATAGTCACCAGGTGCAGGGTATCTTCATCAACCTTGAATTGATCCACAATAAAACGACCCAGCCCCTGTCGAACAAACTCGGTCAACACATCCGGATCCTTTGTCAGGCCAGCATAATCTGCCAGGGTCTCAAGGATCGTACGCATGTCACGGATTGACACACCCTCTTTCAGCAGGTTTTTTACAACCCGCAGCACAACCCCCAGACCAAGCTGGCCCGGAATAAGCTCATCAACCACCTTTGGCGCACTTACTGCAACGTTATCAAGCAGTTGCTGCATTTCTTGCCTGCCCACCAGGTCCTGGGCGTAGCGGCGGATGGTCTCACTGATGTGGGTGGCAATGACGGTCGTGCTGTCAACCACGGTATAGCCGCTCACCTGTGCCTGTTCGCGGTCTTCGTTGCGAATCCAGACCGCCGGCAGCCCGAACACCGGTTCACGGGCCTCAGGACCGGGCAGCTTGGTCATAACTGCACCGGAGTCCATGGCAAGATACTGTCCGGTCAGCTCGCTGCCACCCACCCGTGCTCCACGAATCAAGATGTTGTACTCGTAGGGCTTCAGCTGCAAGTTGTCATGAATATGAATCGGCGGCACCACAAACCCCATCTTCTGGGCAAACTGACGACGGATTGATCGAATCCGCTCCAGCAGTTCACCATCCTGGGCAGCATCCACCATAGGCACCAGCCCGTAACCAACCTCAAGTTCCAGGGTGTCAAGGGGCCTGATGGCCGATGCCTGGTCAAGGGATTCTTCTTCGCCGGCAGCCTCAGCTGCAGCAGCCTCTTCTTCTACCACCTGGGCCATCTCGCGCGACATTCTCCCCACCAGCCAAGAGATACCGGAGAGCAGCAGGAAGGCAAAATGAGGCAGCCCCGGGATCAGGGCAAACAGAAACATCACACCAGAGACCACATAAAAGGCCTTGGGATAATTAAGAAACTGTCCGGTCACCTCCTGACCGAAGTTATTCTCGTCAGCACTTCTGGTAACAAGAATACCGGCAGCTGTCGAAATAATCAGCGCCGGTATCTGAGCCACCAGTCCCTCGCCAACCGTCAGCAGGGTGTAATTGGTCAGTGCTACATCCAGCGCAAGCCCCTGCTGCCAGACACCAATGATGAGTCCGCCGAAAATATTGATCAGCATGATCAGGATGCCGGCAACGGCATCGCCACGCACAAACTTGCTGGCACCGTCCATTGCCCCGTAAAACTCAGACTCCCGCCGGATTTTTTCACGACGTAGTCTGGCTTCCTTCTCTGTCAAAAAACCGGCAGAAAGATCGGCGTCAATCGCCATCTGCTTGCCAGGCATGGCATCCAGGGTAAAACGGGCAGACACTTCAGCTACCCGACCGGCACCTTTGGTGATAACCACAAAATTGATCACCACCAGGATCAGGAACATGACTGCACCGACCACATAGTTACCACCCACAACAAATGAGCCAAAGGCCTTGATAACCGCACCGGCAGCATCGGGCCCTTCACTCCCGTGCATCAGGATCAGGCGTGTGCCGGCCACATTCAAGGCAAGACGAAAGAGGGTGGTTACCAGCAGCACTGAAGGAAAGACTGAAAAGTCGAGGGGATGGCGGGTATAGAGACAAACCAGCAGAATGGCGAGTGCAATGGTGATATTGGCGGCCAGAAAAATATCAAGTACAAAGGCAGGCAGCGGCACAATCATCAGTGCCAGCACACCGATCACCGCTATGGCGACATAGATATCGGAGTTTTTTCTGAAACTGCTCAATTCAAGCGCTTGTACGGATGTGCCGTTGGCCATCAATCTAGCTACCCTTCTGCTGTAGAGGAAATAATCCGCAAAAGGTGCATGCAGATTTCATGCCGTCAAATTCCAGGCACGAAACTGACAAAACAAATGACTAACCGTCTGACAACATTGATTATTATCTTTTCAAGACATCATCAGCATCACACATGTCAACATTATGACTTATTTTGTTTCATGACGCGTCAAGAGAACCTACATGGTGCCTTTCAGTCGATAGACGTAGGCCAATACTTCGGCAACAGCTGCATAGAGGCTTTCGGGAATCTCCTGGTTCTCTGCGACCTGTGCATACAGCTCCCTCGCCAGAAACCGGTTTTCCACCAGGGCTATCTTGTTTTCCCGAGCCAGTTCCTTGATCGCCAACGCCATCTGGTCAGCCCCCTTGGCAATCACCAGCGGTGCCGCCATCTTGCTGCGATCATACCGCAGGGCTACTGCATAGTGGGTCGGGTTAGTGATGACGACATCGGCAGTGGGGATGATGGCAGTCATTCGGCGCCGGGCCGCATGAAACTGGAGTCTTTTAATCCTGCCTTTTACTTCCGGATTTCCTTCCTGTTCCTTCGACTCGTCCTTCACTTCCTGCTTGGTCATCTTCAGGTTTTCTATATAGCGCCACTTGACCCAGGCAAGATCAAGCACGGCCAACACGATCATAATACCGCAGGTGTGGGTCACAATCTTGAAGGCAACATGGCCGGTATAGGTCAGAATGCCCTGTATATCTGATTCCGACAGGAGTGTGATGTTTTGTAATTCATCTCTGATTACCTGATACGCAATCCAGCCGATGACGAATATCTTAAGCAGCGACTTAAGGATTTCCACAAGGGCATCCTTGTTGAACAGACGCTTAAACCCGCTCAGAGGATTCAGCTTGTCCGGCTTGAAATCGAGCCTGCTCCACTGAAAATCGATCCGTCCGTTATCCTGCACAATGTGTGAAAGAACACCGGTTACCATGATAACAAGAATGATGGGTGCCAGCAGCAACAGCACCACACCGAAAAGTTTGATCAGCAGCTGATAAATGTTGATCTCTGTCAGTTCAAAACTGCCGATCTGCGTGTAGACATCTACTGTGGTATGTTTGAGCCCCTGCATCAGGTAACTTCCCAGCAGGTAGATCGTCATGATGCCAGCCAGCAGGGTAAGGCTCTGCGTCATCATCTGTGACGATGGCGGAGCCCCTTTTTCTCTGGCCTTTTCAAGTCTTCGCCCGGTCGGCTGTTCTGTTTTGGAATGTTTGTCCTCGTCAGCCAGGGATCATCCCCCCTTTGCCAGCAGCCTGAAGAGGGTGGTAACCTGACCGGTCAGGTTACCAAAAGCCACCTCCAGCACATGAAAAAACAGCAGCAGCGTTGCGCCAAGAACAAAAAAACCGAGGCCGATATTCAAGGGGAAACTGACCATGAAGACGTTCATCTGCGGGAAGGCTCGTGCCATGATCCCCAGCACAACACTGGTAAGCAGCAGGGTCACCATGACCGGGGCAGCCAGTCTGACCCCAAGAACAAAGACATCACTGGCTGCTGCAACCATAAACTTGATCAAGGCTTCACTCATGGTCCAGCCACCCAGCGGGATGATATTGAAGCTGTCAACAATGGCGCGTATAAAGGCGTGATGGATATTCAGCGAAAGGAAAAACAGCGTGGCAAGCAGCGTCTGCATGACTGACATGATCTGCACCTGCGTTCCCAGGTTGGGGTCGATCACCGAGGCAATACTGAATCCCATCTGCAGACCGATCATCTGGCCGCTGAACTCCACCGCAGCAAAGATGACCTGCGTTACAAAGGCAAGTGTCAGACCGATCAGCAGCTCCTGAACCACCAGGATTCCAAGCGTAAAGGCGTCTTTGGGGATCGGAGGAGGAGCTACATTGAGAATGGGGTAACAGACCAGGGTAATGGCAAGCACTGTTACCACTTTAAAGCGATTTGAGAGGCGGCGGCCTCCAAATACCGGAAGTGCAGCAAACAGTCCACCGATCCTGCAGAGTACCAGGGCAAACAAAAAAACCTCCGAAGGTCCCGGCAAGGGGTTGACCAGAGGAAACATGACGGCTAGCGACGCATTATCGTGATGAGGGCATAGATCTCGCGGGTAAAGTCAGTCATGTAGCTCATCATCCAGGGAAAGAAGATAATGACAGCCACCATAACCGCCACAATCTTGGGGGCAAAGGCAAGAGTGGCCTCATTGATGGAGGTGACCGCCTGGAATACGCTGATGGCAAGACCAACCACCAGGCTGAACACCAAGAGCGGAGCAGCCATCAACAGTGTGGCTTCAAAGCTCCTGCGGGCAAGCTGCACCACAAGCTCGGGCGTCATGGGGCATCCTTTCTAACCAAAACTCTTAACCAGTGAACCAAGCACCAACCCCCAGCCGTCAACCAGCACAAACAATAAGACCTTGAACGGTAGCGAGATCATGACCGGCGGCAACATCATCATACCCATGGACATCAGAACCGATGCCACCACCATATCTACCACAATAAACGGGATATAGATCAAAAAGCCAATCTGGAACGCGGTTCGCAACTCAGAAATCATAAAGGCCGGGATAATGGTGAGGGTTGGTATGTCATCGGCATTTTTGGGGCGTTCCTGTTTTGAGAGGCTGACAAACAGCCCCAGATCCTTTTCTCGGGTCTGGGAAAGCATGAATTTACGGATCGGTTGTATCGCCTTTTCAAAGGCCTGTTCCTGTGACAGGACTCCCGCTCTGTAAGGCTGGTAAGCATCGCGATTTATCTGTTGCCAGACCGGCGTCATAATAAAAAAAGTCAGAAACAGCGAAAGCGCCAGGATGATCTGGTTGGAAGGAGCCTGCTGGGTACCCAGTGCCGTACGCAGAAACGACAGTACCACGACGATTCGGGTAAATGAGGTGGTCATGATCAACAGGCTTGGTGCCAATGAAAGGATAGTCAGCAGCAGGAAGATCTGGATCGTGGTGGCGACATCCCCCGGCTTGGTTGCCGTACCGACCCCGATATTCAACGATGGCATCGGCAACGGCTCAGCAGCAGCAACCACCGCAAAAGCGACAGTCATCAGCGCAGTCAACAGCAGTATCAGCCGACAATGTGGAGAAAGATGCATTTTCATGGATTCGATTCAGGGCGTGAGACTGCCCGTTTAAGCAGCGAACGGAATGACTGCGAGACCGGAGAATCCTCAACCAGCTCTATTTCTTCCAGCATATCAACCGTTTTTATATAGGTAAGCTGTTCTCCGCTACTGGCCAGCAACAGATATTCTCCCCCCACCTCCACAAGCACCAATGCCTTGCGAGGCCCCATTGAGCGTACCTCAACTACCCGTATATTCCGATTTCCCTGAGACAGTACCGGTAGTTTACGCAACAACCGCGTAGAACCATAATAGACCAACAGGATTAATCCCAGCACCAGACCTAATGCAGCCAGCATTTGCAGAAAGCTTGCCAAAAAACTGTAGTTTTCTGCCTGACGCGTACCGTCAGCCCCCCAGACAACGGCAGGAACCAGTGCCCCGGTTTGCAACAGGCACCGCATCTGACCCTGCGTCACAAAATCTTCTCCACCCGCTCATTGGGGCTGACAATATCCACCAGACGCACCCCGAACTTCTCGTTGACAACCACTGCCTCGCCACGGGCCACCAACTTTGAGTTCACAAAAATATCCAACGGTTCACCGGCCAGCTTGGTCAGTTCCACCACCGCCCCCTGGTTCAGCTGCAGCACATCGCGCACCAACAGCTTGGTCCGGCCCAGCTCAACAGTTACTTGCAGCGGTATATCAAGAATGAACTCAAGGTTTTTACGTTCTTCAGCAGTTTCTGCAGCATCAGGCCGGTCGCTCACGTTTGGCCCCCTTGTTCGAAATAATAGTGCTGATCTGCAGCGCTCTGTTGCCATGACGTACACCGGGCACGCCTTCATACTTCGGCACACCTTCAACCTTTACCAGCAGTTCGCTGGTGCAGGGTTTGTCAAGCATAACAGTATCTCCCACCTGCAGATCAAGCAGCTCACGCAGGGTGATGTTCGAGTTCCCCAGCTCCACGGATAATTCTAGCGGCGCATCAAGGATCTCTGATGAAAGGCGGAATGACCACTGCGGATCAATGGCCATCAGGTCAAACTGCATCCCCTCTTTCAGCTTGTCCCTGATCGGCTCTATGGTCATGATCGGGACCACAAAAATCATTGTGCCCACGGTCTCTTCGATATGCACCTTGATGGTCATGGTCACCACTTGATACTCAGGCGGCACAATGGTAACCAAGCGCGGGTTCATCTCCATCCGCAGCAGATTCATCCGTACCGGATAGAGCGGCGCCCAGGCCTTTTCAAGATCAGCAAGCACATCCGTGAGCACCATCTCCACCAGCCGCAGTTCCAGGTTGGTAAAGAGTCTACTCAAGGTCAACGAGTTTCTGCTGGTTCCTCCCAGAACGCTATCAATGATTGCAAATGCCATGGCAGCATCCATAGCCACCAAAGCGGCCCCCTTAAGCGGCTCCAGCTTGAAGATGGCCATACAGACCGGTGTGGGCAGGGTCTGCAGGAAATCATCAAACTTATAGGAACGGGCGCCGACCTTCTTGATTTCAACCACCTTACGCAGGCGGTTTGAGAGCGTTATCCGGTTAAAACGGATATAGCCGTCATAGACAATATCCAGATTCGGGACAAAACCACGATAGGCCTCCGTATTAAAGAGATCGTAGCTAACAGCCGTTCCTTCGGTCTTTGAGAGCTCCTTTTCAGGCTCTATCCTGCCGTCAAAAACCGCGTTCAGCAGCGCTTCAATCTCGGCTTTGGTAAGGATCTTCTCCATGGCCATTCAGAAATGTCCGCTTACTGGACCACAAAATCGGTAAAATAGACGCGTGTTACCTTACCCTGTGCCACAATCTTGCCGATGGCGCCCAAAATTTCCTCACGCAGCTGGTTCTTGCCCTGCACATCCTGAATCTCCTGCAGGGTCTTGGCAGTCAGCACCACCAGAATAGCATCACGTATCGGGGCAAGCCTGCCTTCAAGCTCTGCCTTCAAACCGGCATTGGCCATCTCCAGCTCGACCTTGACCTTCAGGTACCGCAGCTCCTGGCCATCATAAATATTTACGATGAACGGATCCAACGCAAAGATGGTTGAGGCCCCTCCTGCAGCAGCACCGTGACCACCGGCATCGGCCGGTGCACCGTGGCCACCGGCAGCAGCAGCCGGAGCTCCGCCGTGGGCATCTGCACCTTCTTTTTTCTTGTCGCCTCCGCCCATCATAATAAAGGCCGCCACACCACCGATAATCAGCACCAGGACAACCGCTCCGATTATAATGATCAGCTTCTTTTTACCGCCGCCTTCTTCCGTGGCTTCAGCAGCCTGTTCTTCCTTCGCCATGGACTCCTCCGCAGTTATCCGGGAACGTAATCAACATAGTGTGCATTTGTAAAACGAAAAGCATCTTTTTGCAACCAGTTGCGTACAATTGCGACTACAGCATCAAACAAAGCTGCCCCCGTCAGCCTTTTGGCAAACGGAGGCAGCGAGGATGCGTCCAGACCTCAAGATCGGCTTAACGCTTGAGGTTCAGCACCTCCTGGGTCATTTCATCAGCGGTGGTGATGGTCTTTGAATTGGCGGAATAGGCCCGCTGGGTCAGGATCATCTTCACAAACTGGCCCGCCATATCCACGTTACTCTGTTCCAGAGAGTTGGAAAAGACCTTCTCGCTGCTGCCGTTCAGAGAGTTGTTCAACAGCGTGAACCCCTTGTCAGATATGCCGGACTCAACCGTAGCCTTAAACAACGTACCACCGGTTTTTTGCAGCGCATTGGCATTCGGTACACTGATCACTGCCAGACGCTGGGCACTCAGGGAATTTTCTTTGGTTGCCGGTATACCGACCTGCCCTGAGACATTGTAGTAATTGGTGGTGGTGCCGTCCTTGCCTACATAGGTAATCAGCCCGTTCGAACCAACGGTAACAATCTTCTCAAAACCCTTGCCGATTTCACCGGCAAGAATGGCAATAGCCGGTGCCGCGCCTGCTGCTGCGGTTTCGGTTGCCGGAATAGCTGCGGTTAGGTCGGTATAGGCAGTCACCACTGTCGCAGTCTGGAACGTGGTGGTCCTGATCAGGTTGTTGGCATCGGAAAGAGTGCTCAAGGCATTATTCGAAAGTGCAGTACTTTGCGGGGATGAGATTGCCAGTCCGGCCGCATTCAAGGCAGCTTCAGTAGCTTCCTTCAAAGTGTTGGCATTGGCTTGGTCAGTCAAGGCCATCTTCAGCGGGTTGACCTGGGTGTTATAGTTGCTGGCAAGGGTTGAAAGGGTTGGAGCATTACCTAGGCTGTTCTTTAGATTCGTAAAATCGTTGTTCACAGCCACAGTAGAAAAAGAAGCGGCATTGATCAGTGCACTAAGACTGTTGAGCGAGCTGATCGCCGCAGCCCCCAGGGTCGGATCTTTTGGTTTATCCACTGCTGCTTGCGCTGCTTTTTTAGCTGCATCGGCAGCCAACTGGATGTTTGAGGCCAGCAACTGTTCAGAGGCGGTACCGCTGGCATTCGCAGTATTCTTAAGTGTTGTCGCATCATTAAGCAGCGTCTGCGCCTTGTCGTTGATGCTTGTCAGTGCCGTTGTGTAGTCTCCTGCTTGCGAAGCGGTGGTTACTGCCGTATCTGCTGCGGCAACAAGCAAGCCAGCTCTGGTATCTAAGGTATTCACACTGCTTTGCAGGTTAGTCAGCAAGGGAGAAAGGGCTGCAACCGCCGTCGCTATGCCAGAGGCATTGTCATTAAACTTGATCGGGTTGCCCTGAGTATCCAGCACCTGATAGCCATCAGCATTGACCAGATAGAGGTCGGCATCGGTACGAAAGGCACCGGCACGGGACACATATGACTGATTCTGGGTCACTGGAGCTGCATCGCCGGGCGCCTTAAGGGCAAAAAAACTGTTCCCTTGCAGGGCCAGGTCGGTCACGCTCTCGGTACTCTCAAAGGACCCCTGAGCAAAGACGTTATCCACCTTCTGGATCATGGAACCGCGACCAATCTGGGAATTATTTCCAATGTCAGTGGAGAGCATGTCGGAAAACAGCATCCGTCCTGATTTGAAGCCAATGGTGTTGACGTTGGCAAGGTTGTTGCCGATTACGTTGATCCCTTCGGCATTTGCCAACAGACCGGATACGCCAGTAAACATTGCTGATGTGATACTCATGGTTATTGCCTCCTGTTCTGGTGGAGATGCGTCAGTCGGTCGGCATCTCCAGGGCTTCCTCAAGAGGACCAGCCCGTAGGTTATGAAGTAAACTGCTTAGATAATCACTGCTGAATCAATGTTAGTAAACACGTTGCCCATCATCTGCTGGCGATCAAGGGCGGTCACGACAGTCCGGTTTTTAACGCTGACCACCAGGGCAGCATCGCCCACCATAACCAGAGAATCCTTTCCTCCTTTTTGGGCCACACTGGCCACGGCCCCTTCAAGCTGCTGCAGTTGCTCCGGGCTGAATGATATGTTACGCGACCGCAGCCGGTCCTGGGCATGTTGTGAAAACGTCAGCCCCTGCGTTTTTTCAAGTACTTTGGCAAATGGAGTAGCTTTTTCTGTACCGGCTGGCTGTGCTTTGCCCGGTTGTGGTGATCTGACCGACGGCTGAACAGGATTCGGAAAATAGAGCTTATCAATGGTACTCATGATTCTTTGACGGATATCACATCCGCAAACGGCACCGTAACCGTACCGATAGTCAGGTATGCCGCGCCCTGATCAAAGCGGATACCATCGGCCTTGCCGGTGGTGTAGGTGGTTGCCTGAACCGCATTACCCAGGGCGTTGGTGCCGCCTACTGAAAACCGGTACGTACCGGCCGGCAGCCGGTTACCCTGGCCATCAGTACCATCCCACTGGAAGGAGTTGCTTCCTGCCGGTAGGCTGCCCAGATCAATAATCCGCACGGCCTGCCCTCCACTGGTGGTAATCTTCAAGGTATTTCCGCTGGTTGCACCAGCCAGATCAAAGGCGATAGTAGCCGGGTTGGTGCCGTCCAGACTGATCTGATCACCACGGGAGGTAACTTCTTTACCGATCAGGGCCACTGAGGTCATGGCAAGGCTGTTGTCCTGGGCTGCCAAAAGCTTCTCCAGGGCTGCAGAGGTATTATAGGCCTGCTCAACCTGGGTCAGCTGGGCCAGCTGCCCCAACATTTGCGTGGCGTCCTGTGGAGCCAAGGGATCCTGGTTCTGCAGTTGGGCAATAAACAGCTTCAGAAAATCGTCCTTGTTCATGCCGATGGATTCTTTCATGGCATTTGCCGCATAACTACCGCTGGTAGCAGTTGTATTGGTAATAGCTGTACTCATCCGTCATTCACCTCCTTTCACTAGAATCGTACATCAAGAGTTGACTGGTACTGAGGAGCAAAATACAGAACGCTTGGTGACGAATCCTGAGCCGTCACCCCTTCCCGGGCTGCAGAGGCATACTGTGCATGATAGATCCGCTGTTCCGGGTTCATCTGGCGCCACTCCCTTTGTTGCTGCTGGGTCTGTCCACCAAGGGTACCGGTAGAGACCTCAAAAGAATCAATACGGATATTCTGGCGGGCAAGAGTTTCTTTCAGCTCATCACCCTGGCGAAGCAATGCTTCGCGTACGCCACGCTGTTCTGCAATGATCTCAAGCTTCAACCCCTGTTCTTCCATCCGCAGGTTCAGCTGCACATTACCCAAATGCTCAGGCGAGAGCTTTAGTGAGATCTGATCTCTCCCCTGCTTGAACTCATGAGTACTTAAACGCTCGAAAACCTGGCGTACTCCTTGCTCACTCTGGATCTGCCTGGACTGTTCATCAACGTTCGTCAGCGGTACAGCTGCTGTTTGCACTCTACTGCCTGCTTGTAGCACCAGATGCTGGCCCTCATCAGGGGTACTAGCCAGTGTCATCAAGCCAGTATTTTCGATTAATGCCTTTTCCGACATGCTATCTATTGGCACTAACGATTGCTCGAATAACGGTGATTGCTGCTGTCCTGAAAAATCACGACCATGCCTGCCGGGCTCAGCCGCAGCAACGGCCACTTCGTTAGACTGAGCAAATCGAAACGTCTGTACCATTGCCTGGGGCTTGCTGGATAATAAAGCATCCTGATTTCCGTGATTTGGTATAACCTGCACCTGCGCTGCTGTCTGCTGGTGTTCCTTTCCATGACTGACGCCACCGTGTTGAATCACCGGTTGCTGCTCTGTGATGCGGGTGTCACTCGGCTGTACTATCTGCTGCTGCTCTGTGGCGCGTCTTGCAACATTTATTGGCACCACCGGCTGTTGCTCCGGAGTGCGACTTCCCCCTATTGACTGCGCCAATGTCTGCTGCTCTATACCACGACCCTCACTATTCGACGGCACCACCGGCTGTTGTTCCGGAGGGCGACTTCCACCTACTGCCTGCACCAATGTCTGCTGCTCTATACCACGACCCTCAATATTCGACGGCACCACCGGCTGTTGTTCCGGAGGGCGACTTCCCCCTACTGACTGCACCAATGTCTGCTGCTCTGTAACACGACTCTCGACATTTGACGCTACCACCGGCTGCTGACGGTTTTCTGTCTGCCTTGCCGATGCCACTGTTTCCTGATCCAGAGGTTCACCCGCTGACTCCTCAGTATTCACAGGTTTCTGATACAAAGAATCTGTCTGCCCAATCAGCTCCTTCTCTTGTAGCTGTGGTGCCTGCATAGCATCTGCTACAGCATTATGAGGTAATTGGCTCTGTTGCAGGCTACGTGGATCAGACGCAAAGGATTGTCCGGAACCGACAGCAAAGCTGACTGCTTCCAGCGATTCAGCAGCTGGCAGATCGTCTCCATGAGGGGTAACCACTGATACGTTTTCTTGTGGGACTTGTGGGACTTGCGGGACTTGTGGTGCAGGTGGTGTCTGCAGCATGCTGAGCTGAGCGAACACAGCCACCATCTGCAGTGCTGTTGAAGATTCTGGCTCTGATGGCTCGTTTTGCATCAGCAAGGCAGCCGGGTCTTGCCCTTGGACCGGGTTCACCAGGTTTGTTGTATCCTGCGAGCCGAGTGAATGAACCATTGTGCTATCCAGCTCAGGAATCTGTTTGGCTGCTGTCTGTGTTACGACGGTTTGGGCCAAGAGATCACTGAACAGTGCTGACAGCTCACCTGATGTTTGTGCGGCTCCAGGATCAGGCGACAGGGTGGTTACCGTAGCTGTCGATGCCA
>DIUB01000081.1 GCA_002422265.1 Geobacter sp. UBA6169
GGGCTCTTGCCCACCTCGGTCACCACGGTGGGTTCAAAGCCGCAGTGCATCATGCACTGGGCGCAGCGCGGGTCTCTGCCCACGCCGTAGTTGTCCCAGTTGACCTGTTCCATCATTTCTTTGAAGGTGGGGTAGTGACCGTCAGTGATCAAATAGCAGGGAGCTTTCCATCCCTGGGGGTTGCGGGTGGGATTGCCCCAGGGGGTGCACTGCAGTTTCTTTTCCCCTTTCAGGAAGCGCAGGTACATCGGGGTGGACCAGAAGCGGTGCTTTTTGCTCATTTCATAGACCTGCTGGAACTTCTTTTCGATCTCCAGCCGCTGCAGAAACATTTTTTCCTCTTCCACGGCCTCGTAACTGAAGCCGGGCGCCACCAGGATGCCGTCCACTCCCATCTCTTCCAGTTGCGAGAAGAGCATCTCGATCTCGACCAGATCAGTGTCAGTGAAGATGGTGGTGTTGGTGCAGACCCTGAATCCCTTGGCCTTGGCAGCCTTTATGGCAGCCATGCCGGTCTTGAAACAGCCTTTGCGTTCCAGTATCCGGTCATGGGTCTGCTCAAGTCCGTCCATATGGACGTTGAAGGTCAGGTTTGGATGCAGCGGCATTTTGTCAAGGGACTGCTCCATCAGCAGTGCGTTGGTGCAGAACATGATATGGCGGCCACGATCAAGCACCCCTTTGACCAGTTCAAAGATAGGGGGGTAGAGCAGCGGCTCGCCACCGGTGATGGTGACCACCGGCGCCGGGCATTCGTCCACTGACTTGAGACAGTCTTCCAAAGACATCATCTCCGTGATGGTGTCGGCATACTCGCGAATCCTGCCGCAACCGGAGCAGGCCAGGTTGCAGAGGTGAGTCGGCTCAAGCATCAGCACCAGCGGAAACCGCTCGATCTTTTTGATGTTGTTCTTGATGATGTATTTGGTCAGGTCGTAGTTGAGACGCCAGGGAAAACGCATTGATTGTCTATTCCTTTCAGTTCTTCAGAAACTTCTGTACTGCAGCAGTTATACCTTCAGCATCAATACCCACATCGCGGCGCAACTGGGTCTGCGTGCCCTGTTCAATAAACTGGTCCGGTATGCCGAGCCGCTTGACCGGGATCTGGTACAGGCCGCTGTCCTGCAGCAGCTCCAGCACCGCACTGCCGAAACCACCCTGCAGCACATTCTCTTCAACCGTGACAATCCGGCCGGTTTTCCGGGCCTGATCAAGTATCAGTGCCTCGTCCAGAGGTTTGATAAAGCGGGCGTTAACCACGGCTGCGCTGATGCCGTCGCTGGCCAGCTGTTCAGCAGCCTGTACTGAAGGTATGACTGTGGAGCCGATGGCGATGATGGTGAGGTCAGTACCTTCCCGCAGCAGTTCGCCTTTACCGATCGGCAGGGCCTGGAGCTTGTTGTCCAGTGGTACCCCGTAACCGGCACCGCGCGGATAGCGCAACGCCACCGGCTTGCCCAGATCCAGCGCAGTCTTGAGCATATGGCGCAGTTCGTTTTCATCTTTGGGGGCCATAAATGTCAGGTTCGGCAGGTGACGCATGAAGGAGAAGTCAAACACGCCGTGGTGGGTGGGCCCGTCATCCCCCACCAGACCGCCCCGGTCCATGGCAATCACCACCGGCAGGTTCTGCAGGCAGACATCATGAAAGACCTGATCATAGGCCCGTTGCATAAAGGATGAGTAGATGGCTGCCACCGGCTTGAATCCGTCAGCAGCCAGACCGGCGGCAAAGCAGACGCCGTGCTGTTCGGCGATACCCACGTCAAAGAAACGTTCCGGCAGGGCTTCGGCAAAGAAGTTGAGACCGGTACCGTCCGGCATGGCAGCGGTGATGGCAACTACCTTGGGGTCTTCCTGGGCCAACTCCACCAGGGTGTGGCCAAAGATCTCGGTGTAGGAGAGGGAGGCTGCCTTGGCAGGCGCCTTGCCGGTGGAGAGATCAAAGGCCCCCACGCCGTGGAACTTGTCCGGCATGGATTCGGCCGGATGATACCCCTTGCCCTTGGTGGTCATGACATGGATCAGCAGCGGACCTTCAAACTCACGGGCATTGTTAAATATTTCTATCAGGTTGGGCAGGTCGTGGCCGTCGATCGGACCGATGTAGTCAAACCCCAACGCCTCAAACAGGGCACCCGGGGTCAGAAAACCTTTCAGTGAGTTTTCAGCGCGGCGAGCAAATTTGAGGATATCCTTGCCAAAGGCCGGGATGCTGGAGAGGAGCCCCTTCATTTCCCGCTTCAGTTCACGGAAATGACGGGCAGTCATCTTGCGTGAGACAAAGGCGCTAAATGCCCCCACATTCTTTGAGATGGACATCTCATTGTCGTTCAGCACCACGATCAGGTTCTTCTTGAGATGACCGGCCTGGTTCAGGCCTTCAAAGGCGATGCCGCCGGTCAGTGATCCGTCGCCGATCACGGCAATCACCTTGTTTTTCTGTTTATCCAGGTCATCGGCCACTGCCATGCCCAGCCCGGCTGAGATAGAGGTGGAGGCATGGCCCACTCCAAAGGCATCATGCTCTGACTCGCTGCGCTTGGGAAAGCCTGAAATCCCTTTGTACTGACGCTGGGTGGGAAACTGTTCCCGTCTGCCGGTCAGTATCTTGTGGGTATAGGCCTGATGCCCCACATCCCAGACGATTTTGTCCTGGGGGGTGGTGAAGCAGTAGTGCAGGGCCAGGGTAAGCTCCACCGCGCCGAGGTTTGAGCCCAGATGACCGCCGGTTTCCGAAACCGTGGCCAGCAGGAATTCGCGTACCTCATCTGCCAGATCCGGAAGCTGGTCAATGTTCAGTTTTTTTAAGTCAGCAGGGCTGTGAATGGCTTCAAGTAGCATGGTGTCCCTCATTACGATGCGTAACCGTTGGCACGGAACCAGGTGATTGACCGTTTCAGAGCCTGTTCTACCGGTGTCTGGGGCAGGCCAAGTTCCAGTACCGCCTTGGTCGCATCAAAAAACATGAATTTTCTGGCCATCTGCACACCGGCCAGGGGGATGAGCGGCTCCTTGCCGGTCAACCGTGAGAGTCCTTCATTGAGGTAGGCTGCCAGCAGAATCGGGGTGTACGGCAGTCTGACCTTTGGTGCGGGCAGGCCGGTCAGATCTTCCAGGATGCTGAAGATCTCCTGCAGGGTAAGATTGCGATTACCCAGGATGTATTTTTCGCCGATCGTGCCTTTATCAGCCGCCAGGATATGGCCCCGGGCGCAGTCTTCCACCGCGATCAGGTTCAGGCCGGTGTCCAGATAGGCCGGCATTCTGCGGTTCAGGAAATCAACGATGATCTTTCCGGTGGGGGTAGGTTTGATATCAAGAGGGCCCACCGGTGTGGAGGGGTTGACTATAATCAGGCCAAGCCCCTTGTCAATGAATTTTTCAGCCTCTTGTTCGGCCAGAAACTTGCTTTTTTTGTAGTGTCCCACCATGTCGCTCAAGCTGACCGGTGTTGTTTCAGTTCCGGGTCTGCCGTCGCCGGGATTGCCCAGGGTGCCGACGCTGCTGGTGTAGACCACCCGGTTGACTCCAGCATCCAGCGCAGCCTGCAGAAGGGTGCGGGTACCGTCAACATTGGCGTGGTACATGGCCGGGGGATCAGGGCACCAGAGACGATAATCGGCGGCAACGTGAAAGACCCGTTCGCAATCAGCCATTGCTCTGGCAAGCTGGTGCTGGTTATGCAGATCCCCGCGCACAATCGACACCGCAAGACCCTCAAGATTGGCGACGCTGGAGCCGGGGCGCACCAGAGCGGTGACGGCATGGCCGTCTCTCAGTAGTTCCCGTACAATGCTGGCTCCGATAAAACCGGTGGCACCGGTAACAAAACAGTGCATTCCTTCAACTCTCCAGAATCGGAAAAGCCCCGGCTCACTGGCGGGGCTTTTCGTACGTTACAAGCCAGTGCCGGTTAGGGCATCAGGCTGTTGCCGCTGCAGTCAGCCTGCGGTAACGACCCAGGGCAGACAGCGGGAAACAGTTGCGGTAGATATGGTACTTGATCATAAAAAATTTGGGGAAGCCGGTGCCGGTAAAGGCATCCTCATCCCAGGTGCCGTCGGGGTTCTGGGTGGTCAGCAGATACTGCACCCCGCGCTCTGCGGCCTGACAACACACTTCTCCGGCAGCCATCAGAGCCATTAAAGCCCAGGCCGTCTGGGAGGCGGTGCTGGGACCACAGCCCATCAAGGTCCGATCCCAGTAAGAATCACAGACTTCGCCCCAGCCGCCGTCAGGATTCTGTTTTGATTTGATCCAGTTGACCGCCTTCTTGATGTACGGCTGGGTCATATCCTCGCCAATTGCCTCAAGGCCGATCAGCACATACCAGGTGCCGTAGATGTAGTTGACCCCCCACCGGCCGAACCAGGGGCCCTCCGGCTCCTGCTCTTTCTTGATGAATGCCAGGGCCGTCACCGCCTGGGGGTGGTCCTTAGAATAGCCAAAGTTGCCCATCAACTCCAGCATCCGACCGGTCAGGTCGGCGGTGGGAGGGTCAATCATTGCCTCCAGGTCGGCAAAGGGGATCTTGTTCAGAAAATGCTTGGTGTTGTCCTTGTCAAAGGCACCCCAGCCGCCGTTGGCGCTCTGCATGCCCAAACACCAGTCAATACCGCGCCGGATGGCATCCTGCCGCGCTTTGGTGTTCTTGACCTTGATATCCTTGATGGCGATCATCACTGCTGCCGAGTCATCCACATCAGGATACCAGTCGTTCTGGAACTCAAAGGCCCAGCCCCCCGGCTCCAGGTCGGGTGATTTGATCTTCCAGTCGCCCCTGATCCTTACCTCGCGGTCCAGAAGCCACTGGGCAGACTTGATCAGTGCCGGATGATCCTGAGGAATACCGGCTTCCTGCATGGCCAGCAGCACCAGTGCGGTATCCCAGACCGGCGAAACACAGGACTGCAGTAACAGGGTGTCGTCATCTTCAATGGTGAAGTTTGCCAGTGCTTCAAGCCCCTTTGCAACGGCCGGATGATCATTGGCATAGCCCAGACAGTGCAGCGCCAGGATGGCGTTCAGCATGGCGGGCTGGATGCCGCCCCAGTCACCGGTTTTCTCCTGGTGTTCAAGTATCCATTGTTCCACCTTTTCGGTTGCCCGCTTCTTGAAAGGGCGGATCGGGCTTGATTCGTAGATCTTGAGCAGGTGATCTACACCGATAAAGAAGTTCTTCAGGGAGAAGATGCCGTCTTCCTTGGTAAAGGTGTAATCGGTGGGCCGGGGCGGACGCACGTACAGCTCCTGCACCCGTGCATGGGGCGGTAGTTTATAGACCGGACGATTGGCCATTAACACAGACATCGGGATGATGGTGGCACGGGCCCAGCTGGAGAATTCATAGACATTCAGGTAGGCCCAGTCAGGCAACAGCATCAGCTCGATCGGCATGGAGGGAACCCCCAGCCAGGAGAACTCACCGAACATGGCCAGAAACGTTTTGGTGAAAACCCGTGACTTCAGGATGCCGCCATTGGCCAGGATAAAGTCGCGGGCTTTACGCAGGGCAATGTGATCAGCATGATAGCCGGCCAGCTTCAGGGCGAAGTAGGCTTCAATGGTGGTGGAAAGGTCACCCGGTCCGTTGTGCCAGACCGTCCAGTAGCCTTCTTCAGTCTGCTGGCGCAGCAGATAGTTGGCCATCTTGCGCTCTTTGTCCTTGTCAACCATGCCAAGGAAGTGGAACAGCATGATGTACTCTGCCGTAATGGTGCAGTTGGATTCCAGTTCGGCCCACCAGTAGCC
>DIUB01000169.1 GCA_002422265.1 Geobacter sp. UBA6169
TGTTCTATGGAAGCGTGGCAGACAACCTGAAGGGATTAGGGCAGAGCCTGGAGACCGGCGACTGGGAGGCCTGCCGACGCTACGCCCATACCATAAAAGGTGCATCTGCAAATGTGGGGGCCATGCAGTTGAGGGAAGCGGCTATAGGGCTTGAAGTGGCTGCCCGTAATCAGGATGAAGCAGGGGTGCGGCATAGGGTTGGTGAAGTTGAACTCTGTTTTGCATGCTTCAAGCAGCAGACTGCCGCTGATGCCGGAGTTTGCTAATAAGATATCCTGATGAGTACCGAGATTCAGAATTTCCCTTCTCCATGAGGGAGAAGGTGGCCGAAGGCCGGTTGAGGGGGCAGCAGCGTCTTGAAATGAGCCTCTTCCCCCTCACCCTGGCCCTCCCCCTCAGGGAGAGGGAATGTTTCTGAAGATGAGTTCTAACCAGGTAAGATCTTACTGCTGGAGGGTTGCGTTGTGCATCTGCTTGGTGTACCTTGCCGCCATCTTTGAGGAGCAGGGGAGTGCCGCTACCATGCAGACACCGTTGATGATCATGCTTGCAGCCGGTCTGCTGCTGGGATTGGCAGCCGGTTTTGTGATGCACCGCTCTGACTATTGCGTTGCCGGCATGTTTCGCGACCTGTTTCTGTTTCGGAGTACCTTGCTGCCGAGGACACTGGTATTGCTGGTGGGTCTGTCACTGGTGCTGTTTGAACTGGTTCGCCTTTCCGGTCTGGTTGCCTTTCCGTTTCCGTTTTTCGGCCCTCCATCCGGTGTGAACCTGGTGGGGGGCCTTTTGTTCGGCATCGGCATGGTGCTGGCAGGCGGCTGTGTGGTCGGTACGCTCTACAAGCTGGGGGCAGGCCGTTTTCCCAGCCTGCTGGCGTTGATCGGCCTGGTTGCCGGCAGCACGCTGTATGCCTTTATCCATCCTGGCTGGGCAGCGTTTTCCCGTATGCTTACCCTGCCCACCAGGGCCGTTACTCTGCCACAGCTGCTGGGTCTGCCCCCCTGGCTGCTGACGGTTCCGGTCGGCTGTCTGCTGCTGGGGCTGGTTTTTGTCTGGTTCAGACAGGGCAGGCTCAGGCAGCATGGCGTGGTTGAGGGGTATCTGCAGCCCTGGCAGGCGGCGCTGGTATTGGCCTTGATCGGCGTAGCCTCGGTGCTGGTGCTGGGGATGCCGATGGGGATCACCACCTCGTACAGCAAGGCCGGAGCCATGTTGCTGACCGGGGTTGCACCGGAGCTGGTGGCCGGGACGCCTTACTTTCAGCTGCAGCCGCTTAACTATCTGCCGCCGCTGGGGGGAGGGCCGCTGACTGGCGGGCCGGGACCGTTACTGGACGGCGTGGCTCTGGTGCAGTTCCCGCTGATTATCGGCATTGCAGCCGGATCGGCTCTATCAGCGCTGCTGCTGGGGGAGTGGCAGCTGCATCTGCGTCTGCCGTGGCGTCAGGTGCTGTCGGCCCTGCTGGGCGGTTTGCTGATGGGGCTGGCCTCTCGCATGGCACCGGCCTGCAATATCTGGCATCTGTTTGGCGGCCTGCCGATTTTGGCTATGCAGAGCCTGCTGTTTCTGGCAGGATTGCTGCCCGGCGCCTGGCTGGGCGGCCTGCTTTTGACCCGGCTGGTGATGCCGCCTGCTGCCGACTAAAGGAGCTCATGCAATGTCTTCATCCTGTAAACAGGTTGACCTGCGTGGTCAGATTTGCCCTTCGACCCTGTTGATCGCCCTGCGGGAGGTAAACAGCCGCAAGGAACTGTTGCGGACCGGCGAGGGCTGTCTGGTGTTTCTGTCTGACAACCGCAGCTCAGTGACCCATATCAGTGATGCGGTGATCAATATGGGCTACCGGGTTGAGGTGAACAAGGAGGAAGGACACTACCGTGTTGCAATCTGCGGATCCTGATACCATGACCAGCGGTCAGCGATTGGCGGCACTTGAGGAGTGCAACCAGGAGCTGATCAGGTACATCCGTGCCAAGACCAACCGCCTGCTGGAGGTGATGGGGACGGTGCCGCTCAATCCGGAGGAACTTGACGACTCCACACTGCTGGCGGTGGATCCGATCGGGATTGTGACTGATTCGTTTGAGCAGGTGCTGGAACATCAGAAGCGGACCAATGCCGAGTTGACCGCCACCCGGGATGAGCTGCAGGCGATCTTTGATTCGGCAGGGGGCGGTATTGTGGTGGTGGATGATGCCACAAAGGTGGTGGCGTTCAATTCGTACAGCCAGTGGGCTCTGTTTGCCGGAGAACGGAGTGTGATGGGCAGGTGCCTGCGCGAACTGATCTGCGGCCATGAACAGGAAGAGTGTATCATTGACCAGATTCTGGCCACCCGGCGACGGGTGGAGCAGAGTGATTTTGTGCATGACGGCCGTCATTATCATCTGGTAGGAACCCCTCTGAAGACTGCCGAAGGGCGGATTCATCGGATGGTGCTGCTCTATACCGATGTTACCGAGCGTCGCGCCGCAGCAGAAGAGATCGAGCGACTGGCTTTCTTTGACAGCCTGACCGGTCTGCCCAACCGGGTGCTTTTGAAGGACCGGTTGACGCAGCTGCTGACCAGGGCCGGCCGCTATGATGAAAAGGTGGCAATTCTGTTTATCGACCTTGACCGCTTCAAGGAGGTGAACGATACCCTGGGGCACAGCATGGGGGATCTGTTGCTGCAGGTGGTGGCCGAACGGCTGTCTGCCTGTCTGCGCAGCTGTGACACCGTGGCGCGGCTGGGCGGTGATGAGTTTGTGGTGCTGCTGACGGGGATTACTGACTGTGACTGTGTGGGTGATATCGCCGATAAGCTGTTGAATCTGCTTGCGCAGCCGGTTGAGCTGGAGGGGCGCGAGGTGTTCACCAGCGGCAGCATCGGCATCTCGATCTGGCCCGATGACGGCGATTCAGTGGGCACTCTGTTCAAGAACGCCGATACCGCCATGTACCACGCCAAGGAGCAGGGGAAGAACACCTACCGTTTCTATACGCCGGAGTTGCATGCTACTTCCCTTGAACAGCTGACCTTGAGCAGCGACTTGCGTTATGCTCTGGAGCGGGGTGAACTGCATTTGTGCTACCAGCCCCAGGTCAGTTTCAAATCCGGCGGCATGGTGGGGGTTGAGGCGTTGTTGCGCTGGGTACATCCCTGTCTGGGTATGATCTCGCCCGAGCGTTTTGTGCCGCTGGCTGAGGACACCGGCCTGATCGTGCCGATTGGTGCCTGGGTGCTGCAGGAGGCCTGCCGCCAGGGGGCCCAGTGGATTGCTGAAGGCCTGCCGTCGCTGCGGATGGCAGTCAATATATCGGCCAAACAGTTCCGGGAGGCTGATTTTGCTGAAAGCGTCCGGGCTGTGCTGGAACAGACCGGGCTGCCGCCTCACCTGCTGGAGCTGGAGCTGACCGAGGGGATGCTGATCGAGAATGTCTGTCAGACCCGTACAACCCTGCAGGCCCTCAAGTCCATGGGGGTGATGCTGGCCATTGACGACTTCGGCACCGGCTACAGTTCCCTCAGCTATCTGAAGCACTTTCCCCTGGATCGGCTCAAGATCGACAAATCATTTGTTCAGGAGATTGCTGAATCCTCCGGCGATTCTGCCGCCATTGTGGAGGCGGTGGTGGCGTTGGGACACAGTCTGAAATTGTCGGTTATTGCCGAAGGGGTGGAGCAGCAGGATCAGGTTGATTTTCTGCACCATCGCAAATGCGATGAACTGCAGGGCTTTTTCTTCAGTCGTCCCCTGACGGCCGAGGCCCTGCATGAGTTGCTGCGCAAGGGGATGGACAGCCCTGAATTCTGCCTGTACCACTACCGCTGATCTATCCTCTTTCTTGTCAGGGCTGCCCGCAGCAGCCAGAGTCCGCTGACCGGGTGGGCTGTCAGCCCCGGCAGCAGTTGCTGCAGAACCTGGTCAGCCTCCCGCAGCCGGTTTTTATCCCCTGTTATCTCTGCAAGCAGCACCAGATCCAGCGTCAGTGCCGATGCGCCTGCCGGAACTACGCCGTCGTGCCGGTCAGGCAGGCAGAGCGGCAGCGGCTGCTGATCGGTGCCGCTGGTGCTGAAACGGCCATCGGGCTGCCTGAAGAGCTGCAGGGCCTGATCACAGAGCAGTGTTGCCTGCTGCAGATGCTCTGCATTGCCACCTGCCCGATAAAGCTCAATCAGCCCCCATCCCAGAAAGCTGTAATCCTCCAGAAATGCCGGAATGGCAGAAGGGTTGCCGTTGCACCAGCTCCGCAAGAGGCGTCCATCGCTGCGAATGAGGCTGTTGGTGATGAACGCAGCGGCTCGTTCAGCCTTTTCCAGCCACCTCTGATTGCCGGTCAGGGCGGCACCCCTTGCCAGGGCAGCTATGGTCAGGCCGTTCCAGCCGGACAGGATCTTGAGATCCCGCAGGGGTTGCGGTCGTTTGTTGCGTACGGTCAGCAGCTTCTGGTGCAACTCCTGCAGGTTTTCTGGCGGCGGGTTTTCCGGTGCTGCCTGGAACAGCACATGCTCATCGGTCCCCTCAAAGTTGCCCTGTCCGGTTACCCCGTACCAGCTGCAGAACGTTGCGGCATCATCCCCCAGCACCTGCTCGATCTCGGCCTTTTGCCAGACGTAGCAGGCACCTTCACGCCCTTCAGAATCCGCATCAAGCCCGCAGTAAAAACCGCCTTCTGGCGCAGTCAGCTCGTGCAGCACAAATTCCAGCAGGTGGTCTGCCATTTCAAGGTACGTACTCTCATCGGTCAGGGCGTAGGCCTCCAGAGCAGTGTAGGCCACCAGGGCCTGATCGTAGAGCATTTTTTCAAAGTGCGGCACCAGCCAGCGCTGGTCAGTACTGTAGCGATGGATGCCGCCCCCCGGCTGATCCCAGATGCCGCCCTGCCGCATGGCCTGCAGGCTGCGTAAGGCCAGTTGCTGCTCTGCCGGATCTGATCGATGCAGCAGAAAGAGCAGGTAGGGGGGCATGGGAAATTTGGGGGCGCTGCCAAAGCCGTGGTGCTGCGGGTCATAGATTCGCTGCAGGGTTCTGGCAGCCTGGTCAGCCAGCTGGTATGGATCAGGCTGGTTGGCAGGAGTGCCTGTTTCTGACTGCCGGGTGAGCGCCTCCATCAGGCTGGTGGCGTTGCGCTCAACGGCATCCGGTTTGTGCTGCCAGACAGCAGCAATATTTTCAAGCAGCTCCAGAAAACCGGGCATACCCCGGCGCGGCTCTTTGGGCAGGTAGGTCAGGGCATAGAACGGGGTGCCGTCCGGCTTAAGAAAACAGTTGAGCGGCCAGCCGCCGCTGCCGGTCATGGTCTGGCAGGCAGCCATGCAGAACTCATCCAGATCAGGCCGTTCTTCGCGATCAACCTTGACCGGCACAAAGGCGTGGTTGAGGATGTCGGCCACCTCGTCATCTTCAAAGGATTCATGGGCCATGACATGGCACCAGTGGCAGGTGGCATAGCCGATGGAGACAAACAGCGGCAGGTTGCGGCTTCTGGCCTCCTGCTGCGCTGCCGGTCCCCATTCCCGCCAGTTGACCGGGTTGCGGCTGTGCTGCAGCAGGTAGGGGGAGCGGGAAAAGATCAGGCGGTTGAATTCCGGCCTGCCGTCTTCAGGCAGGCTGGAACGGTCAAGGGCCAGCAGGGTATGCAGTTCGTGGTTGGTCATGGGATATCCTGTCATCTGAAAAAACTTGCTCAACACCGGTCTGGATAGTACTCTTTCCCATCCTGCAACTGCAAGGGAGTAGTCATGTTTGATTATAGTGAACGCCCTGATCTGGCCCCTTTTGCCTGCACCAGCGCTGCCTCAAAAGGGCGTAAATATCCTGAAGAATCCTCTGACCCCCGCCCCGTGTTTGAGCGCGACCGTGACCGGATCATCCACTGTGCTGCCTTCCGCCGTCTGGAGTACAAGACCCAGGTCTTTCTGAATCATGAAGGGGACTATTACCGTACCCGCTTGACCCACTCGCTGGAGGTGGCCCAGATCGGCAAGGCTATCGCCAGGAGACTGCGGCTGAATGAGGATCTGACCGAGGCCCTGGCTCTGGCCCATGATCTGGGGCATACCCCTTTCGGTCATACCGGTGAAGAGGTGCTGAACCAGCTGATGCAGGGCTATGGCGGGTTTGAACATAATTATCAGTCGTTTCGGGTGGTGGATGAGCTTGAAGAGCGGTATCCTGCCTTTGACGGACTGAATCTTTCCTGGGAGATGCGGGAGGGGATTCTGAAGCATTCATCACCCCACGATCTGCCCACCAAGATTCTGGATGAGTTCCTGCCCGGTACGGTTCCCTCCATAGAGGCTCAGTTGATCAACTATGCCGATGAAATTGCCTATAACAACCACGATATTGATGACGGGCTCAAGTCAGGCTACCTGACCCTTGATCTGCTGAAGGAGGTGGATCTCTGGCAGCGGATGGCAAGTAAGGTTCGGGAGCGTTATCCCGGCGTCGATGACAAGCGGCTGGTGGCACGCACCGTCAGTGCCCTGATCGGCATGCAGTTGACCGATATCTGCGAGACGACCCGTGACAATCTGCTGAAGTATGGTATCAATTCTCTTGATGATCTGCGGCGGGTCAACCGGGTGGTGGTGCATTTCTCGCCACAGGTGGAGCAGGAGAACCTGGCGCTGAAACGGTTTCTGAAGGAAAAACTGTACCGCCACTACAGGGTAGACAAGATGCGGGTCAAGGCCGAGCATGTGCTTTCCCGCCTGTTTGAGGCCTATGTGCGGCGGCCTAACCTGCTGTCTCCCAAGTACCGGCGACGGATTGAGCAGAACGGTGTGGAGCGGACCGTGGCAGATTATCTGGCCGGCATGACTGACCGCTATGCGCTGGATGATTACAAGACTCTGTTTGAGGCGTTTGAGCGGGCCTGAATGGTGAGGAGCGGCTATGAGTACACTCAGGATTGAAGATAACCCCTTTGCGAAAAAGCTGGGGGTCAAGGAGTGGCATGAGCGGGATCTGGAACTGCCCAAGCCGGATGAGTACCTGGTTTCCGGTGTGATTCCGGCAAACTCACTGGTCTGTATCAGGACCAACGGGGTCTACGGCAAGACCACTCTGGCCATGCAGCTGGCTATGTCAATCGCCTTTAATATCCCGTTTCTGGGTCGTTATCCGGTGCTGCAGTCCGGCAAGGTGCTGTTTCTTTCTGCGCGGGATACCGAGGATGACAATTATCGCAGATTCAAACGGCTGGTGCGGGAGTGGGCAAAGATAGAGCCGGCCATTGAGCAGAAGATCGAGAAGGAGATCACCAATCTGACCTGTCTCTCTATGTATGATGACTGCTACAACCTGCCGGCCCATCTGGTGGATGTCTCCGGTAGCACCTCAAAGACCTACAGCTATCTGTACCATTTTATCGAGTATTACAAGATCAAGCTGCTGATCCTTGATCCGGTGGAAGATTTTTTTCCTGAAGGCATTGGTAATATTTCTGAATTTTACCGCAAGTTGCGTCAGCTTAAATCCGGAGTGCTGCTGATTGCCGGAAGGAGTCAGACCCATGATCTGCTACACGGGGTTGAGATCGGCATCTCTCTGCATGACAAGGGGTTGTTGATTCAAAACTTTTATGCCGGCAGCCTTGAGGTGCCGCTGGAGATCAAGTCCGGCATCTGGAATATCCCAACGTACAGTCTGTAGCCCGGCTGCAGGAAAAGAGCGTTATGAAATCCGTCAAACCACCTGATCGTCATGATTTTTTCGCCTTTCTGGCCCGGATGCAGTACATCAACCGCTGGGGTCTGATGCGCAATACCCAGCCCGAGAA
>DIUB01000170.1 GCA_002422265.1 Geobacter sp. UBA6169
GAATACAACATCGCCGGTGACCTGTGGGGCATGCTGCCGCTGTTTGACCGGCTGGGTATCCAGATCCTCTCCTGCTTTTCCGGCGATGCCAAATTTGAGGAGCTGCGCTACGCCCATCGGGCCAAACTGAACATCATCATCTGCTCCAAGAGCCTGACCAATCTGGCCAAGAAGATGCAGAAAACCTACGGCATGCCGTATCTGGAGGAGTCGTTCTACGGCCTGACCGACATTGCCAAGGCCCTGCGTAACATCGCCATCGCCCTGGATGATGCGGTTAACGGCCTTGAAAAGCGGATCATGCAGGATCGGGTGGAGCGACTGCTGGAGGAAGAAGAAGCAAAGTGCCGCCAGCGGCTGGCCCCCTACCGTGCCCGGCTGGAAGGCAAACGGGCGGTACTGTTCACCGGCGGAGTCAAGACCTGGTCCATGGTCAATGCCCTGCGGGAGCTGGGGGTAGAGATCCTGGCTGCCGGAACCCAGAACTCTACCCTGGAAGACTTCTACCGGATGAAGGCCTTGATGCATAAGGATGCCAGAATCATTGAAGACACCTCCACTGCCGGTCTGCTGGGGGTGATGAAAGAAAAGATGCCGGACTTGATCGTGGCCGGCGGCAAAACCAAGTTTCTGGCGCTCAAAACAAAGACCCCGTTCCTGGATATCAATCATGGCCGCTCACACCCCTATGCCGGCTACGAAGGGATGGTGACCTTTGCAAAACAGCTGGACCTGACCGTCAACAACCCGATCTGGCCGCTGCTGAACAGCCCTGAACCGTGGCAGACTGATACTGCGCCTCTGGTGAGCGCTGCCCGCAACCATGCTGCTACCTATCTGTCCGAGGATCTGTCCGCCTCCCGGGTGGCAGTGCCCAAGAAGGCAGCCACGGTCAACCCGCAGAAAAACTCACCAGCATTGGGGGCAACCCTGGCCTATCTGGGGATTGATCAGATGTTGGGCCTGCTGCATGGCGCACAGGGCTGCTCCACTTTTATCAGGCTGCAGTTGTCGCGGCACTTCAAGGAATCCATTGCCCTGAACGCCACGGCCATGAGTGAAGACGCGGCTATCTTTGGGGGCTGGGAAAACCTGAAAAAAGGGATCGGCCGGGTGATTGAGAAATTCGGCCCCAAGGTGGTGGGGGTGATGACCTCCGGCCTGACCGAGACCATGGGGGATGATGTCCGTTCTGCCATCCACCAGTTCCGCGAGGAGCACCCGGAGCATGATGGGGTGCCGATTATCTGGGCTTCAACCCCGGATTACTGCGGCTCATTGCAGGAAGGCTACGCCAACACCGTAGAGGCGATTCTGGCCACCCTGCCGGAAGCTGGCGAAACCATTCCCGGACAGGTCAACCTGGTGCCGGGGGCGCAGTTAACACCGGCTGATGTGGAAGAGCTGAAAGAGCTGATCGAATCATTCGGCCTGACCGTGCTCTGCATTCCCGACATAGCCAATGCCCTGGATGGCCATATTGATGCTGATGTGTCGCCCCTTTCCACTGGCGGCATCAGTGTCGAGAAAATCAAGCAGGCCGGCCGCAGTATCGCCACCCTGTATGTGGGTGATTCACTGGCCAGGGCTGCCAGCCAGCTGGAAGAGCGGCTGGGGATACCGGCCTATGGTTTTACCTCCTTGACCGGCATGGCCGAGACCGACCGTTTCATGGCGGTGCTGTCAGTCATCAGCGGCAGACCGATACCGGAGAAACAGCAGCGCTGGCGATCCAGGCTGGCTGATGCACTGGTGGACAGCCACTACCAGTTTGGCAACAAAAAGGTTGCCATCGCCCTTGAGGCTGACCACCTGAAAGGGATGACCCGCTTTCTGGCAGGCCTGGGCTGCCGGATACAGGCTGCCCTGGCAGCCACCCGCACCCGCGGTCTGGACAGCCTGCCCTGCGACAACCTCTTTGTGGGGGATCTTGAAGACCTGGAAACCGCTGCCATCGGGGCAGACCTGCTGGTGGCCAACAGTAACGGCAGACAGGCCGCAGCCAAGCTGAAGATCGGTGCCCACTTGAGAACCGGCCTGCCGGTATTTGACCGGCTGGGAGCACACCAGAAGATGTGGGTCGGTTATCGCGGGACGCTGAATCTGGTGTTTGAGGTGGCGAATCTGTTCCAGGCCAATGCCAAAGAGGCTCAGAAGCTGGCACATAATTAAAACAGCAGGTTGAGGCTTGGGTTAAGGTTAAGAGGAATAAAATTTTTGGGGTTTCCTCAACCTCAACCTCAATCTTGGCCTGCCTCTCCGGGAGGCGTTATGAAGATAGCATTCACCACATCCGACGGCAGCATGATTGATCAGCACTTCGGGCAGTGCGAGCGTTTCCAGATCTGGGAAGTGGGGCCAGATCAGGCCGGGTTCATCGAAACCGTTACCACCGGCCCACACGGCAATGATGAAGAGGACCGGATTGCTGCCCGTGCAAAGTTGCTGGCTGACTGCGCCATTGTCTACACCATGCAGATCGGCGGACCGGCAGCAGCCAAGCTGGTGGCCCAGAAGATTCATCCGATGAAGACCAATGTGGAAGTGAGCTTGCCGGAGACCGTGGCCAGGCTGCAGGAGGTACTGCAGGGCAACCCGCCGCCCTGGCTGCGCAAGGCGATGCATAAGGGGCAGGCAGTGTCATACGAAGACGATTAAGGCAATAGCACGCGGATAGCGCGGATCTGGCGGATTTACGCGGATAAAGGCAAAGCAGAAAAGCAAGGGTAAAAACCTTAGAGACAAATAATAGCGATAAACAAAATGTCTTTGGTTTTACCCTTTAAAAGATTCTCAGGTTTTATCTGCGTCAATCCGCTCAATCCGTGTCATCCGCGGCCCATAAAGATTTTCATACAAAAAGGAGACAAAAAATGGCTTACATCACCGGACTCACCAAAGACAAGCAGGAGTGGATACCGCAGTTTATCGTGTCAATCGACGAGGAGACCTGTATCGGCTGCGGCCGTTGCTTCAAGGTCTGCAGCCGCGACGTGCTGGCCTTTGAAGAGCTGGACGAAGATGATTCAGCCAAGATGTTCATGCGGGTGGCCAATGCCGGCAACTGTATCGGCTGCGAGGCCTGCGGCAAGACCTGTTCAAAGAAATGTTTTGCCTTTGCTCCGGCAGAAGCCTGAAAAACAGGTTGAGGTTCAGGTTGAGGTTAAGCAAAGCCTTTCCTCAACCTTAACCTCAACCTTGACCTGGAGTTTACTATGCTGATTGCCGTGACATCATCCGATGGCAAACATATTGATACCCATTTCGGCAAGGCAGATCGTTTTCTGGTCTATGAAGTCGGCACGGGGGAGCCTGCACTGCGGTATGAGGTGCAGGCCCCCCGTTACTGCGGTGGTACCGGGCCGGGGCATGGTCTGATGCCGGACAAGCTGGCAGCCATTGCAGCCGGTCTGGGTGACTGTCGGGTGGTGGTAACAGCCATGATCGGCGAGTCGCCAAAGGATGAGATGGAGCGGCTGGGGGTTGAGGTGATCAGCGTCGGCGGGCCGGTAAATGAGGTTTTGCAGGAAGTAATGAAGCTGTATTAAGCGATGCCAGCACTTAAACCTTAAAAAAGCAGTTGCACGCA
>DIUB01000095.1 GCA_002422265.1 Geobacter sp. UBA6169
GAGCTAACCGACTACCCCCCTTGATTTTTATATGCGAATGCATTTTCTGTGGTGTTATACGGCGGGTCAATATACACACACTTCACCTGCTCCCGGTACCGCTCCTGCAGCAGGTTTAGGGCCTGAAAGTTATCCCCGTGTATCAGCAGGCCGTCCAGTGACTCATCCAGGTTGTCAATCGCTCCCAGCAGCTTGTTCTTGAAGTCCAAGTCAAACAACGCTGTATCCACCATCAGAAATTGGTGGGCCTGCAGGTGTTCGGCGGTACGGCTAATCCCATCCGTCAGCATCCCCAGCTTGTCCCACTGCTCCCACTGTCTTTCATTGGCAGCTATGGCCTCCAGCAACTCCGGGGCATTGGCAATTACCCGATCCAGGGTGATGCAGTAGTGGGTTGCCACCACAAACTTCTTCTTCAGCCAGAGCTTTTTCTGAAAATCCTCCAGTTGTGCCAGAAAGGTGATCAGTTCCAAGGCAATGGCACGCAGGCATTGGATCATCCGCAGGTTCTTCTCGATGTCGGCAAACTTCTCAGCATGCTGAACATCATCCAGGTGCATGACCTCGTTCTTGATGTAAAAATCCAGCTCGCCCCGCAGGAAACGGCCCAGATCCTTGTGGATGAAGTAGTCTGCCGTGTTGCGCTGGGTGTAGGTGGTCAGGTGCTTTTCCAGCAGGGTGCGCTGCGGGTTCTTCTCGGTCGGTTCACGGCGTGAGAGTTCCGGCCAGCGTGCTGCCACTGCCGGTTCTTCCAGCACTGCCTGTACCGCCTTGCTCACCAGAGCATCCTGCTTGGTCCCCTTGGGCATGGAACGGTACTCAAAACGGATCAGCAGCTCGCCATGCTGCTCCTCCACCGGCAGCAGCTCTTCTTCGTACTCCTCACCATCCTCATCAACCAGCAGGCGGGTCTGCTGTTCCAGAAGCACAAAGCAGCGCTCCTTGTCGTTATCCTTGCGGTTGTCCTTGGCAGTATCGGCGGCCACCAGACGGAAATTGACAGTGCGGCCATCGGCCAGCCTGAAGCTGTAGTTGGCAAAGGTTTCACCGCTCTTGGTGTAGTACTGGTCCTTGTTGGCCCAGTGCAGCACCACCTCTTCACCGGCGTAGGGGATGGCGTAGGTATCCCCCTTGTAACGGCGCTGGCTGATGAAGTCGCCCTTGTCGTAGTAGCGGGAGAAAAAAGTCAGCAGGTGAGAGAATACCGCATTTTCATGCTCCGCTGCCCCCGTGCCCTGTTCAGCGATCCGTTGCCGCAACTCCTGCACCTTGGGGACCGTATCAGGCTGTACGCCAAGCGCTTCTGCATTCTTAATCGCATCGGCCAGCTCTTTCTTGAGTTGCTCCAGGTTGGCAGTGCCTGCCTGGGCAAGGGATTCCTGCACCCGTGACTTGAGGCGCTTGTCCAGATAGTCGTTGATCTCGCTGGCCCGTGCACCGATGATCCGATAAATGCCAAAATCCAGTTCTGGGCGGTCGATCTGGAATATCTCCCGCAGTTTGGCGGTCAAATCGTCATATTTGCTCATACTCTTTTATTCTCCTGCCTGTTTTTTTAAGTGTTCCCTCTCCCTTGAGGGAGAGGGCCAGGGTGAGGGGGCAGAGGCTCATTTCAGACACTGCTGCCCCCTCATCCGGCCTTTGGCCACCTTCTCCCTCAGGGGAGAAGGAAAGTTCACACCACTGCCCAGCCAATGGTGAACAGCCGCTCCCGTTTAGTTTTCTGTGTCATCTGTTGTTCCAGCCGGGCAATCAGGGCATCACGCCTTTCGATGATCTGGTCCTCGACATCGAAGATCCGCTGACGCTGCTTGCGCTGTTTCTTTTCCAACTCCACAATCTGTTTCTGCAGCTCCACCTGCTCGGTGGTGGTTGCCGCCTGCCGTGCCTGACGGTTCAGCAGCTTCAGCCTAGCCTTGGTCTCTTTCAGCTCTTTTTCAGAGGCAAGCACCAGGTCATCGGCCCATTTCTCCAGCTTTTCCCGCTCTTCCTGGAAATGGCGGTTACTGGTTTCAAGCGCCCTGGCAATGGTTGCCGCTGCGTGGCGTTCGGTTTCAGCCACAAGCCGCTGGGTGGCGGCCTTCAGATCGGTTGGCTGGCTGATCTCTGCCCTGCACTGGAACAGCTTCTCGCACTGCTCATGGTCAAGGGAGGTGCCGTCAGCACGGAATGCGCTGAACAGCAGATGTTCTTCAGTAGCAAAGGAGGTGATGGTGAGCCGCTCCAACGCCAGGACGCCGGAATGCCCCTTGAGCGCCTCTACCATCGCAATCTTGGTGGGGTGGCTGCTGATGTTAAAACAAAGCATCGCTGCCGGGGTTGCCTGCTGCAAGGCGCTGTCCAGCACGTATTCGCCCAGCGGGTGGGAGAGGCGGTAGAGGAAGGCGCCTTCAATGTTGTGACGGCTTTTGCTGATAAGATGATAGCGGCCCTGCGGAACGGCTGTCGGAGGGGTCTTCAGGTCGAACGTCAGCTCTTCGTCATCAAAAAGGGCCTGCTGATTGAGCACAATTTTCGTGGCGGCCCAGAATAACCTGCTGAAGCGGTCAAGCTGATGACGGGTCTGATCAAGCCGCACCTTTAAGCGGGAGTGGACATCCTCATCAAAATGCTCCAGCAGGGTCTGCCGGGTTTCGCTCATACGGTTGGCAATGGCCTGTTCCATCTCGGCCTGTAACGCGGCAAAGGCCGCCTCAATCTCTCCGGTGCTGCGGCACTCCTGGTAGATGCTCAGGATGCGGCGTTCAAAATCAACGCCGGTCTCAATGCTGCCCAACACCTCGTCCGATGCGCCAAAGACGCCGGAGAACAGGTTGAACTTCTCGGTCAGCAGCTCGTAGACCCGACGGTCGGCATCGTTGCGCTCATTGAGGAAGTTGATCACCACCACATCGTGCTTCTGGCCGTAACGGTGGCAACGTCCGATCCGCTGCTCGATCCGTTGCGGGTTCCAGGGCAGGTCGTAGTTAATGACCAGGGAGCAGAATTGCAGGTTGACACCCTCTGCTGCCGCTTCGGTGGCCAGCATGATCTCGGCTTTGTCACGGAAATGCTCAATCAGGGCAGTCCGGCGGTCGGCAGTTCTGGAGCCGCTGACCCGTCCGGTATCCGCATTATCTTTGAGCCACTGTTCAAAGATGGCGTTACTGTCAGGATCAGTGTTGCTGCCGTTGAAGAGCACGATCCGTCCGGCAAAACCGTTGGCCTCAAGGAAGGTCTTCAGGTAGTCCTGTGTGCGACGGCTTTCAGTGAAGATCAGCGCCTTGCGGCACGCCCCCATCTTCTCCATCTCATCAAAGCCGATCTCAAGCGCGGTGCAGAGGGTACGGGTCTTGGTATCGACACCGATCTGTCGTGCCTGGGCGATGAAACCGTCCAGCTCGGCAATTTCTCCATCAAGCTGCGTGCGGGCGATGGCCTGCTGCTGTGGCTCTTCTTGGAGGCTGTCTTCCGTGTCTGTAGTCTCGACTTCCTGCTCTTCTTCCAGGAAATCATCCCCCAGCTCATCCCCTTCAACCAGCTTTTCTAGCAGGTTTTCCGGTTCGGGCAGCCCGGAGCGCAACGTCTCAAGGCGCTGTTTGATGGTTTCCAGAGTGCCCGCTACGGCTTGTGTAGAGGATGCCAGCAGCTTGCGTACAATCAGGGTGGTAAGGGTACGCTGACGGTCGGGGATGGCGTAGGTATCGGCGCGTTGCAGGAAATTCGATATGGCTTCGTAGAGCGACTGTTCCTGGTCCGACGGTCGGAATGGGCGGGTAATGGCTCGGCGTTCAGTGTAGCGGATATATTCCAGCACCTGTGAGCGCAGGGTGCGCTTGGCAAAACCGGCCAGTCGCCGTTTGAGCGCATCAAGGTCGGCAGTGCTGCCGGTGTACTGCTCACGGAATGACGCTAGATCGCCAAAGATCTGCTCATCAATCAAGGTGGACAGTCCGTATAGCTCCAGTAGCGAGTTCTGCAGCGGGGTGGCGGTAAGCAGCAGTTTCTTGCGATCCTCCAGCGCCCAACGGATACCTTGGCCCATACGGTTGCTGGGGCGGTAGGCATTACGCAGCTTGTGTGCTTCGTCAATTACCGCCAGATCCCAGGGGATCAACTTCAACAGCTCTTTCTGCTGGGTGGCAAAGTTAAGCGACGTTATGACGATGCTGTCGGCACTGAACGGATTGTCGCTCCCGCTCCGCAATGCCTCTTTGAACGACTTGGCCTCAAGGATTACCGACGGCAGGTTGAATTTTTCCGCCAGCTCCAGACTCCACTGCTTACGCAAGGCCGCCGGGCAGATGACGATCAGACGCCGACGCCGTTCCGCCCAATACTGGCAGAGCACCAGCCCGGCTTCGATGGTCTTGCCGAGGCCGACTTCATCTGCCAGCAGGACCCCTTTGGATAACGGTGAACGGCAGGCAAACAACGCTGCCTCGATCTGGTGGGGATTCAGATCAACCGAGGCATCGAACAGCGACATAGAGAGCTGATCTATGTCACCTGAACCGGAGCGCCGCCGCAACTCGGCAGCGTAATATTTGGCATGGTAGGGGGTGGACATTGTCTGGTGTGTCTCTGGCCAAAGGATGACCACAGATACCACAGATTACCCGCTATAACCAATCTAAAGTATGTGATTATCATCAATTCAGGGTAGGTGTTTATGGAAAGTGCCTCGGGGTATCTTCTCGCTAAACGAGGCATTTATGGCAAAGATACGAACAAGTAAGGAAATTGGTAGCAGGCTGAAAGATCTACGGCTACAAGCGGGGCTTAGCCAGGAAAAACTGTCTGAGTTGGTAGGTATTTCTACGTATCAGTTGCAGAAATATGAATCAGGTCAGAATATGATGAATACTGAGAAACTACAGATTGTTGCTGCTGCTCTCTCCATTCAGGTTCAGGAATTGTTTGTTACAAATAACGACACATTGCCTCTGGCTGTCTCTGAAAAACTGCTGCTTGACTCCTACCGGGCGATCCCCAATCGGGAAATACAGGAATCCATCCTCAAAATTACCACCCATGTAACAAAATCCGAGTAACATAACGTTTCTATCTATTTGTATTGACCAAATCCCTGTGCACTGCTATATCAAGAAAAATTGATATATGTATTTCAGGGAAATTGATCTATGTTGCTTGACACCCTCAAGGCGCTTGCCGACCCCTGCCGTTTACGCCTGGTTGCGATCCTGCTGCGGGGGGAATTTACGGTGCAGGAGCTGACCGCTATCCTTGGCATGGGGCAGTCGCGGGTGTCGCGACACCTCAAGATACTGACCGAGGCAGGGGTGCTGTCGGTCAAGCGTCAGGGCACCTGGAGTTATTATCGTATCAGTAGTGCAGCCGGGTTTTTTGCTGCCATCAGGCCGGCGCTGGAGCCGGAACTGGCGCAGCTGCCGGAGCAGGCCCATGATCTTGCTGCGGTTGCAGCTCTACTGGAGGCACGGCACCAACGTAGCCGACAGTTCTTTGACCAGCATGCCCGGCAGTGGGATGACCTGGCCCGTACCCTGTTGCCGGTTCCTGACTACCGTGATCAGTTGCTTGACCTGGTACCCCGGGGCGGGATGGTGGTTGAGATCGGCCTGGGTACCGGCGGATTGTTGCCGGCTCTGGCCGCCAGGGCAGACTCCGTCATCGGGGTGGATCATTCGCCTGCCATGCTGGATGAGGCCCGGCATCGGCTGGATGCTGCGGGTATTGCGGGTATTGACCTGCGGCTGGGCGAGATGCAGCATCTGCCGCTGCCTGACCGTTCAGCCGATTGCGCCATTCTGAACATGGTGCTGCACCATGCTGCGGATCCCCGTTCGGTACTGGCAGAGATCAGGCGGGTGCTGGTGACGGGCGGACAGCTGTTGCTGGCAGACTTGAGTCGCCATGAGCGGGAGCTGGCCCGTGAGCAGCTTGCTGATCAATGGCTGGGATTTGAAGAGGAAGAACTGCGCAGCTGGTTGCAGGCCGCCGATTTCGGCGGCGTGACCATTGTGCAGGTGCCGCCGCTGCCGGGACAGGAAGCGGTGCTGCTGATACAGGCCTATACAACCAAAAAGGAGACAGAACATGGCAGTTGATTACGTGGTAACCGACCTTTCCCTGGCCGCATGGGGCCGTAAGGAAATCAACATTGCAGAAACCGAGATGCCCGGTCTGATGGCGATCCGTGAAGAGTTTGCCGCACAACAGCCGCTGAAAGGTGCTCGCATCACCGGCTCGCTGCATATGACGATCCAGACTGCGGTATTGATTGAGACCCTGGTGGCATTGGGAGCACAGGTCCGCTGGGCTTCCTGCAACATCTTTTCTACCCAGGACCACGCTGCTGCCGCCATTGCCGAGGCAGGGGTGCCGGTTTTTGCCAAAAAGGGTGAAAGCCTTGAAGAGTACTGGGATTACACCCACCGGATCTTTGAATGGCCGGACGGCGGCTTTTCCAACATGATCCTGGACGACGGCGGTGATGCAACACTCCTGCTTCATCTGGGCACCAAGGCCGAGAAGGATCAGAGCGTGCTGAGCAACCCCGGTTCTGAAGAGGAGACGATCCTGTTTGCTGCCATCAAGCAGAAACTGGCGGTTGATCCGACCTGGTATTCGGTCCGTTTGGCCCAGATCAAAGGGGTGACTGAAGAGACCACTACCGGTGTGCACCGTCTGTACCAGATGCACGAGCGGTGCGAGCTGGCCTTCCCGGCCATCAATGTCAACGATTCGGTCACTAAATCCAAGTTCGATAATCTTTATGGCTGCCGTGAGTCGCTGGTGGATGGCATAAAAAGGGCCACTGACGTGATGGTGGCCGGCAAGATAGCGGTGGTCTGCGGCTATGGCGATGTGGGTAAGGGTTCGGCCCAGGCGTTGCGTGCCCTTTCAGCCCAGGTATGGGTAACTGAAATAGATCCGATCTGCGCCCTGCAGGCAGCCATGGAAGGCTACCGCGTGGTGACCATGGAGTATGCTGCCGACAAGGCAGACATCTTCGTAACCGCCACCGGCAACTACCATGTCATCACCCATGAGCACCTGCTGAAGATGAAGGATCAGGCCATTGTCTGCAACATCGGCCACTTTGACAACGAGATCGAGGTTGCTGCCCTGGAGCAGTACCAGTGGGAGGAGATCAAGCCACAGGTGGATCATATTATTCTCCCCTCTGGCAACCGGATCATCCTGCTGGCCAAAGGGCGACTGGTGAATCTGGGCTGCGCCACCGGCCATCCCAGCTATGTCATGTCCTCCTCCTTTGCCAACCAGACCATTGCCCAACTGGAGATATTCTGCAACCCGGACAAGTATCCGGTGGGGGTCTACACCCTGCCCAAGCATCTGGATGAGAAGGTGGCCCGCCTGCAACTGAAGAAGCTGAACGCCCAGTTGAGCGTACTGACCAGGGAGCAGGCCGACTACATCGGCGTGCCGGTGGAAGGACCGTACAAGTCTGAGCATTACCGGTACTAACAACCGATGCAGCCAAAAGAACTGCTCAAACAACTGAAGAGCAAGCAGCCGCCGGTGGTAGTAGATGTGCGCAGCGGAGCAGAGTACCGGGCAGGTCATCTGCCCGGTGCCCTGCACCTGCCGCTCTGGAGGGTGCTGTTCAGAATGGCCGGAGGGCTGCCGCAGGACAAGGGGCGGCAGCTGGTGTTGTATTGCGAGTCTGGTTCCCGGGCAGAACTGGTCGGCTCCATGCTGGCCAAGCGCGGGTATCTGGTACGCTACCTTGATGGTGACATGGCCGGATGGCGCAAAGCAGGCCTGCCGCTGGAGAAGGCGTAGGTGGAATGCCGCAGCGGTTGTGCTGCCTGTTGTATTGCACCATCGATCAGTTCATCCATACCGGGTATGCCGCAGGGAAAACCGGCCAATGTCCGCTGTGTGCAGTTGACGTTGGATAATCGATGCCGTATCTTTGGCAGACCTGAGCGGCCGACAGTCTGCACCAGTTTGCAGCCCAGCAGCGAGATGTGCGGTACTGCTGCCGATGAGGCGTTGCAGCGACTGCAGCAGTGGGAGCTGGCAACGGCCCCGTCACAAGAAAGGTAACGGCCATGGCCAAAGAACTGTATGTGGGGCATCTGCCCTACGAGACCACGCCGGATGATCTGCGCAGGCTTTTCAGCGTGGCCGGCACGGTCACCTCGGTCCATATTATTACTGATTCGGCAACCGGTAAATCAAAGGGGTGCGGCTATGTGCGGATGGCTGCCGAAGAACAGCTGAAAGAGGCCATTGACTGTCTGGACGGCGCCCTGGTGGAAAACATGACCATCACGGTCAGTATTGCCAATCCGCCCAAACAGACCAAGCCGACCGGTCGAGGCACCAACAACGCCAGACCCGGCTCACGACGTGACCGGGCCAGGAAAAAACAGTAACTCAGGGGGCAGGCATGGAACCGATTGAGCAATTTCTGGCAACGATCAAAGAGACCGTCAACCTGCCGACGCAACCGGTGGGAGTGAGTCTGATCCGTGACACTGACCAGCTTGAAGGGAAGAAGATCCGGGTCAAAGGGCAGCGTCTGGCGATCTGCCAGCAGATTGCCTACAGTCGATTGTACGGCTGGTCTACCCTGGTGGACAGGACAACAGCCCACTGTGTGTTGGGGGCAGCCTGTGCAGGGTTGATCGCTCCCCCGCAACGGGTGCTGGACGGTTCGGTCAATAAGGGTATTTACCAACAGGATCAGGCTGCTGCTGCAGCCATGCAGCAGGCCATGCCCCGCTTGCCTGAAGGGATCAAGGGGGTGGTGACCTTTCCTCTGGCCAGACCGGTGGAGGGATTGACCGCTGATCTGGTGGTGCTGTACGGCAATTCAGCCCAGGCCATGCGTTTTGTGCAGGCATTTTTGTATCAGCAGGGGGGCGAGTTTGTGATGAAGAGCTCCGGTGATGCCGGAGTCTGTTCCCGTGCCGTGGCCCAGGTGGCCCTGACTGGCGAACCGACCGTAGAAATACCCTGCCTGGGGGACCGGCGTTTTGCCATGACCCAGGATCATGAACTCTGTATCGGTATTCCGGTTTCATGGCTGGAGCGCACGGCAAAGGGGCTGGCTGCTACTCACAAGGCCGGTATCCGCTACCCGGTACCGTTCCAGATGCCGGCCGGATGTGATCTGCCGCCGGATTACATTACCGGTGATGATGATGCTTGAGCAGTTGGATCTGCTGTTGCTGCCACTGTTCGTGCTGAACATCCTGCTGGTGCTGGTGGATGCCTCGGTGGGATACTATCTGGCGCCGCTTCTGTTCAGGGCCGGTGGCGGTGTGCCTGAGGCTGCAGAGAACGGGGTGCGTAATGTACGCCGGTTGCTGACCGGGGTGGTGGTGCTGTACATGTTTTTTAACTGTATGGCCTATTTCCGGTACAATGGTCCCCTGCTGCTGCTGGTGACCTTGCTGGTGCTGTTTGACCTGGCTGGCCAGCTGTATGTACGCCATCGTTTCAGGCAACGGGATGATATACAGGATCAACCGTAGTTGCCGTGTTCTTTAAGCCGATTGTCTGTAGTGACTAAACCAATAGAACAAGGAGTAGATGCACATGGCTGAAAAATTCATCTTTACCTCTGAATCAGTTTCCGAAGGGCATCCTGACAAGGTTGCCGACCAGATTTCCGACAGCGTCCTGGATGCCATTCTGGCCCAGGATCCCAAGGCCCGGGTGGCCTGTGAGACCATGGTCACCACCGGTATGGCCGTGATTGCCGGAGAGATCACCACCAGTGCCGTGGTAAACTATGCCGAAGTGGTCCGTAACACCATTAAAGAGATCGGCTATTGCGGCTCTGACATGGGGTTTGATTATGAGACCTGTGCCGTGCTGGTTTCGCTGGATCGTCAATCTCCCGACATCTCCCAGGGGGTGACCGAAGGTGAAGGTCTGTTCAAAGAGCAGGGGGCCGGTGATCAGGGCCTGATGTTCGGGTACGCCTGCAACGAGACCCCTGAGCTGATGCCGATGCCGATCCAACTTTCTCAGCAGCTCGTCAAGCGTCTGGCTGATGTGCGCAAGTCCGGCCTGCTCAAGTTCCTTCGTCCCGACTCCAAATCCCAGGTATCGGTGGAGTACGACAATGGCAAGCCGGTGCGGGTCAACACCGTGGTCATCTCTACCCAGCATACCCCTGATGTCACCCATGAGACCATTGTGGAAGGGGTGATGGACGAGGTAGTCAGAAAGGTGATTCCCGCCAACCTGCTGGATGATCAGACCCGTTTCTTTATCAATCCCACGGGCCGTTTCGTGGTGGGCGGTCCCATGGGTGACTGCGGCCTGACCGGTCGCAAGATTATTGTCGACACCTACGGCGGTATGGGCCGCCACGGTGGCGGTGCCTTCTCCGGCAAGGATCCCTCTAAGGTTGACCGTTCCGCTGCCTACATGGGGCGCTATGTGGCCAAGAACCTGGTGGCAGCTGGCCTGTGCGAGCGCTGCGAGGTCCAGGTGGCCTATGCCATCGGCGTGGCCGAGCCGGTCTCCATCATGGTCAACGCCTTTGGTACCGGTGTAGTAACTGAGCATCGTCTGGCAGAACTGGTGCGTGAGGTCTTTGATATGCGGCCCCGCGCCATTATCGAACAACTGGACCTGCTGCGTCCGATCTACCGGAAGACTGCTGCCTACGGTCATTTTGGCCGTGAACTGCCGGAGTTTACCTGGGAAAAAACCGATAAGGCCGAGATTCTCAAGCAGAAGGCCGGTCTGTAGTCTGGTTGTCGTACAGCTTCAAGGGGCGGTCTCTGGTGAGATCGCCCCTTTTTAATGGGTAGATCGTGATGATTGACAAGCATCCGGCGTATACAGTAAGCTGATGCACTTTTTTGATAGAGGGGTGAACTATGGCAAAAACATTCAAGATTGCGGTCCTGCCGGGCGATGGCATCGGGCCTGAGGTGATGGCTGAAGCAACCAGGGTGCTGGATCTGATCGGCCAGAAATACAACGTAACCTTTGAGGGCACCTTTGCCAATGTCGGTGGTGCTGGTATTGATAACGAAGGCAAGGCACTGCCCCAGACCACCATTGATATCTGCAAGGCATCGGACGCGATCCTGTTCGGTTCCGTTGGCGGCCCCAAGTGGGAGACCCTGCCACCGGACGAGCAGCCTGAACGTGGTGCTTTGCTGCCGCTGCGCAAGATCTTCGGTCTCTACGCCAACCTGCGTCCGGCCATCATCTTCCCCTCCCTGACCGGCGCATCATCCCTGAAGGAAGAGGTAATCAGCGGTGGCTTCAATGTGCTGGTGGTGCGTGAGCTGACCGGCGGTATCTACTTCTCCCAGCCCAAGGGGATTGAAGGCGAGGGCCGCAACCGGATCGGCATCGACACCATGAAGTACAGCGTGCCGGAGATCGAGCGGATTACCCATGTTGCCTTCCAGGCCGCCCAGAAGCGGAGCAAGAAGGTCTGCTCCATTGACAAGGCCAACGTGCTTTCCTCCTCCGTACTCTGGCGCGAGATTGTCATCGATATCGCCAAGCAGTATCCGGACGTTGAACTTTCCCACATGTACGTGGACAACGCTGCCATGCAGCTGGTCAAGTGGCCCAAGCAGTTTGATGTTATCCTGTGCGAGAACATGTTCGGCGATATCCTCTCCGACGAGGCTGCCATGCTGACCGGCTCCCTGGGGATGCTTCCCTCCGCTTCTTTGGCTGAAGGCACCTTCGGCATGTACGAGCCCTCCGGCGGTTCGGCCCCGGACATCGCAGGTCAGGGGATTGCCAACCCGATCGCCCAGATCCTGTCGGCCGGCATGATGCTGAAGTTCTCCTGCGGCATGGTTGACGCCGCCGACGCCATTGATAATGCGGTAAAGACCGTCTTGGATCAGGGCTACCGCACCCGCGACATCTTCCAGAATCTGCCGGGTGAAAAGCTGGTCAACACCAAAGAGATGGGTGACGCGATTATTGCGGCTTTGTAGGTAACATCACTGTGTTCTTTGAGATCATCGGCGAAATTCAACAGCCGGAAACCTTTGCCACCGGATCAGGGATCAGAGAACTGCAACGTCTGCACAAGCTGTATGGCAAAGGTCGCTGGAGAAAACGCAAGGGGATCGCTATCATTCGTCTGGCAGCAGGTCAACAGTACCATGCCGAGATTCATTGGTACGAAGCAACGGGTATCGGCAGGAAAGAATTCAAGATCAAGCAGCTGCTGCAAGAAGTAAAAGAGGTGTAGAGATGAAACACAATAAACTGTACGTCTGTATTCATAATGACGGATACGCTGTCTCATTGGAACAGCGCAAGATTTATCGAGGTTTACCGGATCGTATTGCAGCAGAAGCAGGTATGGTGCGGATCATTGATGAGTCCGGTGAAGATTATCTCTATCCTCAAGATTGCTTTGCCCGGATATCCCTGCCGGTGGTTATTCAGCAGGAATTGAAGTTAGCAGCATAACGTATATTAATCTCGTATAAAGGAGTGCTTACCATGAAAGTAGGTATTGTTGGATGGCGCGGCATGGTCGGCTCGGTGCTGATGCAGCGGATGCAGGAAGAGAACGATTTTGACCTCGGCTTTGAGCCGGTCTTTTTCACTACCTCCCAGGCAGGTCAACCGGCTCCAATGGGCGGCGGCACCCTCAAGAAAGCCGATGATATTGAAGAGCTGAAGAAGCTGGATGTGATCATAACCTGCCAGGGTGGCGACTACACCAAGGCGGTTCACCCGGAGCTGCGCAAGCAGGGCTGGAACGGCTACTGGATCGATGCAGCCTCCACCCTGCGGATGGAAGACAATGCGGTCATCATTCTTGATCCGATCAACCGTAACGTGATTGACGCAGCTCTGGCCAAAGGGGTCAAGGACTATGTCGGCGGCAACTGCACGGTCAGTTTGATGCTGATGGGGCTGGGTGGGCTGTTCAAGGCCGGCCTGGTGGAGTGGATGTCCTCCATGACCTATCAGGCAGCCTCCGGCGCTGGCGCACCCAATATGCGCGAGCTGCTGGCCCAGATGGGTACTCTGAACGGGGTGGTGGCGGAGGAGCTGAAGGACGCCAACTCAGCTATCCTTGAGATCGACAAGAAGGTTACCGAGACCCTGCGTGACGGCTCCATGCCCACCAAGGAGTTCGGTTTCCCGCTGGCCGGCAACCTGCTGCCCTGGATCGACCGCGAGGTTGAGGATGGACAGAGCCGTGAGGAGTGGAAGGGCTACGCCGAGACCAACAAGATTCTGGGCACCACCAGTCCGATTCCGGTGGATGGTATCTGCGTGCGGGTCGGCGCCATGCGCTGCCACAGCCAGGCCATCACCATGAAGCTGAACAAGGATCTGCCGCTGGCCGAGATTGAGCAGCTGATCGCCAACGACAACCAGTGGGTCAAGCTGATCCCCAACACCAAGGCAGACAGTCTGGCAGGCCTGACTCCGGCTGCGGTATCCGGTACCCTGACCGTGCCGGTTGGCCGGGTGCGCAAGATGAAGATGGGCCCCGAGTATGTGCAGGCCTTCACCTGCGGAGACCAGCTGCTGTGGGGTGCTGCAGAGCCGCTGCGCAGGATGCTGCGAATTTTGCTGGAAAAATGATGCAAACAACAGCGCCCCTTCCGGGGCGCTTCGTTTATGCGAACCATTAAACTTATCATCCAATACGACGGTACCAGCTACTGCGGCTGGCAGGAACAGGCCAACGGCCCCACCATACAGGAGACGGTAGAGCTGGCCCTGTCCAGAATTCTGGGACAACGGGTGCGGGTGCAGGCAGCCGGTCGCACCGATGCCGGGGTCCATGCCCTGGCCATGCCGGCGGTTTTCAGAACTGACTCCTCAATCCCGCTCAAGGCCTTTGTGGATGGTGTCAACTGCCATTTGCCAAAGGATATTGCTGTTCAGGATGCTGCAGAGGTGCCCCATGATTTTCGGGTTATTGGCGGTGCCTTGCATAAAACCTATCGATACACCATCTATAATGCCCCGGTTCGGTCACCGCTGCAGCACCATACTGCCTGGCATGTCAGGGCTGACCTCAACCTGGAGGCGATGCGCGTAGCAGCGGGCCTATTTGCAGGAGAGCACGATTTTGCCGCCTTCAGAGGTCAAAACTGTAGCGCCGTCACTTCGCGGCGGCGGATCGACGGGGTGGTGATAGACCGGCAGGGGCCGTTTGTCTCCATAGAGGTGACCGGTGGCGGTTTTTTGAAGAACATGGTGCGAATCATGGCCGGGACACTGGTTGACATCGGTAAGGGCCGTTTCAAGCCTGAGCATATTACATCCTTATTACAACATCCTGACCGAAAGCGGGCAGGAGTGACCGCGCCTCCGCAAGGGCTTTGTCTGGTCAGCGTGATATACCCGGAAGTGCAGTGACGACTGATCTGCATCCTGCCTATAAATTGCCTTGACTCACGTGATCTGCTTGAGTAAAATCCGGTTCTACTTTACTGTCAAACAGTATAAAGTCCCGTCTAACCGTGCTGTTGAATCAACCAAATCTCATATCGCCGTTGCATCTCGCTTCGACGTTTATGTAAGAAAAAACCAAAACAGGAGGAAGTAAGATGTCAGAGTATGGAACCTTGCAAGACCGCGTTCGCTGTAAGTCACTGCTGGACAAGGTAAGAACCCCCGAGCAGTGCGTTGAGTTCTTTCAGCCGGGCATGAACCTGGGCTGGTCTGGCTTTACCCCGGCTGGTTATCCTAAAGCTGTACCTATCGCTCTGGCTGATCACGTTGAGAAGAACAATCTGCAGGGCAAGTGGAAGTTCAACCTGTTCATCGGCGCCTCCGTTGGTGCTGAGACCGAAAACCGCTGGGCACAGCTGGACATGATCGACCGTCGCTGGCCGTACCAGACCGGTAAGGACATTGCTGCCGGTATCAACGCCGGTCGCATCCGGATGGGCGACAAGCACCTCTCCCTGTTTGCTCAGGATCTGGGTTACGGCTTCTACACCAAGGACACCCCTACCGGTAAGCTTGACCTGGCCATTATCGAGGTTTCGGCCATCACCGAAGACGGCGGTCTGGTACCTACCACCTCCTGCGGTGTTATCCCTGAAATTCTGATGATCTGCGATAAGGTCATCGTAGAAGTAAATACCGGTGAGCCTTCCTTTGAAGGTATCCACGACATCATCGTTTGCAACCATCCGCCAAACCGCCAGATCATCGATATCAAGGCTGCCGGTGACCGTGTTGGTACTACCTATGTACCGTGTGATCCCTCAAAGATCATTGCCGTAGTTGAGTCCAAGCACCGTGACAAGGGCCGTGCCTTTGCAGAGCAGGATGACACCTCCGAGGCGATTGCCAACCATATCATTGAGTTTTTCCAGGCTGAAGTTAAGGCCGGCCGTCTGCCCAAGAACCTGCTGCCGATCCAGTCAGGCGTAGGCTCCATTGCCAACGCTGTTATTGGTGGTCTGGCAAAGGGCCCCTTCACCAACCTGACTGTGTTTACTGAAGTTCTGCAGGACACCATTCTGGACCTGTTTGACGCCGGCAAGTGTGATGCTGCTTCTGCCTGCTCACTGTCCCTGTCCGAGAACCCGGGCTTCCCGCGCTTCTTCGCCAACTGGGACAAGTATTTCGGCAAGTGCACCCTGCGTCCGCTCTCCATCTCCAACGCTCCTGAGCCGATCCGCCGTCTGGGTTGTATCGCTATGAATACTCCGGTTGAAATTGACATCTACGCACACGCCAACTCCACCCTGGTTGGTGGTACCCGTATGATTAACGGCCTGGGCGGTTCCGGTGACTTCCTGCGTAACGGTTACCTGAAGATGATGCACACCCCGTCGGCACGTCCTTCCAAGACCGACCCGACCGGTATCTCCTGCGTGGTGCCGCACTGCTCGCACATCGACCACACCGAGCACGATCTGGATGTCGTTATCACTGAGCAGGGCTTGGCCGACCTGCGTGGCCTCTGCCCACGCGACCGTGCCAAGGTGATCATTGAGAAGTGTGCTCACCCGGATTACAAACCGATCCTGACCGAGTATTACGAAATGGCCCTGAAGGACACCCTGGCCAAGGGCATTGGCCACGAGCCGCAGCTGTGGGACCGCGCCTTCAAGATGCACCTCAACCTGGCCCAGAACGGCACCATGAAGGTGAAGAACTGGGATGTGAAGATCGATCTCTGCGAGTAAGCGCTGCAGCAGATGGCAGTATGAACCCCGCCGGTTTTTCGGCGGGGTTTTTTTATGAGATTACTCACATTTAGATATTTCTCATGTTTAAAATCATCCTTGCGCTGGTATTGTAAAGTACGATACATTCCAAAGTTGTAACAATGGTATGTCAATCCGACTTTTGACGCGGGAGTTTCATCATGGCAGAAGCAGTTTCAGGATTTCAGGGTGAGATAGCCGGGCTTTCGCTTGCTGATGTCATACAGATAAAGGGCCATAATCGTTACTCCGGGTGTATTGCGGTTGAATACCAGGGGAATCGCGGGGCCATTTATTTTGTAGATGGCGAGATCATTCATGCCGAGCGCGGCAGTCATACCGGTGAAGACGCCATCTACGAGATTCTCAAGTGGCCGGGCGGAAGCTTCAGTCTGGCACCCGAGATGACTACGAACGTTTGCACCATCCATTGCAGTCTTAACTTTCTGCTGCTTGAAGCCCATCGCCGGCTTGATGAGGAGAACAGCAAGACGGTGCCGGAAGAGTCGTTTGCCGATGTGATTGAAAACAGCGAGCGGCGTAAGGAACCTCGACCGACGGAGACTGCCCAACGGACCATGAGTGCTGCCGCAGCACGGGTGATGCAGATTGAATCGGTCACCTACGCAGTGCTGCTGGATAAACAGGGGCATCCGGTACAGGATGACAGTATCGAGGCTGAGGCTCTGTCGGCCAAGGCTCTCTTTCTTGCTCAGACCGGCAACAGTCTGGGAGAGCTGCTGGGGTTGGGGGAGCTCAAATCAGCAGCGGTGCAGACCAAACAGTTTGATCTGCTGATGTACGACTCGAAACAGCACTATCTGGGTATTGCGGTGGCAGCCGGCAGCAGGCTTGATGCCGTTGAAGCTGATGTCAGGGCGGCCCTGGTGCCGGGGAGGTAGGAACCGATGCAGACACTACTGCAACAGATAACCGCAATTGATGGCGTCATTGGCTGCAGCCTCTATGATGAACAGGGTAAGATCATTGCCGCTGCCTGTCCGCTGGTGCTTGATGAAGCCCAGCTGGGCACAGCAGCCGGTATGATGGTGGATTGTCTGCATGCCCTGCAGGTATCCCAGACCCTTGCCGGAATGGAGCTGCGTTTTGCAGAAGGCCGTATGCTGATCAGGCCGCTGAAAGGCGCCTTTATCAATGTGCTCTGTTCAAAGACCGTTAATCTCTCCATGGTTAACATCACGCTTAACCTGGCCCTGCGCAAGCTTGAACAGATGCTGCCTCAGCCCGGGGCTGCTTCGGCTGCAGTGCCTTCAGCTGCAGCGGCACCAGTGGCAGCGTCGGCATCCGGTTTGCCGTTACGGATCGCACACCTGCAAAAGGGAGATGTCGGCAGCAGTTTTGACCAGCTGGGTATGGTGGCGGTCAGCCAGGTAACCGCCAAGCAGCTAAGCGATTTCTTCGGTAAAATCAGTAAGAAAATCAAGATTTCGACCCAGGAAGGTGGCGGGGGTGTCTATCCGGTCATGGTCATCAATGATGTGGATATGCTGTATGATGGCGCTCTGGTGATCGGCCCCGGTATTGAACGTAAGCTGAAGGTTGAAGAGGGTGCTCAGGTGATGGTAGAGCTGGGATAAACTGTCTGGCAAGAGAGGGGTAAGGGGGGTGAGCTGACTACTCATCTCCCTTTTTTTGTGCGCGCGGGTGAGCCTTGTCATAGACCGCCAGCAGCTGGTCAAGCCCCACATGGGTGTATTTCTGGGTTGTGGAGAGCGATGCGTGGCCGAGCAGCTCCTGTATGGAGCGCAGGTCCGCCCCTTGTTCCAGCAGGTGGGTTGCAAAGGTATGGCGCATGGTATGGGGGGTGACCGTGCGAAAGGTGTTGACCGGGCCTGACCAGCGACTGACCAGTGCAGCCACGGTACGACGGTGGATCCTGCCGCCCCGTGCCCCAAGGAACAGCGGCGCTGATTCATCCGGTCGCTCTCGCTGTTCAAGGTAGCGGCTGATCGCTGATAGTGCTTTTGAACCAACCGGGACAATCCGTTCCTTGCTGCCTTTACCCAGTACCCGTACCATGCCGCTGCCATAGTCTATGTCACCGACATTCAGGCCGGTCAGTTCCGACACTCGCAGGCCGCTTGAATAGAGCAGCTCAAGCAGAGCAACATCACGGAGCCGGTGGGGGGCCAGCTCACCGGCCCGTTCAGGCGCCTCAAGCACCGTTACTGCCTGGTCGATGTTCAGATGAAACGGTAGTCGTTGTTCCTGCTTGGGACTGCTGATCAGTTCCGCCGGATTGACGGCCAGCTGTCCGATTCTGGTGAGCCAGCCAAAGAAGGCCCTGACCGCAGCCAGTTTCCGGCTGATACTGCTTTTCGAATATGCTTTCCGCTGATCAGTGGCAGAGCTGAGGCTGGCAAGGTAGAGGCGCAGCAGCAGATGATCAATGGCCGCTGCATCAACCGCAGTACCTCGTTGTAAGGTGATGAAGGCCACCAGTCCGGCCAGATCGGAGCGATAGCCGGCAATGGTGTGTGGAGATGCGTTGCGCTGGGTCTCAAGGAATTCAAGAAACGCAGCTGTCTGCTGTTGCAATGAGGACATCAGGCTACTTGAAGTCAGGCAGCGGTGAGGTCAGCTTCCAGCCGTCGCCCTGCTCAGGATCCTCCTTGGTGCTCTCACGGAAGACCCACACCTGGCGGTCAGTCAGTGTTTTGAGGCGATTGTCCGGCAGGATAAAGTAATCAAATTCAACCGTGGCCTCTGCGGTTCGTTTCTCGCTCAGACACTGCTGGGCAAGGATCCGTGAATCTGCGATGGTGACATTTCTGCGGCGCAGTGATTCGACAGCCTTATCGTAGGCGGGGCGTTGCCTGGCATCAACAAAGGCGAAGGCTGCCTTTTCAGCCTCTTGCCAGCGGACCAGTCTGGTGTAGTCCTTGATCGACTTGTCGCAGGATTCACGACGATTCATGTTCTGGTATGCAGCGCAGCCGTTCAGTAAGAACGGGATTATCAGCAGGAGCAGAGACCGGCGAAAACGAGTCATAACGATTCCTTTCGAGCAGCGGTTGTACAGCAGGGCAAAGTAAGGTATAAGAAGGTTCATTTCAGCAATGAAGGGGCAGTATGCTGCATACATTGGTCAACTGGCTGCTTGAGACGATCGGCACCATGGGCTACCCCGGCATTTTTCTGCTGATGGCCATGGAGAGTTCTGTCATACCGGTTCCCAGTGAGCTGGTGATGCCGCCGGCCGGGTACCTGATCCATCGGGGAAGCATGGATTGGCTGCCGGTCATTCTGGCCGGCACCTTTGGCAGCCTGGCCGGTGCTTACGCCAACTATTTTGCTGCCCACTACCTGGGCCGCCCCCTGATCCTCAAATACGGACGTTACGTGCTGATCCCGCCTGATAAATTTGAGCGGGTTGAGTCATTCTTCCTGCGTCATGGTGAAATATCCACCTTTATCGGCAGATTACTGCCGGTAGTGCGCCATCTGATCTCCATCCCGGCCGGCGTGGCCGGTATGAATCACCTGAAATTTTCAGCCTATACCGTGCTGGGGGCAGGCATCTGGTGCAGCATCCTGACCTGGATCGGCTACGCCATCGGTCAGAACCAGGCACTGGTGGTGGCCTGGTCGCACCGCGCTCTGGTGTGGGTGCTGCTGGCCTGCTGCGGTCTGGTTGCCGTCTACGTCTGGCGGCACCGTCGCAAGGCGCATTAAACCGTATTGATACCTGAAAGGCAAAGGAAAATCTGATGGACGTCATCCGTACCGGGAAGATACATCACCTGGCTCCCTGCTTTGAAAGCACTGCTCCGGCAACCATACAGGGCTTTACCACCCGTCATGAAGGGGTATCCCG
>DIUB01000097.1 GCA_002422265.1 Geobacter sp. UBA6169
CCGGCAAAAGCATCAACCGGATCTTTGCTGAAGAAGGCGAAGCAGCCTTTCGTGACCGGGAAACGGAGCTTCTGGCCTCGTTGACAGGCAGCAGGCAGATGGTGCTGGCAACCGGCGGCGGTGCCGTGATTCGCGAACAGAATCGCAGGCTGATGCGCGCCCTTGGTCTGGTGGCGAATCTGACTGCCGACGTGCGGGAGCTGTCGCAGCGTCTGGCCCAGGCAGATGACCGGCCGCTTCTGCAGGGTGAACAACCGCTGGAAGCACGCATAGCCGGGATTATGGCCGAGCGTGAGCCGTTTTATGCCGATGCCGACATTAGAATTGACACCACCGGGAAAACATTGGAAGATGTGGCCGCTCAACTACTTGTTTTTTACACGGAAAGGTGTATCCCAAAACCGTGAAAACCGTTTCCATTGCGCTTGCTGATCATGGCTATGACATTACCATCGGTAAAGGGCTCCTCGCCGGCATCGGGAATGCCTGCAGTGCAGTCGGGCTGCGGGGTTCCGCAGCGATAGTAACCAATCCCACGGTGGCTCCGCTGTACGCGGCTACGGTGACGGATGCGTTGCGTGCTGCAGGTTTTCATCCGGTGTTGATCGAGATTCCTGATGGTGAGGAGTACAAGACGGCAGCCACCCTGCAGCAGGTTTACGACCGGCTGATTGCAGGAGGGCTTGACCGTCATTCGTTTATTGTGGCTTTGGGTGGCGGTGTGGTGGGCGACCTGGCCGGTTTTGCCGCAGCCACCTATCTGCGCGGTATTCCGTTCGTACAGGTGCCGACCACGTTGCTGGCCCAGGTGGACAGCAGCGTTGGCGGCAAGACCGGTATTGACCATCCCCAGGGCAAGAACCTGATAGGCGCCTTTTATCAGCCCCGGCTGGTACTCTCTGATGTGAATACCTTGAACACCTTGTCGCAACGCCACTACCGGGCAGGACTGGCTGAGGTGGTCAAGTACGGCGCTGTTTTGGATGCGGATCTGTTTGCCCTGCTGGAGGCTGAGACCGAGGCCCTGCTGCAGCTGGATTCTCAGCTGCTGGAACGGGTGATTGCACGCTGTTGCGAGATCAAGGCCTGCGTGGTTGAACAGGATGAGCGGGAATCGGGGCTGCGTGCTGTGCTGAACTACGGCCATACCCTGGGACATGCCTTTGAGACCCTGGCCGGGTATCAGGATCTGTTGCACGGCGAGGCAGTGGCCATCGGTATGGCCTTGGCCGCCGGTCTTTCGGTACGCGAGGGGTACTGCAGTGTTGATGATGCCGAACGGATCGTGGGGCTGCTGCAGCGGATGGGTTTGCCGACGGTTGCCCCGCCGGTTGAGGAAGAGGCGCTGGTGCTGGCCCTGGGACGCGACAAGAAAAATCGCTCCGGCACCTTGCAGTATGTCTGCAACCGGGGCATCGGTGCACATGCATTTCATCAGGTAACACCAGCCATGCTGGCAGCAGCCTGTGGAACAGGGAGGTAGGCGTTATGTCGTCAACGGAGTCCTTCTGGAGCGAGATCAAGGTATATGAGGAGCGGCTGAAACAGGAGCCGTCCTCGTACTGCTTTGCCCCCCTGGCAGAGGTCTATCTGCGGGCAGGTCTGCTGGATGATGCCCTGGCCACAGCCCGTGCCGGTGTGGTGCAGCATCCCGGCTATATAGCCGGTCAGATGGCCCTGGCCCGGGTCTGTCACCAGAAAGGGTTGCTGGAAGAGTGCCGCAAGGCGCTGGAAGTGGTTACTGAGGCGGTGCCTGAGAATGTTGAGGCGCAACGGATGCTGGCACAACTGTACCGCGATGCCGGAATGAACCGTGCAGCAGTGCGTAGTCTGCAGACCCTGCTTGAATTTTCACCGGCTGATATGACCGCCCGGGTTGAGCTTGAGGCATTGCAACGACGGACTGTTGAGCTGGATGAGGATGATCTTGAGCTGATTGAATTTACCGAAGCAGACATCATTGAAGAGGAAGCCTTTGAGCCGGTTCAGGAGTCTTTTCAACCAGAGCCGTCCCATGATGATACCCTGGTTGAGCGGGTGAAACCGGTGGTTGCCACGATTGACGACCCCTGGTCGATCCTGACACCGGAAGCACCGGCTGCAGCTGCACTTTCGGCGGTAGCGCCGCCGGTCGAACCGCCCACCATTGCCTCGGTCTGGTCCATGCCGGAACCATTGTCAGTCCCCTCGGTACCTGATGCCGAGACTGAGCATGAACCAGTATCATCAGCTGACGATCTCCAATCGATCTGGGCACAGCCACTTGAGACTGCAGCAGTATTACAGCCTGCCGAGGATCCACTGGCTACCTCAACCCTGGCAGAGCTGTATGTGACCCAGGGTTTTACTGATAAAGCGATCGAGATTTATCGGACGATACTGGAACGGCAGCCGGACAACCGTGAGGCCGCTGACCGCCTTGCAGTGCTTGAACAACAGGGGGCAGAGAGTAGGGCTGCCGAACTGGCGGCTGCTGAAGTGGAGCCGCTGCTGCCGCCGGTTTCAGTACCTGTGCGTGGTGAAGCCGACAAGTCGCATGCTGTGGCGGTACTGGAAGGGTGGCTGGAAAATATCCGGAGGTTACGCACATGTCACTGAGAGATCTGTTGACCTCAATGCTGGCGGAGGTTGAGGGGGCATTTGCGGTAATGCTGATGGGTTACGACTGCATTGCCATTGATGAGGTGCAGCAGGGGGAGGCCGGGTTTGACGTGCAGACCATGGCGGTTGAGTACGGCACGGTTATTAAAGAGATTCGTCGCACCATAGAGCTGGTCGGTGCCGGTGCCATGGAGGAGATCGTCATCAGCACCACCGGTTCGCGAATGATCATTCGGGTGCTGAACGACGAATTCTTTGCCGCGTTTGTCCTGGCAAAAGACGGCAATCTGGGCAAGGCACGCTATCAGCTGCGGATGCGCGCCCTGCAGCTGGTAGAATCGGTCAGCTGATTATGCGGATACTGGTACTGCACGGCCCCAATCTCAACCTGCTGGGCACACGTGAGCCCGGTATTTACGGTTCCCTGTCACTGGATGATATTAACGGCGCGCTTGAGGCGCTGGCGGCCGAGTTCGAATGTACCCTCGGGTTCTTGCAGTCAAACAGCGAGGGGGCTCTGATCGATGCCGTACAGCAGGCACCGGGGCAGTATGACGGCATCCTGATCAACCCTGCGGCGTACACCCATACCAGTATTGCCCTGCGTGATGCCCTTGCGGCCGTGGCGCTGCCTTTTGTTGAAGTCCATCTGTCCAATATCCATCGACGTGAACCGTTCAGGCACCATAGTTATCTGGCGCCGCTGGCCCTGGGTCAGATCTGCGGTTTCGGGCCTGACAGTTACCTGTTGGGGTTACGGGCACTTTTCAATCATATTAAAAATTAGTCTAGGGACGGTTCTGGAACTTTCAAGCTATGAGAGAATTCGGTTGAGGGGCTGCTTTCAGTTATGCTAAAAAGCAGACGCCAACGACTGTTGCGGTTCTTTGATGAGTCTGATCTTGATCTGCTGTTGATTGAACAGCCGATCAACCTGCGCTATCTGTCCGGCTTCAGCGGTTCTGAGGGAGCCTTGCTGCTCACCCCTGAGGGCGGCTGGTTTATCTGCGATTCACGGTATACCGTGCAGGCCGGCAGAGAGGTTTCCGGTTTGTCCGTGGTTGAGCAGGCGCAGCGACAGGAGGGGATAGCAGAACTGATCCGTCAGGCAGGGGCACGGCGTGTCGGCTTTGAGGCTGCCCATACTACGGTCAGCGCCCATCAGGGGATGGTGACCCGATTACCCGAAGTGACTCTGGTGCCGCTGGGGCAGGAGCTGGACGCGATCAGGAACTGTAAGGATGCCCAGGAGCTGCAGCTGCTGGCTGATGTTGCTGCCCTGGCCTCGTCAGCGTTAGGGTCCGTACTGCCGCTGGTATGTCCGGGCATGGTGGAAGCCGATCTGGCCCTGGAACTCGAATTTGCCATGCGTCGCCGTGGTTCTGAAGGTGCCGGGTTTGACATCATTGTTGCCTCGGGGGTGCGGGGGGCGATGCCCCATGGCCGTGCTTCCACCAAGCAGATTGAGGCCGGTGAGCTGGTGACCATTGATTTTGGTGCGGTGCAGCAGGGGTATCATTCTGACGAAACGGTTACCGTTGCAGTGGGGGCGGTCAACGAACGACAGCATCGGATCTATCAGGTGGTGCTGGAAGCCCATGATCGTGCCATTGCGTCGATACGACCCGGCATAACCTGCCGTGAACTGGATGCCGTTGCACGTGACTATATTCACGAACAGGGCTTCGGTCAGTATTTCGGCCACGGGCTTGGCCATGGTGTGGGGCTTGCAGTCCATGAAAAGCCGGTTGTCTCACCCCGCAGTGATGCGGTTGTTGAAGAAGGAATGGTCTTTACCATTGAGCCGGGAATCTATATCCCCGGTTTCGGCGGGGTGCGGATAGAGGATACGGTGGCGGTGACTGCAGACGGCTGTCGTCTGCTGACCACTGCCTCAAAACAGCTACAGATACTTTGAACGAACTGAAGGAGAATGCACATGGATGTGAAAGACCTGAAACAGCTGATAAAAATGATCACCGAGACCGACATTACCGAGTTTGAGATGGATAATGCCGAAGAGAAGATTGTGATCAAGCGTGGCCAGAAGACCGAGATTGTGCAGATGGCCGCTGCTCCTGCCTACATGCCGGCGCCTGTCGCCGCTCCGGCAGCTGTTGCTCCGGTTGCGGCACCGACTGCAGCTGCTGCAGTCCCAGCGGCCGAGGTGAGTGGCGAGACCATCAACTCCCCGATTGTCGGCACTTTCTACCGTGCCGCTTCCCCGGAGGCCGCTCCCTTTGTTGAAGAGGGGCAGGTGGTGGAAAAGGGGCAGGTGCTCTGTCTGGTAGAGGCAATGAAGCTGTTTAACGAGATCGAGGCCGAGTTCAAGTGCAAGATAGTCAAGGTCTGCTTGGAAAACGCCCAGCCGGTGGAGTTCGGTCAGCCGCTGTTTGTCATCCAGAAACTCTAGGAGTCGGCAATGTTTCATAAAATTCTTATCGCCAACCGTGGCGAAATCGCCATTCGGGTCATCAGGGCCTGTAAGGAGCTGGGGATCAAAACGGTGGCGGTGTATTCTACGGCTGATGCCGATTCCCTGCATGTCAAGCTGGCTGATGAGTCGGTCTGCATCGGGCCAGCCCCCAGCAGCCAAAGCTACCTGAACATCAACGCCATCATCAGCGCAGCTGAGCTGACCGATGCCGAGGCGATCCATCCCGGCTACGGCTTCCTTTCGGAAAACGCCAGGTTTGCTGAAATCTGCGAGCAGTGCGGTATTACGTTCATCGGCCCCTCTGCTGAAAGTATGCGCGTGATGGGGGACAAGATCTCTGCCCGTCAGGCGGTCATTGAGCACGGGGTACCAATCCTGCCCGGCACCAAAGAGAGCGTAAAATCAGTGGATGAGGCGGTCAAGATTGCTAAAAAGATCGGTTTTCCGGTCATTATCAAGGCCACGGCAGGTGGCGGCGGTCGCGGCATGAAGATTGTCCACTCCCAGGCTACTCTGGCCAACGCCTACGCCACTGCCCGGGCCGAGGCCCAGGCCGGTTTTGGCAACCCGGATGTCTATATTGAAAAGTATTGCGTTGAGCCGCGCCATGTAGAGATTCAGATCCTGGCTGACAAGCATGGTAATTGCATCCACCTGGGTGAACGGGATTGCTCTATCCAGCGCCGCCACCAGAAAATCATTGAAGAGGCGCCCTGTCCGGTACTGAAGCCCGAAACCCGTGCTGCCATGGGTGAGGCCGCAATCAAGGCTGCCAAGGCGGTCAACTATTCCAGTGTCGGCACGGTGGAGTTCCTGCTGGACAAGAGCGGCGAGTTCTACTTTATGGAGATGAATACGCGGATCCAGGTTGAACACCCGGTAACCGAGATGATCACCGGTGTTGACCTGATTCGTGAGCAGATCCGCTCTGCCGCCGGGCTGCCACTGCGATATAAGCAGAAAGATATCAAGATTAACGGCCATGCCATTGAGTGCCGGATCAATGCCGAAGATCCGTTCAAGTTTACCCCCTGCCCCGGCAAGATCACCGCCTACCACCAGCCGGGCGGACTGGGGGTGCGGGTTGACTCTTTTGTGTATGATCAGTACAGCGTGGTGCCCCACTACGACTCCATGATCGGCAAGCTGATCGTTCACGCCGAGACCCGTGAGGATGCTATCCGTCGCATGGCGCGGGCCCTGGATGAATATATTATCGAGGGGATCAAGACCACCATCTTCTTCCACAAGCGGATCATGACCAACAAAGATTTTATCGAAGGGAATGTTGATACCTCGTTCCTTGAGCGGATTGTGCTGGAGTAAGCCTATGGATTTTCCTGATGAATTGAGATACTCGAAGGAGCATGTCTGGTTACGGGTTGAGGGAAGCCGGGCTGTGGTGGGGATTACGGATTACGCACAGCACGAGCTGGGTGTCATCGCTGCGGTGGAGCTACCTGCTGAAGGAGACGAGGTGGATCAGGAAGACTCCATGGGGTCTGTTGAGGCCCACAAGACCGTGGCTGAGCTGTATGCGCCGGTCAGCGGTACAGTGCTGGCGGTGAATGACGAGATTCCCGACAACCCCGGACTGGTCAATGATGACCCCTACGACAGCGGCTGGCTGGTTGAGCTTGAGCTGCTTGACCGCGATGAGCTGAAGCCGTTGATGTCGGCTGACGAGTATGCCGACTATGTTGCCGAGGACGATATTTGAAAGGCGTGGATAAGGTGTGGTATAAGGGCGGGATGGAAATCCCGCCCTTCTTTCATTGTGGGCTGAAATGAGGTGTTGCTGTGAAACGATCTCTGTTGTTGCTTGTGCTGCTACTGCTGCCTGTGGCGGCTGGTGCGGAAACCATCAGGCTGTCGCTTGCCGATGCCATTGCCCGGGCAGTGGAAAAAAATCTTGATCTGCAGGTGGAACGCTATAATCCGGCGCAGCAGGAGGCCGAATACCAGAAGAGCAGAGGGATCTATAACCCGGTACTCACGTTTTTGACCACCTACAACGATAGCAGCAGCTATTCTGCAACTCTTGCCGACAACCGCTACTGGACCCGTACCACCCAGCTGAATGCCGGTGTTACGCAGCTGTTTGCCAGCGGTGCCACGGCAACGCTTGGTTTTAACAATACCTACCAAAGTTCTGATCAGGGCAGCATGGGCATCGGCATGTCCAACTACTGGCAATCAAGTCTGGGGGTGAACGTCAGTCAACCGCTGTTGAAGAATTTTGGCCGTGAGGCAACCGAGCTGACCATTGACGGGGCGCGGCTCACCAAAGAGGCATCGCTGGAAAAGCTGCAGGGCAAGCTGATCAGCACCGTTGCCACGGTTCGGAATGAGTATTACAAACTCTATAGTCTGCGTGAGGAGCTTGAGGTCCGCAAGGTGTCGCTGGAACTGGCCCGCCGTGTGCTGCAGGAGACCCAGGCCAGAGTCAAGGCCGGAGTGATGCCGGCCATGGAGACCCTGAATGCCGAGTTCGGTATGGCCAGCCGTGAGAAAGAACTGATAGATGCAGAACGGGTGCTGCGTGACCAGATTGACGTGGTGGTGCAACTGCTGCAGCTTCAGCCGGGCACGACGCTGGAGACGGTGGAGGTGCCGTCCAGGGGGCGCTACGAGGTTGCTGAACAGGCCGAGATTACCCGTGCCCTGGCGCACCGTCCGGAGCTGAAGGAGCTGAAACGGGGGTTGGAACTGCTTGAGCTGCAGACCAGGGTGGCCGGTAACCGGACCCGACCCGATCTGCTGCTTTCAGCCTCGGCATCTTCAGCCGGGTTGGGTACTACCTATCCGCAGGATATGGATCGGCTTTCCAGTACCAAGTACCCGACCTGGGGGGTTGGCCTCACCTTCAGTTATCCATTGGGCAATCGGGCTGCAGAGAACGAGTACCGCAAGAATCGTCTCAAGGTTGAGCAGAAGGGGCTGGAGATACGCAATACTGAGGAGTTGATTGCCAACGAGGTTCGCTCTGCCGTACGGGCGGTGGAGGCCAACTTCAAGCAACTGGATGTGGCGGATCGCGGCAGGGCCTTTGCCGAGGAGCGGCTGCGGGCCTGGGCCCGCAAGGCTGAAGTGGGACTGGCCACCACCAAGGATGTGCTGGATGTGGAAAATGACCTGGCCGCTGCCAAGAATAACCAGATCAAGGCCCAGGTGGCCTACGTCAATGCCATAACCCAGCTGTGGAAGGCCACCGGCCAGATCCTGGAGAAGGAGCAGATCCGTCTTAACCTGCCTGACCCGGATCAGCTGTATGCGGAGATACGCTAATGCTGCGGGTGGGGAGGATTGATTATGCCAACTGCACGCCGCTGTTCATGCAGCTTGAGACTGCACTTGATGTGATTGATGCGGAAATCGTCCATGGGGTGCCGGCTGAGCTGAACGCCCTTTTGGCCCAGGGAAAGATTGACCTGTGCATCTCCTCTTCAATCGAGTTTTGCCGCCATGCAACCGAGTACCTGATCCTGCCGGGCAATTGCATCGGTTCGTTCGGAGCGGTGCAAAGCGTTTTACTGTTGTCAGACCGTCCGGCAGAGCAGCTGGGTGGTGCACAACTGCTGGTGAGCAGCGAATCAGCCACTTCGGTGGTACTGCTGCAGATTTTGCTGGCAGAACACTGGGGGCTTTCCGGCTGTACGGTTGAGCGCAGTTCCCTGCCGGTAGCCGAGGCATTGCAACAGGCACCGGGACTGCTCGTGATCGGAGACAAGGCGCTGCAGGCCGCAGCCTCAGGGGCCGCTCCGTACTGTTATGATCTGGGTGAAGAATGGTTCCGCCTGACCGGCCTGCCCTTTGTCTACGCCCTTTGGCTGTTGAATCGGCGTTCCAGCAGCGGCAAAGAAGTTGCTCTGCGCCAGTTTTACCGTTTGCTGGTTCAGGCCAGGGATCGCATCGACTCAGCTGCAGATGAACTTGCTGCACAGGCGCCTGAGGCACTATGGATGGGGCGGGAACAGCTAGCCGATTATTGGCGCCATGCCATCACTTACAGTCTTGATGATCAGCATCATGCCGGGTTGTTCCGTTATTATCAGCTTGCCGCACGTCACGGTCTGATATCAGGCATTCCAAGTCTGGAGTTTTTCAACCTATGAGTGATATACCGCCTACTTCTTCAACTGCTGCGCGCAAACAGGAGGCTCCCTGGTTTGATCTTCTGTTGCAGGCTATACGGCCTGATCAGCAAAATCGTATAATGCAGGAGCGTCTAACCGATAAGTGTGTAAGAGTTGCTTTGGTTGTCAGAATACGGTGGGTGTTACTCGTAGCTCTTGCGGGCTATGTGATGTTGGCCGAATTATTGCTCGCGCCGGAATTTGATCTGCCGATCTTCCATCTTGATCAGTGGAGTTTTTCACTAAAAGCCACATCCCTTTTTTTCATTATTGTTTATCCGTTGCTCGGGCTGCCATGTCGTGTCTGGTGTCATTCGCCTTTAATGCATTATGTGAATGTTATTGTCGATCTTTTATTTGTTACGGCCGTTGTCCATTGGAGTGGTGGCGTAATTAGCTGGTTCTGGCCAGCCTATCTGCTGGTGACTCTTGAGTCAGCCTTTCTGTTTGAGAAAAAGCATGAAGTGCTTGCTTGCGGTGTGATCGGCGCTTTGCTGTATGGTCTGTTGCTGACGGCAGAACATCTTAATTTAATAGACACGGTAAAAATGCCGTTTATGGAGGCGGAATCCCCTGGCCTTTTGTTTGAAGTGTTGATGTGGATATGGGTAGCGGGCTTGAATGCCGGTGTGGCTTGTTTCGGTGCCTTTCTGATGGATAAGATCAGGTTTGGTGACCGGCAAGTGCGACAGAGAGAAGAGGCTTTGGCTGGTTTCATCGCAACTGCCCATGATCTGATATTCTGTTGTCATCATAACGGTGCGCTGCTGTATTTGAATCAGGTAGGTCAGGAACTGATGGGAAGGGGGAAAGAGTTGCCTGACGGCAGCATGCTTTTTGACCTGACCGATGATGAGGGAAAGGCACTTTTACAGCATAAGTTCAGTAAGCTGCTTAGCAATGAGGAAGTGAGGCCTTTCGAGATACGGCTTCATTCAAAAGCGGTTGGCAAGGTTCTCGATTTTGAGGTCAGTCTATCCAGCAGTTGCAGTAATGTCTCTGATCAAGCGATATGGGGGGTCTGTCACGATATTACTGAACGCAATCTAGCACAAAGAGAGCTGATCAAGCTAGCCCATCACGATGTCTTGACCGGCCTGCCCAACCGGATCTTGCTGCATGATCGGCTGCAGCAGGCCAAGGCATTGTCTCACCGGATGCAGATCCGGTTTGCCCTGCTGTTTCTGGATATGGATCGTTTCAAGATCATCAATGATACCCTGGGTCACGCAGTAGGGGATGAGCTGCTGCAGGTTATTGCCCAGCGCCTGAAGGGGTGCTTCAGGGAGACGGATACCGTGGCGAGGATCGGCGGTGATGAATTTGTCGTTTTGATGCTGGACGTTGCATCCCGTGATGATATTACCATGCTCTGCGACAAGTTGATGCAGGAGCTGTCCCAGCCGTTTCTGATCAATGCCCATGAGCTGTTTATAACCACCAGCGGTGGGGTCTGTATCTACCCTGATGATGAAGAAGATGTTGATGCCATGATGCAGAAGGCCGACATTGCCATGTATCATGCCAAGGCCCAGGGGCGTAACATGGTCAGGTTTTATGATGCCGGCATGGACCAGAACGCCTCCCGTCGCTTCACCATTATCAATTCAATGCGCCGGGCCCTGGATCGTGGCGAATTCCGGCTGTATTATCAGCCGAAGCTGGATGTCTCCAGTGATCGCATCATTGCTACCGAGGCGCTGGTGCGCTGGCAGCATCCGGAGCTGGGACTGCTCGTTCCAACCGAGTTTATTCAGCTTGCTGAAGAAAACGGTATGATCGTTGAGTTGGGTGAGTGGGTACTGCGTGAGGCCTGCCGCCAGAACGTGCAGTGGCAGCATCAAGGGGTGCAGGGGTTGCGGGTTGCGGTGAACCTGTCAGGCTATCAGCTGCAGCACAGCAAGATCGTTGATACCGTGCAGTCGGTGCTCCATGAAACCGGGATGCCCGGAGAGCTGCTTGAGCTGGAGATTACTGAGAGTGTGATCATGCAGAATCTTGAGTATGCGGTGGAGGTGCTGAACGAAATAGCCAGNNATGACTTTGGCACCGGTTACTCGTCACTCTCCAATCTGAAGCGGTTTAACGTAAACACCCTCAAGATCGATAAATCGTTTGTGCGTGATGTGGAAAACAGCACCGCCGATGCTGCCATTGCTTCGGCCATTATTGCCATGGGCAACAGCCTGAACCTGAAGATCATTGCCGAAGGGGTGGAAACAGAACACCAGATGAATTTTCTGCGGGACAACAACTGCGATCAGGTGCAGGGCTTTCTGATCAGCAGACCGCTGCCGGCTGATAAAGCGCTGGCGCTATTGCGGGAAAAGTGTCTGGGGGTGCTGCAGCTTCATCAGGTGCCGTAACGGCCTCTGATTGTGCAGTAATCGCTCAGAATCTTTGCGTGGTCAAAACAAAGGGATACGGTAAGCGAACATGGATTGAACAGGGCCAGGTCGGCGGCATCATCGGCAGCCTGCGGTGTTCCGATGGCCTGGCCGTAGTAGACGGTAGAGATGGTGTGCATCCGGTTATCCCGTGACGGATCGGAATAACATCCCAGTAGTTTCAGATTGGTTACTTCCAGACCGGTCTCTTCACGGGCTTCCCGCAGTGCTGCCTGCTCCAGCGATTCACCGTAGTCCACAAATCCACCCGGCAGGGCCCAGCCGTGGGGAGGGTTTTTGCGCTTGATCAGGACAATCTTGTCGTCAAGCTCAATAATAATGTCAACGGTGGGGAACGGGTTGCGGTACTGCTTGACCGTAGCCCCGCAGGATGGGCAGGACAGTTCGGTGGCCGGCATGGTGTACTCCAGGCGTGTCATCGTAAAAAAGGGGGAAGCTGGCGCTCCCCCCGGTAACCTGCTGGTTTGGCAGATCTCTGCCGCTTACTTCTTCTTGCCGCCCTTGCTGCCGGATGCTTTTTTGGATGCCTTGAGCGGGTTGATCTTGAGGTCTTCGGTCTTGATCTCAACCTTGACGTGAGTAGCAAAGTTACAGATGCCGTTGGCCCATTTCTTTGCCGGTGCAGGATAGGCACCACAGACCTGACCGATACTGCCGGTCACTATCCGCTCGCAACCCTCACAGTTATCAACAACGATCTGGCAGGAGCCACCGGGGAACACACACCCGCCTTTTGCCATGAAGGTACATTCGGTACCGGGAAGCACGGTTTGACACTGCATAGAGAACATCCTCCTCAAAGTAATTCAGCTAAACTGGATTTAAACTGTAACAATTCTAAAAAGAAGAAGTCAATAGCAAAAACCGTATAAACTGTCCATACATTTCTGCTGGCCAGCGGTTTTTACTGATGTGCGCTTGACGCTGGCACTGCTCTGTAGTAGCGTAAAAAGATAAAAGCTGTCTTATTTTGTAGCGGGAGGAAGGCATGGCTCACATAGCGTTCGGTACATCCGGTTGGCGCGGTATCCTGTGCGAAGACTTTACCTTTGAAAATGTCAAGGTGGTGATACAGGCCATCGCCGACCACCTGAAGGCCGCCGGAGAGGCGGACAAGGGCGTGGTCATCGGCAGGGATACCCGGTTTATGGGCAAGCGCTTCACTGAAGAGGCGGCTGCAGTGCTGTCTGCTGCCGGGATCAAGGCCTTTCTCTGCAACCGTGATGTGCCGACACCGGTGCTTTCGTTCGAGATTCTGCGCCGTGGTGCGGCCGGCGGCATCAACTTTACGGCCAGCCATAATCCGCCTGAATATAACGGTATCAAGTTTTCCCCGTCCTGGGGTGGACCGGCCCTGCCGGAGACCACCAAAGACATTGAAAGACGTGCCAATGAAATGATGGGTGAGGTCTGTTATGGCGAACTTTCCCAAGAAGAGGCGCAAAAACGGGGACTGTTTGAGCTGATTGACCCCCGGGAAACCTATCTGTCCGCCCTTGAGCAGAAGATAGATTTTGATGCGCTTAAGACAATCGGCACGCTGGCCCTGAATCCGCTTTACGGTACCGGGCGCGGTTACCTGGATGCTCCGCTGCAGAAACGGGGCATACCGTACACAATCATCAACGACCACCTGGATCCCTATTTCGGCGGTCAGCCGCCTGAGCCTTCCGAGGCACATATCCCCGACTTCATCACCTTGGTTAAAAATGATCCGCAGATTCGCCTCGGCTTGTCAACCGATGGCGATGCTGATCGTTTTGGCATTCTGGACGCAGATGGTACCTATATTGAGCCGAACTACATCATTGCACTGCTGTTGGATTATCTGATCCGGGTTCGCAAGCTGTCCGGCGGGGTGGCCCGCAGTGTGGCCACCTCTCATTTTGTTGATGCCGTTGCCAAAAAACACGGGGTGACGGTCTATGAAACCCCGGTGGGCTTCAAGTATATCGGTGAACTGATCACCCAGGACAAGATCGTCATCGGTGGTGAAGAAAGTGCCGGATTGACCATCAAAGGCCATGTACCGGAGAAGGACGGCATCCTGGCCTGCTTCCTGGTGGCTGAAATGGTGGCCCGTGAAGGCAAGACGGTACGGGAATTGCTTGAGCGTCTCTACGGCGAGGTGGGGCGTTTTGTTACCAGACGGGCAAACCTGCGACTCTCAGCCGAGCTGGAGGCGGCCTATCCCGGTAAAGTGGCGTCAGTGCCCACCGAGATTGCCGGCAGCAAGGTCAAGGATGTTGTGACGGTTGACGGGGTCAAGTTGATCCTTGAAGACGGCTCATGGATGTTGTTCAGAAAGTCAGGCACCGAGCCGGTGGTACGCCTGTACGGCGAGGCATCAAATGATGCCCGTCTGGCCGAAGTGATGGAAGCCGGAAAGCAGTTCATACTTGGATAAAGGGGAGTACCAAACGCATGTGGGATTATACGCCAAAAGTAAAAGATCATTTCTTAAACCCCAGAAACGTGGGTGAGATTCAGGATGCCGATGCCGTGGGAGAGGTGGGCAGTCTGGCTTGCGGTGACGCGCTCAAGCTGTATCTGAAGCTGGATGCGAACAAGGAGAAGATCGTTGATGCCAAGTTCCAGACCTTTGGCTGCGCCAGTGCCATCGCCTCTTCTTCGGCCCTGACCGAGATGGTCAAGGGCAAGACGCTGGATGAGGCCCTGGCGGTCAGTAATCAGGATATTGCCGAATTTTTAGGCGGGCTGCCGGAAGAAAAGATGCACTGTTCCGTGATGGGGCAAGAGGCTCTTGAGGTGGCAATCTATAAGTATCGTGGCCTGGAGGTGCCGGAGCATGATGCCGAGCATGACCACGGCCACGCCTATCCTGACTATGAGGGGACATTGGTCTGTAAATGCTTTGGCATCACCGATACCTTTCTGAAGCGGGTGATCGCTGACAACAGCCTGACCACGGCCGAGCAGGTCACCAACTTCACCAAGGCTGGCGGCGCCTGCGGCAGCTGTATCCCCAGGATTAAAGAGCTGATTGCCGAAGTCCTCGGACAGGCCAAAGAGGCTGCTGCAGCAAAGCCGAAACTCTCCAACCTGAAGAAGATGCAGATGGTGCAGGAGGTCCTTGAGCGGGATATCCGCCCCATGCTGCGTGCTGATGGTGGTGATCTGGAGCTGATCGATATTGATGGCGACCATGTCCAGATCGCCTTCCGCAAGGCCTGTGCCGGTTGTGCCTCCTCCGGTAATACGGCAAAATTTGTAGAGATGAAGCTGCGTGAGCTGGTCTATGAAGGCCTGCGGGTGCAGGAGGTTTCGGCATGAAAGAGATCTACCTGGACAACAACGCCACCACCAAGGTGGATGAGGCGGTCTTTAATGAGATGAAGCCGTACTTCTGCGAACTGTACGGCAATCCCAGCTCCATGCACTACTTTGGTGGACAGGTGCAGAGCAAGACAGCTGAGGCTCGTAAGCGGGTGGCTGATCTGCTGGGTGCCTCACCGGATGAGATTATCTTTACTGCCTGTGGTACGGAGAGCGACAACACCGCCATCCGTTCGGCCCTTGAAGTGCTGCCGGACCGTCGTCATATCATCACCAGCCGGATAGAGCACCCGGCCGTGCTGACCCAGTGCCGCAACCTTGCTGCCAAGGGCTACCGGGTAACCGAGATCGGCGTTGACGGTGCCGGACGACTGAATATGGATGAGTACCAACAGGCCATTGACGATGATACTGCCATTGTTTCGTTCATGTGGGCCAACAATGAAACCGGTGTGATCTTTCCGGTAGAAGAGGCGGCAATTATTGCCAGGCAGTATGGTGCCCAGTTCCATACCGACGCAGTCCAGGCAGTGGGCAAGATTCCGATCAACATGGCTGCCTCAAAGATTGACCTGCTCTCCCTGTCCGGCCACAAGCTGCACGCCCCCAAGGGGATCGGTGCCTTGTATGTCCGTAAAGGCACACCGTTCAAGCCGCTGCTGGTGGGGGGGCATCAGGAAAAAAGCCGCCGGGCCGGCACTGAAAACGCCGCTGCCATCATTGCCCTGGGCAAGGCCTGCCAGCTGGCTGGCGAGTTTATGGAGGCGGAGAACACCACGGTCAAGGCCCAGCGTGACCGTCTGGAGCAGGCGCTGATGACGGCCATTCCCCATGCCCGGATCAACGGCGGCGGGGCTGACCGGCTGCCTAACACCACTTCCATCGCCTTTGAGTTTGTGGAGGGAGAGGCGATCCTGCTGCTGCTGTCAGAGCTGGGGATCTGCGCCTCATCCGGCAGTGCCTGCACCTCCGGCTCTCTGGAGCCGTCCCATGTGCTGCGTGCCATGGGGGTGCCGTTTACCTGTGCCCACGGCTCCATCCGCTTCTCGCTTTCCCGCTATACCACTGATGCCGAGATAGATGCGGTCATCAAGGAGTTACCCCCAATCATTGCGCGTCTGCGGCAGATGTCCCCCTTTGGGCGGGAGTTTTTGAAGTAGAGCTGGGTTAGTACTGATGAAGTGGTGAAGAAAAGCAGGCTGCTTCGGTGTCCTGCTTTTCTGTTTTGTGCCATTAGTGTCCGGAATAATTTCAG
>DIUB01000038.1 GCA_002422265.1 Geobacter sp. UBA6169
GGTGGGCGATATTACCGATCATCTCACCCATGGCGGCCTGACGCCCCTGGCTGATCAGCACCTGATCCTTGGTACGCAGCTCGGCAACCGTCTGCTCAACCTGCTGCTGCAACGAGCGGTTCAGCTCTTCAAGCTGCTGTTGTTTCAGCTCCAGCTGGGTTTCGGCATATTTGCGGGCAGTAATGTCGTTGATACTGCCTGCCATCCGCAGCGGCTGGCCCGCTGCATCCCGCTCAACCACCTCTCCCCGATCCTCCACCCAGACCACAACACCACTGCCGCTCAGCATCCGGTGAATACTGCGATAGTGCCCGTCACCATCAAGGGCGGCCTGCACGGCAGCCATCACCCCGGCACGGTCTTCAGGGTGGAGGTATCCGGCAAAGAGCTCAAGCGGGTGTTCCAGCAGCGCATCATCAAGCTGCAGGATCTCGCACCAGCGCCGGTTGTGACGCACCACGCCGGAGTCTATGTACCAGTCCCAGATCCCTTCACCGGTGGCCTTCAACACATAGCTCAGCTGCCGTTCCCGATCCTGCAGCTCAACGGTCCGTTCTGCTACCCGTTGCTCAAGTTCTTCATTGATGGCGTTCAGCTCTCTGAAGCTCTGCTGCAGTGCCTGCTCCATCTGGCTGAAGTTATCCTGCAATCCCTGCTCTTCACTCACCTCGGCCGGTCGCCAGCCGATCTGTTCACCCTGGGCTATCTTGAGCGGCAGCTGGCTGGTTGCCCGGCCCAGCTCCGTAATCGGGGCCAGCAGCCGTCGGCTGAAATAGCGCGACAGTACGATAATCAGGAGCGTCAGCAGCGCCAGCACCCCCAGCAGGATCGAGGTACGGCTGTTAATCAGCTGCAGCGAAGGGGCCAGTGACGCCTCAACCACCAGTCGCAGACCGGTCTCCGGCGCCAGCTCCACCTCGGTGGTGTAGAAGGAACGCAGCCAGCGTTTCATCGCCCCGATCCCTGGTTTGGGGTCAGGAATCCAGTGGCTGACCGCCCCGCCCACCGGCTCCAGCCTGCCATCGGCCGGAAAGGCAAAAACCTGCCCCGGCATCCGTTCGGTGCTGGTGGTCACCAGCACCCGCCCCTGCCGGTCCAGCAGGCTCAGGCTGACCGCCCGCTGATTGATGATCCCCCGCATCAGCTTGAGAATGGCCGGATCAGCCGCTGCCTGGCCGTGAACACGGTGGCCTGGGACATCTGACCGATGCTCGACGGTCAGCAGATGGTCCAGCATCACTGTACCCACTGCCGCCATCCGGGCCGTATCCTGCTGCAGACGGTGCATCTGCTGCTTGAAGAGCCAGTTGATATCGGCAAAGGCCAGCACAAAAGCCGGCACCAGCACCAGCCCCTGCAGGATAATCTGCAGCCAGCGCCGCAACGAAGGCAGCGTGCCGGGGGTGGGCTTCAGGCGCAGGCTGAGCAGAAACAGCACCTCGGCCAGCAGGGTATTGATAATGCCGTTCACCCCCTGCTTCAGGCTGATCAGCAGGGTGGCCCCGCTGGAGAAGCCCATGACCTGGTGATAAAACAGCCAGACCAGCAGCAGCCCCGCAGTGAACCAGAACAGCACCACCGCAGTAATCAGCTCTATCCGACGGCGATAGAGCAGCAACCCGGCAACCAGCGCCTCGGCACTGAAGATAACGATCGCCCAGGGGTGGTGCCACTGCAGCCAGGTACAGGAAGCAGCAATCAGCGCTGCCAGCAGTCCGCTTGCCGGGCCGTAGCGCAGCAGGGCAAACATGCTGAAGACCGAGCCGAACAGGAAATCGACATTAAAAAACAGCGACAGATTGAAATGGTTCGCTGCAAATCCGGCACTCCCCAACAGGAGTGCGGCAACCAGATCACGCCGGTTCATCTGAAAGATGCAGTTCTCCAGCAGACGCTCTTTCACTGCCATCACTCAGGCCTCCGCCACCACAACACGGTTGCGCCCGGCAGCCTTGGCCCGGTACATCGCCTCATCAGCCTGCCGGATGCACTCTTCACTATCCATCCCGGGCCGGTAGCTGGTCACCCCCAGGCTGATCGTCACCCGCAGCTGCTCTCCCTGCCAATCGGTTGTCTGGTTGCTGACCGCCAGACGCAGCTTTTCCGCCACCAGCGCGGCACCTTCCCGGTCGGTTTCCGCCAGCAGCACCACAAACTCTTCGCCACCCCAGCGGCCGCAGCAGTCCTCAGTCCGGATACAGCGGTTAAAGGTCTCGGCCACCTGCTTCAGCACCTGATCACCGGCCAGGTGGGAATAGGTATCGTTAATCAGCTTGAAGTGGTCGATATCGGCAATAATCACTGAAAAAGGCACTGCATGGCGCACAGCCCTGCCCTTTTCCGCCTCAAAGCGGATCTCCAGCTCACGCCGGTTGGCCAGCCCGGTCAGCTGATCAGTTCGGGCAGCAGCGGCCAGGTTCTCGTGGGCCCGCAGTTCAGCCGCACACTCAAGCATCACCGCATGCAGCTGAAAGCCGTTGACCGGCTTGGTAACGTACTTGCTGACGCCGATGTTGATCGAGTTTTTAAGATAATCAAGCTGCTCAAAGGCGGTCAGCACGATAATCTGCGCGGTGCGGTCAAGCTCCCTGATCTCGCGGGCCATGGCCAGTCCGTCCATAACCGGCATCAGGATATCGGTAATCACCAGCTGCGGGCGGTGTTCCATAAACGCGGTGAGACCTTCGGCCCCGTTTGGCGCCACAACCAGTCTGCCCACCAGCCGCTCCAGAAACCGGGTAAACTGGCTGCGGGTATCATCGTCATCCTCAACATACAGCACGGTAAGGCTCTTCAGGTACTGCTGATCCGGTCCGGTCGTATTCATGGCAGGCTCTTCTTTCCAGATTGTCTTTCTGTGTACCGCAACTATAGCAGCAGTTGGTCTTTCTGCAAGTCAGCTGCCGTTATTTCCGGCATCTGATAACCTGCCACAGCAGCTTCATACAACAAAACAGAAACCACCGCAATTTGATCAAGGTCAAATACACCGGCACCAGCTCTGGTATGGTACCCTTGCAACCAACCTGCAGCGCCAAAGGAGATGATAATGACCGAGCAACAGATTGAACTGGTACAGAAGTCCTGGGAGAAAGTGGCAGCGATCCGTGAAGTAGCCGGCAACCTGTTTTACGAGAACCTGTTCAGGAAGGACCCGACGCTGAAGCAGCTGTTCAAGAGCGGCAACATGCAGGAACAGGGGGCCAAACTGCTGGCCATGATCGGCGCTGCCGTGCATGGTCTTCACAATCTGGACGCCCTGGTTCCCACGGTCCAGGAACTGGGACGCCGCCATGTCGGCTACGGCGTACAGGACGCCCACTATGCCACCGTGGGCAGCGCCTTGATCGAAACCCTGCGCACCGGACTCGGCACTGATTTTACCCCTGAAACCGAGCAGGCCTGGCTGGCAGTCTACACCGTGCTGGCCAGCACCATGCAGGAAGCCAAATAGCGGCCTGTAACAGCTTACCCCCCTCCCCGTCCCTCCCCCTCCTGGGGCGGGAGACAGGCTGATTATTACTCCTCCCTCTCCTGAGGTGGGAGACAGGCTGATTATTACTCCTCCCTCTCCTGAGGTGGGAGACAGGCTGGTTATTACTCCTCCCTCTCCTGGGGTGGGAGACAGGATGGTTATTACTCCTCCCCCCAGCGGGGGGAGGTTGGGAGGGGGGGGAATGTTTGACTCCGAAAAATGAGATGTTCCATGGTACCAGCTGCAACCAGAAGCATGTGAGCATGACAGAACAATCGCCCGTGGGAGCAGCATCCCATGGGCGATTGACGTTTAGAGGCTCGGTGAAATTGAAAACAGCATTTCCTCACGCAACACCGCCACGCTCGCAACGAAAAACTCACTGCGTCGTTTTGTGAACTGCCTTTTGGGGATAACAACCGTGTAGGGCGGGGGCCTCAGCAGATCCGTCAGCGACCGGCAAAATGTAAAAAACTGGTGACAAGCACTCGTTGCTCTGATATTAGAATATTCGAATATTATTTAAGGGGTTGTCATGCCAGCAGTTATAGAAAATTATTGGGTCACTATCCTTAAAGCCCTCGGCCATCCTACCCGCCTGCAGATTGTCATTGAGCTTCTCAAGGGCACCAAATGCGTGACTGATATCCATGACATTCTGCCAGCTTCTCAGGCAAATATCTCCCAGCACCTTACGGTATTACGCAATGCCCGGATCGTTGATTTTGCTCAGGACGGTTCCCAACGTTGCTATTACGTCTGCCGTCCAGAACTGGTTGAAGGAGTATTGGAGCTGTTACGCAATGAGCAGCCGGAAAGCAAAGCGAAAAAAGTCCAATGCTGCCTGCGCAAACCTGAAAACGCAGACGGTCACCAAGCGGCTTGATAAACCGAATCAAGGAGGAGACAGATGAAACTTGCTGTTGTTATCTCACAGTCAAACGCTGAGCAGGTTTTTACAGCCCTGCGGTTTGCTAACTTCGCACGGGGCAAGAATGATGAAGTGACGGTTTTTTTAACCGCAGAAGGGGTTGAGGCCGTACGGCTTGACGATCCTCGTTTTGATGTCAAGGGACAAGCAACCAGCTTTGTTCAGCAGGGCGGTACGATTCTCGGTTGTGGTTCCTGTTTGAAATTACGTGATCTGGCTGGCAGTGACATTTGTACTGTCTCTACCATGCAGGGGCTATATGAGCTGACTGTTACAGCTGACAAGGTCGTTACCTTCTAGTTGAAATCTAGTTGAAAGGAATATGTTGATGAGTACAACAGAGCATCACCGCTTGATTATCCTCGGTTCCGGCCCCGCCGGTTATACTGCCGCCGTTTACGCAGCACGAGCAAACCTTAATCCGGTACTGATTGCCGGTCTTCAGCCTGGTGGTCAGCTAACCACCACCACTGAGGTTGACAACTGGCCTGGTGACCATGCTGGAGTTGAAGGACCGGACCTGATGGAGCGGATGCGCCAGCATGCCGAGCGGTTTGAGACTCGGATTATCTACGACCAGATTGTAGAAGCCAACCTACAGGAACGCCCTTTTGTACTCAAGGGGGACAGCTCCACCTATACCTGTGATGCCCTGATCATCGCCACTGGCGCATCGGCCCAATATCTGGGGCTGCCTTCTGAGGAAGCCTTCAAGGGAAAAGGGGTGTCAGCCTGCGCCACCTGTGACGGATTCTTCTACCGCAATCTACCGGTAGCTGTAATTGGCGGCGGCAATACCGCCGTCGAAGAAGCACTCTATCTGGCCAACATCGCCTCCCATGTCACTCTCGTTCACCGCCGTGATCAGTTTCGATCTGAAAAAATCCTCTCAGACAAGATTAAGGCAAAGGCTGCTGAAGGCAAGGTTACTATTGAGTGGTTCCATGTACTGGATGAGGTGTTGGGGGATGATAAAGGTGTCACCGGCATGCGGATCAAGGATGTCCGTAACGGCTCCACCAAAGAGATCAGTCTGGAGGGGGTCTTCATCGCCATCGGTCATTCACCCAACACGGCTATCTTTGAAGGACAACTTGAGATGCAGGACGGCTACCTTAAAACCAAAGGCGGCTCAGAAGGCTTTGCCACCCAGACAAGCATCCCCGGCGTGTTTGCAGCCGGAGATGTGCAGGATCATGTCTACCGTCAGGCAATCACCTCGGCAGGCACCGGCTGCATGGCCGCGCTGGATGCTGAACGCTATCTTGATGGTTTACAACACCAATAACCACCACAGGAAAGGAGTAGTACCAGATGAAGGTTAAGATTCAGTATTGTGCATCTTGAGGGCATCAGCCCCGAGCAGCGAGTCTCGCTGCTGAACTGAAGGAACAGGTAAAAACAGCTGACGTAGCAATTGAAGTAGGGCCTCAAAAGAGCGAGTTTGCCGTTTTTGTGGATGAGGTGCAGGTGTTTTCAAGGCTGGAACAGCGCCGTTTTCCTGAAACTGACGAACTGGTCGAGATCTGTAGTAAAATCGCTCAGTAGTACACACGGGAGCCATGTATGCAGTCAAGCGATGAAGCAGCACGCTACTTGAAATCCTGCGAGAGCACGTTCTGGGAAAAGGTCTTTACAGCCGAGTTGGACTACCTTCTGCAACAGCTCAAGACAGACGATGAAATCCTGAGTGTGGGCTGCGGCCCGGCAATCATGGAAAGCAGTCTGGCCAGCAAGGGGTTTATGATTGTCGGGCTGGATGTGTCCCGTGAAGCTCTGGCCTGTGCCGGTGACGCTATCAGGGCCGTGGCTGCATCGGCTGAAGAAATGCCGTTTCCTGATGCCTCGTTTGATGTGGTGCTTTACATTGTTTCACTCCAATTTATAGATGACTACCGCAAGGCGCTTGAACGGACGGCTCAGGTGCTCAGACCGGGGGGCAGAATGATTGCCATGCTGCTCAACCCGGCCTCGCCGTTCTTCAAAACCCGCTGTGACACCAGTGATTCATACGTTCGTAAACTGAAGCACACAGACCTCCAGGCTATCAAGCAGAGCGCCTCAGTCTGGTTGCAAACAGAAGGCGACTATTTCCTCGGAATTGATGGTGAGGAGCTTTTTCCATCTGCTGATCCTGCGCAAGCGGCCTTGTACATCCTTAAAGGGGTAAAACGCCAGGAACCGGTTGCCTTGTCATGACCTATCCAGAGCTAAAAGACGCCCTTTATATTTTTGGATTCCATGAGAATGATTTGCTGACCATCAAACGGATCAAGCAACGTCACCGCAACCTGGTCAGGAAGGCTCACCCCGATTTACACGCTGGTGTCGATACAGAGCGGATACGCACGTTGAATGAAGCAGCTAAAACCATCATGGATTACGTCCAGTCCTACCGCTTTGCTTTCACGCAAGAAGAGTTTTATCGCCAGGCTCCTGATGAACACCTGAAACGTCAATACTCGTGGGATCCAATCTGGTCCGGGGCTGGCGAGATAGAAGAGAAATAAATTTGATTTAAGACGCTCCAAAATACTGCTTGACAGCAGGAGGCTTGCCTCGTAAAGTGAGTAATCAATTACTTACTTTTGTGGAGTATAAGAAATGATGCAAACCGCTAAAAACCTCCCTGCAGAAAAACGGAAAGCTGCTACTGTTCAGGCGGTCATATCATTAGCTGCTGAAAAGAATCCAAATGATATCAGTACGTCTGCCATTGCAGCCGTAATGGGGCTGACTCAGGGAGCACTCTTTCGTCACTTTCTCAACAAAGATCTGATGTGGCAATCTGTTATGGAGTGGGTTGCTGACTGCCTGCTGTCAAGGGTGGATAATGTGATCCGTTCAGCACAATCTCCACTGGCGGCGCTTGAGGCTGTCTTTATGACCCATATGGATTTTGTAACCTCCCACCCTGGAGTTCCGCGTATCTTATTGATGGAGTTACAGCGCGGCGAGGTGACGCCAGCCAAGCAGATGGCCCAGACATTACTTAAGAACTATGAAGAACGTATCTGCCAGTTGATTGAAACCGGAAAGGCATCTGGTGAGCTGAACCGGCACATTTCAACAGCCTCTGCTGCCACACTTTTCGTTGGAACCATCCAGGGGCTGGTGTTGCGCTCAATCCTTGCTGACACACCATCCAAAGCAATGCTGGAGGCAGCAGGTGTTTTCAGCGTGTACCGCCGTGGAATAGAGGAACACCATGAAACGTCTGTCTAGTACCTACCGTAACGTTCTGCTTGTCATACTTGCCCTACTAACCCTGTCACTCTTCATCTACGTTGTCATCCGTTCAGGCCCACTGGCTCCTGTACAGATAACCGTCACAACAGTCCAAAACAAACAGCTCCATCCGCAACTATTCGGCATCGGCACTGTTGAAGCACGCTACAGTTACCGGATCGGCCCGGTTAGTGCCGGACGGATCAAGCGTGTAGCGGTTCAGGTGGGGGATACCGTTCAGGCAGGCCAGATCGTCGCTGAAATTGACCCGGTTGACCTGGATTCACGGATTGCCGGACAGGCAGCAGCGGTGCAGAGAGCTGAAGCATCATTGCAGGCCTCGGAGTCTCAACTGCGCGAGGCCGCAGCCCGTGACCGTTATGCTCAACTGCAGACGACCCGTTATGCCAGTCTCGTATCAGATGGAGCGGTCAGTAAAGAATCGGCAGAGAGTAAGCTGCAGGACGCCCAGATTACCCGGTCAGCACGTTCTGCAAGTCAGGCAAACCTGCGTGCAGCCACACAAGAGCTGTCGCGGATCAGGTCTGAACTGAACAGCCTGCAAGAGCAGCGGAGTAATCTGGTTTTGCGGTCACCTGCGGCCGGACTTGTTACATTACGCGACGCTGAACCGGGCACAACGGTTGTTTCCGGTCAAACCGTGATTGAAATTATTGATCCGGCAACAATCTGGCTGAATGTACGCTTTAACCAGGCAGAAGTCGGCACCCTCAAGGCCGGGCAATCAGCTCGCATCAGCTTGCGTTCAAGACCAGATCAACCGTTTAAGGGCACACTGACACGGATTGAACCCAAAGCTGATTCAGTGACCGAAGAAACGCTGGCCAAGGTTTCCTTTGATGCCTTGCCGACGCCGGTTCCAGCTGTGGGTGAAATGGTTGAAGTGGTCATTACGCTGCCAGACCTCCCGGCTGCTCCGGTTGTTCCAAACAGTGCTATCCATCGCTATGACAACAAAACCGGCGTCTGGCTGCTGAACGGGGGGAAGCTGCATTTTGCACCGGCCCGGTTTGGCGGAAAAGACCTTGATGGCCTGGTGCAGGTAGTTGAAGGAGTAAAGGCAGGTGAGCAGGTGGTTGTCTACAGCCGTCAGGCGCTTAACCAGAAGACACGGGTACGGGTTGTCAAACAGCTTTCAGGTGCGCCCAAATGATTAACCTTGCCTGGCGGGACATCCGCCACGCCTGGAGCAAGTTTCTGTTTACCGGTGCAGGCCTGGGGCTTCTGATTGGTGCGACCATGACCATGGCCGGAGTTTATCGCGGTATGGTTGATGATGCCAAGGTGCTGCTGGATAATAGTGGCTCTGACCTGTGGGTGGTACAGCAGGGCACACTGGGGCCGTATGCAGAACCATCCAGCCTGTATGATGATACCTGGCGCAGCATCAGAACCGTACCGGGTGTTGAGCGGGCGGCAAACGCCACGTACCTGACCATGCAGGTTCGCAAAGGAAACACAGATGTCCGTGCCATGGTGGTCGGAACATCGACCGTCAGCTATGGAGACCCCGGACAACCTGGCTATCTGGTTGCCGGTCGTCAGATAACCAGAGGTCACTATGAGGCGGTGGCTGATATGGCGACACGTTTCAGCCTCGGTGATTCGATTCAGATTCGCCGCAAACAGTACACCGTCGTCGGGTTGACCCGTCGGATGGTTTCGTCAAGTGGAGATCCGATGGTGTTCATTCCACTTAAGGATGCTCAGGAGGCGCAGTTTCTCAAAGATAATGATGCAATCCTGCAGCAGCGTCGGCGTACCGCCCTTAACCCGGCCTTCAACCCGCCAGGCCAGCCAAAACTTCTGGATGCTGTCATCTCCTCGCAGAGCACAAATCCCTACGTCAACGCTGTGCTGGTCCAACTGAAACCGGGACACAACCATGGGAAGGTTGCAGACGAGATCAAACGCTGGAAACATTTGCAAGTGTACACCAGGGCAGAGATGGAGCAGATTCTGATCGGCAAGCTGATCGCCACCTCTGCCAGACAGATCGGTATGTTTATGGTGATACTTATGGTGGTTAGCGCTGCAATAGTTGCTTTTATCATCTACACGCTTACCATGGGTAAAATCAGGGAAATTGCGGTGCTGAAGTTAATCGGCACCCGGAATAAAACGATTGTGGCCATGATCCTGCAGCAGGCGTTGGGGCTTGGCCTGATCGGGTTTATTGCAGGCAAGCTGGTCGCAACCTTGTGGGCGCCAATCTTCCCGAAATATGTGTTGCTTGAGCCTGGAGATGCTCTGCGCGGACTGCTGGCGGTGATTGTCATCTGCTCATTATCAAGCATTATAGCGATCAGGGCGGCGCTCAAGGTTGACCCGGCGGAGGCGATCGGTGGCTGAGAATACAGGGATACGGATTACTGATCTGCGTAAACAATACGGGAGCGGCGGATCGGTTGTTGAGGCACTGAAAGGTGTAGATCTGCAGGTGGAACCCGGTGAGGTAGTAGGCCTGATCGGGCCTTCCGGATCAGGCAAAAGCACCTTACTCAAGTGCCTTGGCGCCGTGATTGAACCGACGTCAGGGCAGATGGCATTGCGAAGTGAGTTGATCTATGACGGGGCATGGCTGGTTTCTGATCTGCGCGCCTTACGGCGTGACAAGATCGGCTTTGTCTTTCAGGCCCCCTATCTGATTCCCTTTCTGGATGTGATCGACAACATTGCCCTGGTGCCGATGTTGGCCGGGGTATCGAACACTGAATCGCGCAATCGGGCGCTGGAACTCCTTGAAGCTCTGGACGTCGGGCATCGTGCCAAGGCTTTCCCTTCACAACTCTCCGGCGGTGAACAGCAGCGGGTTTCAATAGCACGGGCGCTGGTCAACAGGCCTCCGGTTGTGCTGGCTGATGAACCAACGGCCCCCCTTGATAGCGAACGGGCCCTTTCTGTCATCCGCATGCTCAACCAGATGGCGGTACAGTATCAAGCTGCGGTGATCGTCGTGACCCATGACGAGAAGATAATTCCAACCTTCAAACGGATCTACCGGATTCGTGACGGAAGAACCGTAGAAGAGGCGGGTGAAGGAAGGCTGTGCTGATTGAAAAACGGCGGCGCCAGACCGGAGAGGTCTGTCTGCCCTGCCATACTGCAAAGCGTTGACCATGAAAGGAGTACAGATGGAAACTCTTTCAAAACTTCTGGAGCAAACCGTTGCACAATCAGCAGACGCAATTCTGATCGCTGACTGTGAAGGGATCATCCGTTACTGGAACACCGGAGCAGAAAGGATGCTGGGCTACAGCGCCAGTGACGCAGTTGGTCAGTCACTTGATCTTTTTATCCCAGAGAAACTGCGAGGGCATCACTGGGAGGGGTATCATCGGGTTATGGCCAGCGGCGAGACCAAATACAAAACCGGCCTGCTTACCTCCCCCGGCATCCGCAAGGACGGTAGCCAGGTTTCACTGGAATTCAGCATGGTACTATTGAAGGATGAGCAGGGTGTCATGCTGGGTTGCGCCTCAATTATGCGGGATGTGACCGAGCGCTGGCTGAAGGAGAAGGAGTTGAAGCAGCGGTTGGCGGAGTGCGAAGGAAAAAACAGCTGACACCGCTGCCGTTCCCGCCACCACCCTGCCCTTTATTTTCCCGTGCGAGAGAGGGGAGGGCACAACTTCAATGGCTCAGATACGGCAGCATCGGCAGCAGTTGACGGTAATCATCAAAGGTCAGCACCGTCTGCCAATGGCCGCTCACCATGCCGAACCCGATGGATCCCATAAACAGGGCAAGAGCAACTGCCGGAAAGACCCAGACCGGCATGGACTGTTTCCAGATCGAGGGACGCATGGCCAGCACCTCCTGGTGTGGACAGGTGGCTACGCAGGTTAAACAGCCGGTACACTCCGGTGAAACAACCGTGGTTATGCTATGCACGGCAATGCCTGCCGGGCAGGCCTGGCTGCACTGGCGGCAATCGGTACAGATTTGTGGGTTGCGACGAATCTTGAACGGGCTAAGCAGACTGACGATGCCGAGCAGAGCGCCATAGGGGCACAGGTAGCGGCACCAGACATTGCGATAGATAAGAGACAACAGGGTCAGCACTATCAGCACCGTTAAGGCAGTGGCCGAAATATGGGTAAAGAAGCGCAGCATCTTGGCATCGCTGACCGCCCAGTAGGGCGTATCCAGAAAGGTGGCAATGGCAAAGGCAGGCATATCAAGCAGAATGATCTTTATGAAGAAAAACAGCAGCAGATACTTGATACCCTGCAGCAACAGATCGAGCGGCCTCCAGACCTTGAAATTCCGCCCCAGCAGACGCGCTCCCAGCTTGTACAGAGCCTCAGACAGCGTCCCCACCGGACAGATCCAGGAACAGAACGACTTCTTCGCCAGCAGGCTCATCAACAGAATTGCCAGAAAAATCACCAGTGCTGCCGGGTGTACCGGATGGATCTCGCCACTCAGAAGCCAGTGTTTCAGGCTGGTGAGGGCACCGATCGGCAAAAAGCCCTCCACACCAGACGGACGGGAAAAGAATGGTTGAGGATTACCCTGTTCAACGGCTGCCACAAACAGGCCGAACCGGATACCGATTCCGACGATCCATAACAGAAACAGCCACTGTACTGCCAGACGGATGCGGAGAATATTCCTGGCTGCTATGCTAAGCATGCTGATGCCTCCTTCGCTTTTCTCACAGCATAGCCGGGAACAGATTGCATGACATTGACCTGAGTCAATGAATGTGCGTTACAAGCATGGCAGTATCACAAAACAGAGATGGCGCTATGGAGTAAACGACTTAGTTCACCACAAGTTTCTGCGGAGGCTCCGCGCGCAGAAACTTTTAAATCGTTAAAAAGAAAGCGCGGGTATTCCTTACACAGGTCACCCTCGCTTTTTGAGACGCTTTTCAGGAAATATTTACGGTTAGACCCTAGCTGACAAACCTGTACTATCCAGTGATAATTGTGCATAGCTACTTGAACTCTGTTGCAGGTAACTATTCACGGCTGAGTTCAGAATGCTCTTCAGCGAGCCGCTGTTGTCTGAGGTAGAGGATTCTTCTATTGCATCCATACGTTGCATCGCCTGGGCTGGGGCATCCTCAGAGCTGCTGTTCCGGTTCCGGGACGAAGACTCACTCTGGTCTGATGTGGCAAGGGCTTCCGTCATTTCTGCAAGACTGACAACGCCGTCCTGATTGGTATCCATTTCATCAAAAACTGCACTGACATCAGTATTGTCGGAAGACAATGTTTCTGAACCTTTTGAAGGTGGCGGACCTTGCGGTGGTCCCTGCGAACGCATACCCTGCCCCCGCATCTCCTGGCTGGCCCTCGCAATGGCAGCATCTGATTCCAGTCTGCTTAAGGCACCGTCACTGTCACTGTCAAATTGGGCAAACATGGCGTCAGTATCATCGCCGCCCCGACTTTTACCTAATTTTGACAGCGCATCGAATTCATCTTTTGAGATACTGCTGTCACCGTTTGTGTCGCCCTTTGTGAACCTCTCTTCCTGCATCTGTTGCAGCATGCTGCTGCTCATACTGCTTCCGATACCACCTATGCTGCTCATGATGAACCTCCTTATCCTGAAAAGTATGATCAAGCTTGCTACCTTGTTACTGTACTTATCGGAAACCGGTTCCGTAATCTTCGTTAAGTGTTACAACATCTCTGTAAAGATTTGTAATGAGTATCAGACTTACAAAACTTTACAGACATCACCATGTAGGCACGTTATATTGACAACAGTTCAAAAAAGGTAGGTGGTGCCATGAAAAACCGGATACTGGTGGTTGATGACGACCAGGATCTGTGTAGTCTGCTGCAAGAGTACCTGGCAGATGAAGGGTTCGATACAGAGGTAGCGCATACCGGTGCGATGGGTGCGGAACAAGCAGTGCAAGGCGGGTACGCACTGATCGTGCTGGATGTCATGTTGCCTGGGCTCAACGGACTTGAGGTCTTGCGCAGAATCAGGGCTCTATCATCGGTGCCGGTGCTGATGCTGACTGCACGTGGCGAAGAAGTTGACCGGATTGTGGGGCTTGAGCTGGGAGCTGACGATTACCTGCCCAAGCCGTTTAATCCCCGCGAACTGGTGGCCAGGATCAGAGCGATTCAGAGGAGACAGGCTGCAGCACAGAAACTGAATCTTCCAGCAGAGCCTGTTTTGTCCGTGGGTGATCTGATGCTTGATCCAGGTGGGCGGACCGTTTTGCAAGGTCAGCGCCAGGTGGCGCTGACCTCACTCGAATTTTCTCTGCTGGAACAACTGCTGACACAGGCCGGTCGGGTTATCAGCCGGGAAGAACTCTGCAGCCTTGCCCTCGGAAGGCAACTCAACTCCTTTGATCGCAGTATTGATGTCCATGTTAGCAGTCTGCGCCGTAAGCTGGGGCCGGCTGCTGATGGCAGTGAACGGATCAAGAGCGTGCGCGGAGTCGGGTATATCTATCTCCGTCCGGCAGGTGGCGTATGAAATCCCTGTTCGTGAAATTGTTTATCGCCTTTCTGCTTGCCATGCTGATTTCAGGAGCAGTTTTTTTCTCGTTTGCCTTCCGTATTCGGGGCTGGCTGCTGGAGCAGCGATACCCTGAGATAACCCAGCAGCAGCATGACCGTAAGCTGCACCCAGGATTTCATCCGCAAGGACCGCCACCAGGACGTGATCTGCTGCTGCCTCCGCCCATGCTTGTTGTTACCGGTATTCAGGCGTTAATCTTTCTTTTGGTAGGGGCCGGTATCTGTTATCTGTTGGCCTGGCGGATGAGTGAACCGGTGCACAGATTACGCCAGACCGTACAACAGCTGGCAGGGGGTGATCTTTCAGCGCGAACAGGTATAGCCGAAGGAGGCGGCGGTGACGAAATCAACGATCTGGGGCGCGATTTTGATCGGATGGCTGAACGGATTGAATCGCTGTTGACCTCCCAAAAACAACTGGTACGCGATATTTCTCACGAACTGCGATCTCCGCTCGCTCGCCTGCAGGTTGCCCTGGGACTGGCCCGGCGTAAGGCCACGTCAAATGTAGAGCCGGCGCTGGATCGGATCGAGCAGGAGGCCGAGCGATTAAACACCATGATTGGTGAGCTACTGACCCTGAGTCTGCTGGACAGCGGTACTGCGTTTGACTCTGCCGAGCCGGTTGATCTGGGAGAGTTGCTGGATCAGGTGGTGCAGGATGCAGATTTTGAAGCGGCTGGAGGAGACAGGCAGGTTGTGCTGAGTGCAGAGCTAGATATCCGAGTGGCTGGCAATAGGGAGTTGCTACGCAGGGCGGTAGAAAATGTGGTACGTAACGCATTGCGTTATACATCTGAACATGCCGCTGTAGAGGTACTACTTAAGCAGGAGCATGACTGCTTTGCGATTATCCGGGTCATGGATCATGGCCCGGGCGTACCGGAGATAATGCTGGATGAGATCTTCAAACCGTTCAGTCGTGTAGATGAGGCCCGAGACCGGCAGAGCGGCGGTGCTGGTATCGGCTTGGCCATTACTGCCCGTGCCGTAGCACTGCATGGCGGTTGCGTAACCGCCAGTAACCGTTCCGGCGGAGGACTTGCCGTGGAGATCAGGCTGCCGCTGTATGCAAAGCAGCCTGATTCTCCCGCCGTCCGGCCATTGGTTCTGAAAAAATCATGACCAAGCACGAGGAATGTAAACCTGCTGTATATGCACTGTCATCTCACCGTCCCTTTCCCCACCCCCGCACCTTCTCCCCTAACTCATCAAACAGCGTGTAAAAGATCGGTACGTAGATCAGGGTCAGAAAGGTGGAGACCAGCAGACCGCCAATGGCCACCACTGCCAGCGGTGAGAGCCGCTCCAGTCCGATGGCCCGTTCCAGGGCAATCGGCAGCATCCCCACGGCCGTACCAAAGGCGGTCATCAGGATCGGCCGGGTACGAACCTGCACACTCTGGCGCAGTGCCTCACGCAACGGCATCCCCTGGCTGCGGGCTACTTCGATAAAGTCGATCAAGAGGATCGAATTCTTGACCACGATTCCGGCCAGCAGGATCAGCCCCATAAAGGCACCCATGGATTGATGTTTGCCGGTGGCCAAAAGCGACCAGATCGCGCCGATCAGGGCCAGCGGTATGGCGGTCATGATGGTGAGCGGGTGCAGGAAGGAGTTAAAGGCCGGCACCAGCGAGAAGTACAGCAGGATCATGCCAATGGTCAGGGCGGCCATCAGGGCGCTGAACGATTCAGCTGCCTGTTTGGATTCACCCTCCTGGGTCAGGCTGTAGCCCGGCGGCAGGCTGAACCCCTGCAGGGCGGTCGTGACGTTGTCCATGATGTGGGAGACCGCAGCGGTCTCGCGGTACCCCAGCAGGTTGATACTGTTCTGCAGATCCTGACGGGTCAGCAGGGCCGGGGTATCAGCCGTGCTGAACCTGCCCAGGCTACCCAGCGGCACCTCACCCAGCGGCGTGTGCAGCAGCAGTTGCTCCAGCCGTTCCGGCCGGTTGCGGGCCTCGGCAGCCAGACGGACCCGCACCGGCAGGCTGTCCTCCCCCGGCAGGCGGTAGAACGTTGAAACGCCCCCCTGCAGGAAGGTCTGTACCTGATTGGCGGCCTCCCTGGGGGAGATGCCGTACAGGGCGCAGCGCTGCGGATCAGCAGTAAAGCGCAGTTCCCGCTTGTCATCCTGCCAGGTCAGGGAGACCGATGCCAGCCCGCCCACTTGCTGCATCCGCTGCTGCAGCTCTCTGCCCAGCCCGGCCAGTACAAGCGGGTCCGGCCCGGTCACCTGCACGTCAACCGTGGCGCGGATGGTGGAGAGCGGGGTGGCGCCGTATTCATACACATCAACATATTTGAGCCCAGGCAACCGGGCAAATCCGGCCCTGAGCTCACGCTCAATCTCCCAGATGCTGCGGCTGCGGCTGAACCGGTCCACCAGCATGACGGTAATGGCCCCGGCCTGGGGGTTCTTTGCGCCGCCAAAGGAGACCACCGACGGCTCTGAGCCCAGGGTGGAGCTGACCGCAGTCACCCCGCTCTGCTGGCGGATCACCCCTTCCATGGCAGTCAGCAGCTGTTGGCTCTGCTCCAGCGAGCTGTTGGCATCAGCCTCAAAGCTGATCTTGATAATGCCGGTATCCATGGGGGGCATCACATCCTGCCCCACCAGCGGCTTGATCAGCCGCCCGGTGATCAGCAGCAGCACCGTTGCCACGGCCAGAAACAACAGCCGTTTTTGTAAAGCCAGATCCAGCAGGTTGCTGAAGAAGTCGGCTATCGCCCTGCTGAACCGGTCACCCCAGCGTCCCACCAGCGCCTCCAGCCGGTTGGGGGTATGATCCAGCTTAAGCAGGTAGGGGGCCAGGATCGGGATGACCGTGACCGAGACGATATAGGAGGCCACCAGGGCGATGCAGAGCGAGAGCGACAGAGGGCGCAGCACGGTCTGGACGTAGCCGCCGATAAAGATGATCGGCACCAGCACCACCACGGTGGAAAAGGTGCCGGACATGATCGCCAGCATCACCTCCTGGGTGCCGCCCGCCACCAGTTCGCGGATCGGTTTGCCTGATTCGCGGTAGTGGCGCTCGATGTTCTCGATCACCACAATACTGTCATCGGTCAGCATCCCCACCGCCAGGATCACGCCGGTCAGGGTGATCATGTGGAACTCGAAGCCGAAGACCCACATGCAGGCAAAGGTCAGCAGGTAGCTGAACGGGATCGAGATCCCCACCAGCAGCATGGTGCGCAGGTTGCCCAGAAACAGGAAGATCACCAGCACGGTGATTATAATGGCATCCCGCAGCGCCTCCAGCATGTTGTCTACGCTGCGCTCCACCAGGTCCTGCTGGCTGTAGCTGATCTCAAAACGGATGCCGGGGTAGTCAGCCTTGAGCCGCGGCAATAACCGTTCTACCGCCTGGATCGTATCCAGGGTATGACCGGTCTGGCCCCGCAGGATGTTGACGCCGATCGCCTCACGGCCGTTGCCGTGGTAGGCCGACTGGGGCTCCTGCACCCCCTGGGAGACCCGGGCAATGTCCCGCAGGTGAACCAACCCGCCCCCCTTGCGCGCCACCACCAGTTCCAGCAGTTGATCAGGCCGCTGCACCGCGCCGTCGGTCTTGACCAGGTACTGCCCTTCCTGACGGATCACCATCCCCTGGGGAATGTTCTGATTCTGGGCCGCCAGCGCCCCCAGCACCTCACTGATGGCGATACCGAAACGGTTCATCCGCTCCGGGTCAATCGTTACCGTCACCTCCGGCTGATTGGCGCCGAACAGCTCCAGATTGGCAATCTGTGGTTCCCGCAGCAGCGTTTCCCTGATCCGGTTTTCAGCCAGCTGCCGGATCTGGGGCAGGGTCATACCTGATCCATCGGCAGGGGACAGGGCTAGAGTCATCACCGGCTGGGTGGCCTGACTGATCTTGAACAGCTGGGGCGGCCGCGCCTCGCGTGGCAGCCGTGCCGTTACCTTGCCCAGGGCGTTGGTTACGTCGGTCGCTGCTGCGTCCACCCCCTTGGCATACTCAAACTCGGCACTGACCATGGAGACTTCATCCTTGGTGGTGCTGCTTACCTTGCGTACCAGATCCAAGGTGGCCAGCTCTTTCTCAATGATCCGGCTGATGTCATTTTCAACATCAGCGGCAGCACCGCCGGGCAGGACCGTCACCACCGTGATCTGGGGCCGCTCGGAATCAGGGAACAGGTTGAACGGCATCTTGAAATAGCCGATTACCCCCATGGCCGACAGCAGCAGCACCAAGGCCAGTACCAGATGCGGGCGGGCCAGAATCCGCTCCATCACGGTCATGGCCGGGCTCCCTGCAGGGTAACCGACACCCCGTCAGCCAGCAGCCTTAAGCGGCTTTCCTGACCCACGGCCACCTGTTCACCGGCTGTCAGACCGCCACTAACCGCAGCAACGCCGTTACTCACCCCCAGCAGCCGTGTTGTCCGCACCTGCACCTTTCCGTCTTTGATTACCCGCAGCTCGGTTGCGGTGCCGTTGCGTACCAGTGCCTGTTCCGGCACCAGCAATCCCTGCTGCTGTTCCGCTGCCAGCTCCACAGTCAAGGATGCGCCGCTGGGCAGGTCAAAGGGCGGCTTGGCCAGACTGATCTCCAGCCCGGCCTGCAGGCTTGGCCCCACACTGGGGTATATCCGGCTGACGGCTGCACTCAGGCTGCGTCCGTCAGGATGCCGCAGATAGGCACGGCTGCCAGCCCGCAGACCGCTCAGGTCCTCCTGGGGCACCTGCAACACCACCTTGCAGGCCCCCTGCTGCTCAATGGTCAGGATCGGTTTGCCCGGCACAGCCAGATCGCCTGGTTCCATCAACCGCCGGGTCACTATGCCGCTGAACGGCGCCCGCACCTGACTGTAGCCGGCCTGGGTGCGTGCTGCAGCGCTCTGCATGTTGATCCCCTTAATCCCCTCTTCCGTGGCCTGCACCGTGGCACGGGCAGCATCAAGGGCGGTGCGGGATCGCTCCAGCGCCTCTTGAGAAATGGCCCCGGCGGTATACAGTTTTTCATCCCTTCCGTAGATTGCCTGCTGGGTCTGCAGGGCGCTGCGGGCCGCTGTCAGCCGCTGTGTGGCTGCCAACCCTTCCGATTGAACCGCCTGGGCACGTTCCATAAGCTCACGGTCATCCAGAGTAATCACCAGCTCACCNNGAGCCTCCAGCCTGCCCAGATAGCTGCGGGTCACCTCAAGCTCACCCTGTCGGGCAGCCTGTATCTGCACCACGGTCGGCACTGTGGCCGGTTTTGCCAGATCGGCCAGGCTCTGCTGCTTCTTTTTCACCAGCACCAGGGCCGCTCCAGCCAGTACCAGCACCACCAGGATCAACAGGTTGCGTTTCATTGCAGATATACCTCCATATTTCCGCTGGCCTTGTACCAGTTCAGCACGGCCACGGTCTGGTCAAACAGTGCCTGGGTCTGGTTGGCCACGGCCTGGGCCTCGGCCGATTGAGCCAGCAGCAAATCGGCCATGGTGCCGGCCCCTTCGTTGAATTTCTGCTGCTCGATCCGGAACGATTCTCCAGCCTGGTCCACCGCCAGCCTGGTCGCACTGATTCGCTTGCGGCTTTCAGTGATGGATGAAGCGGCCTGCAGCAGGTCAAGCCTGATCTGCTGCTCCACGGCCCGCAGTTTCTGCTCGGCCCGCTGCTGCTGCAGTCGCTCCCGTGAAAGCTCGGCGTAACTGCTGCGGTCAAACAACGGCAGACTGAGCGACGCGCCCGCGTACCAGATGCCATCGCTGAAATGGGGGTTAAACCCCAATTGCTGCTGGTAGCCTGCTGTTGCCTGCAGACTGGGCAGCAGCTTGCCCAGGGCCATCCTGCGGTTGAGTGCGGCATCCTGCACCGCCTTGGCGTACAGTTGAAACTTGGGCTTGCTCTTGGCAAGGACCAGCCCGGCCTCAAAATCAGGCGCAAGCTCCTGCAGGGCCAACCGGTCTCGCAGCACAAGCGGGGTTGCCCCCGGTGCCACCGGCTCACCCATCAGGCTCCGCAGACTGCTTTCAGCGTTCTTGAGCCCCTCCTGCAGGGCCAGCAACCGCTGCTCCTCATTGGCTTGCTGCACCTCAACCTTCAGCAGGTCCACCCGGGCGATCCGCCCCAGCTCAAACTTAAGCCGCGCATCTTTTTGCTGCCGGTGCAAGGCCTCCAGCGCCGTGCGTGAGGCAGCCACCAGGGTCTGCAGCTGCAGGCACTTGGCATAGGTGACCACAGTGTTGGCAATCAGCTCGTTGCGGGTAATCACCACGCTGTCCTGCTGCATGGCATGGCGCACCTCAGCCAGCCTGACACCGGTCTGCACCTGCCCCCCCTGATAGATCGGCAGGGTCAGCACCGGCCCCAGAAAGGCGTAGCTGTCACTGAAACGGGGCGGAACAGTAGCGCTCTGGGCCGGGACAAAGGCGGTGGATTCCGAACGATGAGTAATATTGGCCTCAAGGCTCAAACGTGGCAAATGGCGGCCCTGGGCGGTCTTGATCCCCTGTTCGGCAACGGCTGCAGCGGCCCGAGATTCAGCCAGAACCGGATTCTGCTCTATGGCTCGCTTGACCGCCTCGTGCAGGCCAAGCGACTCGGCCCGGGCGACCAGCGGCAGCAGCGCCAGCAACGCACCTGCCAGTACAGATCGGTAATACGTCATCATAGAGGCCCTCCTGATCGTGTGAATTTTTATTCACATCACGGCTAAAAAAAATTGTTACCGTTCACACCGCTCCAGCAGCTTCCGAAAGTTGCCCCACAACAGCGCAACTTCATCGGTCAGCTTGCCTTCGGCCTGATTACCGATCCAGCGCAGCACACAGAACTGGATCATCCCCATAATAGTGATAGCGGTCTCACGCGTGCCGATCCCTTCCCGCACCGCCCCTTCTGCAACAGCCGCCTCAAGCAGTCCAGTCAGGGTTGACTGAAAACTCTCGATCCGGCTGACCATGATCTGGGCAATCTTGCCGCCGGTGGCGATGCCGCCGTCTGAAAACAGCAGCCGGGGGATACCGGGGTTTTTGGCGATCATCTCAGCATGGGCCAGGATCACCTTTTCGAGCTTGTCCAGCGGCTTGCCGCTGGAACCGGCCAACTGGGCCGCCCGGCTGGTAACCTGACTGCCGATAAACTCCACCACCGCCTTGACCACCTCCTGCTTGTTGCGGAAGTGACGGTAGATGTTGGCCTCGCACATCCCGGCGGCCAAAGCCGTCTCATGGATGGTCAAACCGCTGGCCCCCAGCCTGCCGATCACCCCCAGGGCAGCCTGTACGATCTCGGCCTGCCTCACCTGCGTTGCCTTTTTTTCGAGCATGTTTTGTGATTTCATATTTACATAATGCTGGCTACTCAGCTGACTTGTCAACGAATATTTGAAGCCACCTGATGATGTGAATATTCATTTACCAAATAAAGACGCGGCATTTGACTTTTTGCGGAAATGCTGAATAGTTAGGCGCGTGATTGTTTTTTTAGCACTATTTGACATTGGTCAAATAACCTGAATGACAGTTCACGTATACCAAGCTACCGGTGGATACCGTGGCACTTGCCCATTCATCCGGCAACCATACCATCGTCCGCAACAACAGAAAACAGCTCATAGAGAAGGGGGGTGAAGGGATGGGATCTTTTTTCAGCGGTAAGTGGCTTAAAATTATCGTTATCGGCGGGATCGGCGCTTTACTGATCGGTCTGTTCGTGATGCTGGGACCGCCCAAGCTGCTGGCCAAGACCGAGTCGGTTGATTTCTGCGCCAGCTGTCATGTGATGGAGGCCCAGCACACCGCCTTCATGCACAACGGTGCCCATCGACGCCTGAAATGCGTGGACTGCCATCTGCCCAACAACAACGTGGCATCGCACTACATCTGGAAATCCATCGACGGCATGAAAGACGTGCTGGTGTTCAATTTTGGCAAGATTGCCGATCCGATCAAGATTTCCGATCACGGCGCCAAGGTACTGAAGGCCAATTGCGTCCGCTGCCATGAAACCCTGGTATCCCAGATGGACACTTCCCGCAACTGCTGGAGCTGCCATCGAAGGGTTACCCACACCGGAACCGGCGCTATCACCACAAACCCGATTTAAC
>DIUB01000103.1 GCA_002422265.1 Geobacter sp. UBA6169
AGCTCCATAACCAGCTCGCCCGGTGTCCGTTCAGTGCGGGGGTAGATCTGCGCAAGTTCACGCCCCACCATCATGGTCACCAGCGCCGCCTCGGTCATGCCGCTGCTCTCCACAGTACCCACAGTGCGGCCATCCCGCATGACCGTGATCCGGTCAGCTATCTCAAGCACCTCCCGCAGTCGATGGGATATATAGATGCAGGTCACCCCTTTTTCACGCAGCTCCCGCAAGATCCGCAGCAACAGATCAGCCTCGTCGTCTGAAAGGGCTGCGGTGGGTTCATCAAGGATCAGGATCCGGGCATCTTTATGCAGGGCCTTGGCTATGGCCACCAGTTGCTGCTGCCCCACTCCCAGGTCACGCACCTCTGTTGCAGGCGGGAGATCCAGTCCCACCAGTTTCAGTACCCGTGCGGCCTCCTGCAGGGAACGATCCTGATCAAGCACGCCAACAGAGGCTAGCTCCTGGCCAAGCATGATATTCTCGGCAACAGAAAGCTGGTTCACCAGGGCAAGCTCCTGATGGATAATGGCAACACCGGCCGCCTCGCTGGCCTTGATCCCCTTGAAACGGCACTCACTGCCATCAACAAGCAGCTCACCCTGATAGCTGCCATGGGGGTAGACACCGCTTACAATCTTCATCAGGGTTGACTTGCCAGCCCCGTTCTCCCCCACCAGGGCATGGATTTCTCCTGCCTGCACGGCAAAAGAAACCCCATCCAGCGCCCTGACACCGGAAAATTCTTTGACAATAGCGCGCATCTCAAGGATCTGTTCACGCATACCGGTACGCTCCCTATTTCCCCGCTGCCGCAACGTCCGACCGTTTCAGATAGCCACTTTCAATCAGCACCGTTTCCAGGTTATTCCGATCCACCACAACCGGCGTCAGCAGACGGGCCGGGATCTGATACCTGCCGTTAAAAACAGTGCTGTTGGCCTCCGGATCAGCCCCGTCAGCCAGTTTCCTGGCTGCAATGATCGTCTCTTCAGCCAGACGGCTCGCATCCTTGAAAACCGTCATGCTCTGCTTTCCCTCCATGATCCGGCGTGCAGCAGAAGCCTCTGAATCCTGCCCGGTCACCGGTACCTTGCCGTCCAGCTTCTGCGCGGCAAGGGCGGCTATGGCCCCGCCTGCAGTGCCGTCATTGGGTGCCAGTATGGCATCAATACGATTCTTGCTGGAGGTCAGGGCGTTTTCCACCAGCTTCATCGCCTCGGCAGGCAGCCAGTCTTTCACCGCCTGCTCCATGACGATCCTGATCTCTCCCTTCTCGGCCAGCGGCTTGATGAACTTCATGGCACCGGCCTTGAACTGGGCCGCATTGTTATCGGTGGGGGCGCCGGAAAGCACGATGTAATTCCCCTTCGGCACCTTGCGGGTCAGGTACGCACCCTGCAACTCACCCACCTTCTCATTGTCGTAAGAGAGATAGAGATCAACAGCGGCATTCTTGATCATCCGGTCGTAGGAGATGACTTTGATCCCGGCCCGGTGGGCCTTGTCCACAATCACCGAGGCAGCCGAGGCATCATGGGGCGCCACCACCAGCACCTGCACCCCCTGGGCAATCAGGTTCTCGCACTGGGCCAGCTGCCGGGTTGCATCATTGTCCGATATCTGCAGCTTTACCTGATACCCGCGCTTGGCTGCCTCGGCCCGCAGAAAGTTGACCCCGCGAATCCAGCCTTCTTCCCGCTGGGTGGGAATGGAAATGCCGATCACAAACCGATCTGTCGGTTGCGGGCTGCAGCCGCACAGAAGCCCAGGCAGGCAGAACAGGAATACAAAGACAGGTACGTGGAACAATCTCTTCACCATGGTTTATGACCACCTTCTGCAGGGAACATCGGTCTGTTACAGCCTGAACGTGTACGGTAGCAGATCAGCCAGGGTTGTGGTTACCACCTTGCCCCCAAACTCGAAAATCACCGTCATATCGTTGCCAAACTCGTTTAACACCTGCCTGCAGGCGCCGCAGGGGGAGAAGTTGTCAGCACTGGCAGCGATGGCAATAGCAACAAAATCACCTGGTTTGTACCCCATGGATACGGCCTTGAATACGGCAGTCCGTTCGGCACACATAGTCAGCCCGTAGGAGGCGTTTTCCACATTGCAACCGGTGATGATGGTGCCGTCCTTTGCCAGCAGCGCCGCACCCACCTGGAAGTTTGAGTACCTGCTGTAGGCGTTTTTCTTTGCCTTGTGCGCCTCGGCAAGAAGTGTTCTGAAATGCGGGTTATCCAGCGGCTTGCCAGTGGCAGGAGCGGCCAATCCCTTGCCTGCAATAAAGGGGACTGCACATGCTGCTGCCCCGGCTGCGGTGATGAAGGTGCGTCGATCCACTCCATGATCCTCCTGTGCATCAAAATTAACTAAGAAATTCGCACCATTCAGCGGACAGCACGCCTTAAATGACAACTACCTCTCCATCGTGTCAATGGCCCTTTTCAATGCGTCTATCATGATGGTGAAATAGTTGTTGAATGTCTCCTCATCTGCCAGAAACGGGTTCATCATCGTGGTTCTCAGCACCAGCACAGAGGGTGTTTTCCTCCACTCGGCATCGGCAAAGCCGCACGTGCGGATAAAGTCGAGGGGCACATCACCATAGTCGGCAGGGGAGAACACGGTCTTGGAAAGCACGATATCTTTTTTTGCCAGGTTGCCTGATACGTAGGAACTGTGATCATAAATACGCTGATTAAGGCTGTTCATGGCTGCGAGACTTGGGTTGCCCAGTTCTTGCACCACATAATCCACAATGTTGGTATCCGGCTTGACCAGCGGAATTATCCGGTAGCTTTTGCCGGTGGCAGCCTTGAAAGGAGACATTGAGGTGAGCCGGTTGTAGAGCAGTGCGGTGGACTTGATGGTTCGCCCGAGCAGACTGCCGTAACCGTCAGAGTTGAGAGGAACAACCTGGTGTGCTGTCCAGGCTGCCACAGCCGCTGCTCCCGCTTTTGAACCCTCAAGGGTGTAGTGGCCGATGCTGACCGGTGCTTTTTTGCGAAGATCCTGCACATAGGCGGCATGGAAGGTCTGCACCGCCAGAATCCGCTTGTCTTTGAACAGGACCGCCCCTGCCGGATAGGGGATGTACCCCAGCTTGTGCGGATCTATGGTTACGGAATCGGCCTCCGGCACAGCCTTGAAAGCCTCATACACCGAGGCATCCGGCCATCCGTAGGATGCCGGTATCCCGTACTTTTCAACGGCAATCTTTCTGGCATCATCCAACGTCATGAAACTGCCGGACGGATTGATGAACATGCTGCGCAGATAGCCGCCGTATGCCGCATCAATGTGATAAAAAAAACCGACCCCGCGTTCAGCGTATTTTCTGCGCAGCTCAGCAACCCTGTGCACCTCGTCCACTGCACCCTCTTCCGTGGTTCCCAACACCGAAACAACCGCCAGTACCGGGATCTTCCTCCGGGCCAGGTCTGCTATGGTTCTGTCAAGGGCAGCCAGGTCCATCCTGTAGTTTCGGTCAACCGGGATGGTGATGATATTACGACTGCCCAGACCCAATACATCCGCTGCCTTGTCCCACGAATAGTGGCGTGACTGGGGCACCAGCAGCTTTCCCAGCCGAGAAGGGTTAACCCCCGCCCCCTTAACGGTCTGGCGCAAAACCGCCTCGTACTTTTTGTCGGCTTTCACCTTGTCAAGCAGTTCAAGTGCCTGCTGAACCGGCATATTCATCAGCTGATGGATTGATTTTCCTTTTACCAGTTCCGGCATGACCGCCTTGACAGCCAAAGGAAAGGACTTCAGGTTGCGGGCATACCAGAGGGCCTGAAAATTCGCCGTGGACCCCCCTGCCGTTACATTGCCCCAGAAGGTTTTGGGATCATACCCCAGCAGGCCCGCCAGCTGTTCAGCCACCTCAAGCTCAATCTCGGTGGTGGCAGGCCCTCCTTCATAGACCACATTATTCTGATTGTAGAGCATGGCAGAAACATAGCCGGCAACCGCCGGCAGCAGCAGGTCGGAGTTCATATGCCCCAGATAGCGGGGGGAAAACCAGGGGTTTGAATTGGCTTGCAACCGTGAGGACAGGGCTGCCAGCTGCTGCTTCAGACCGGACCTGGTGACCAATGCTTCAGGCGCACTCAGCGTTTGAGGCTTTATGACAGGGGGGTCTTCCGGATGGAACCCTTTTCGCCATGCAGATTGTTCAGTTACAATTGACTGCAGCAGTTCTCGTAAAAAATCACCGGATTCTGCCTTGGGGCCCAGAAAAAGGGTGTCAAGCTGCGGCGGAGGGGCATGCTGGACAGCATGAACCGGTGTAAAGAATGAAAATGAACTTGCACAAAACACAACCAACAGACCGGCAAACCACTTTGCTGAATACATGGGACCCCCTGACTATTTCATGAAATTGGCGGGCCAGTGCCCACTGGTAAACGCCCTATTGTTGGTGCTTATGGGTTCCAGCGGCCACTGTTTACCTCTGCCGGAGTTGTCTTGAATACAGCTTTCAAGTCTCATAATCGCGTCGCTCCAGATCATCTCAGATACAACGACATCAGCGTAAAGGTTCCATCAATCCGGTCCGGCACATCCCGCAGCTTTTGCCACTTCCAGGCCGACTGGCTCCAGATGAATGGAGCGCCATTGACGTGCGGGGTGCCGTACAACATCCAGAAACCGCTGGATCCTGCTGAGAGATCCAGGGCACCTGAAAGTCCCATAAAGGAACGGACCATGCTGCCGGAGGCTGCCTTGGCGTCAACTGCACCATCCGGGATAAGTTTGGCATAGGAGGTCTGGCCATAGCCCAGATCCCAGCGTCCGAAAATGGAAAGCGGATTGGCCGGGTCGGTGTAGGTAATGACGGATTTTGCCTTTTCAATGCTGTCAACACCGGGCAGCAGCTGCTTGAACTGCACCCGCCGGGCCGGACGGTTGTCGGTTGAGCGCAGATCCTGCGCCACCTGGTACGAAGCCGGATAGTTGATTCCCATCAGGTAGTCAGGGGTCACCAGTTCCGGATCGTAAGCAGTGGAACAGGCACCGCCGTCCAGTGACTTCGCGGTCACCGTATAGGGGCCGCCGGTTGATTTGTAGTAGATAAAGCAGCGGTAGGACATCTCAACCAGTCCGGTCTCGTTGTTTTTGACGTCAGCCACCATGTAGCCGTTCAGGTAGGTGCCGCTGTTGTCAATGGAGATGTATTTGAAGAAGTCATCAACAGAAGACGAAAACTGTTCGGCCAGGGCCGAGCGCCAGAAAAGCCAGATACCGTCGGTTTTGGTGACGGAGCGTGAACTGCGGTGGGTGGTTTCATTGAACATGANNCCATTCACGTTGATGGTCTGGGTCATGGATTGGGACAGGAACCCCATCCAGGAGTTGTGGGTCAGGTAGATCTCATTGCCGGAGCGCTTCAGAAAGGCTGAGCATTTGTCATTCTGCTCCACTGTGCTGATGCCGTTTACGCTCAGTTCCGGCGAATTGGCAATCACATCCATCATGTCAAAGTTGGCATTGACATAATAGAGGTCCAGAAAGGTCAGGCCTGGTGTCTCATACCCCAGCACCAGTTCTGTTGCCTTGAAATAACTGCTGTCCGGCAGCCAGGTGCCGGAAAAATCCAACGCTGCAGGCTGCGCCTGCGAAACACCGTGGTAGATCCCCAGCATCCTGAACAGTAGCCGCTTCAGCAGGTGGGCGGTTGTGGTGTCGGTGGTCGGTGAACGCAGATACGCAATGAAGGCGTTATAATTGTCATTCAGCAGGCCGCCGGCTTGATCAAGCTCTGCTCTGGTCGGTCCCGGCTGTTTGGGAAAGGTGTGGCCGGGGTCCACCAGATAGGCATCATCCCAGTTATTATCCCGGGCAGAGATGATCTGCCTGCCCTGCAGCTTGCCCTGCACAAAACCGGCCCGATATTCGGCCTTCAGATCGTTGGCATCTTTCGAGACCACGGTCATGTTGACAATATTGTTGACCTTCTCGATCACCCCGGAGGCGTTGGCATCCAGGCTGTAGCTGGTACGGTTTGAGGATGGACTGTCAGTGCCGCTGCAGGCGGTCAGCAGCAGGCACAACAGCGTTGTCAGGGTAATGGATCGTGTTAGATCTCTACGTTTTTCATACATGGCTTCCTCCATTATGCTGATAATCGCTGGTTCAGGTTTCAGATAACGTCAGATTAGAATAGCGCCTGCTTGTTATTCCGCATACGCCTCAACCGACGCAAACGGGCCGATACTCCGCAGATCGGACGCTATCCGGGCATAGCAGTCATGTTCCCGCAACTGTTTGTATACCTTGAAGATCGCTCCGGGATAGACATTCAGGTTGAAATGGATGCCCTCAAAGACAAAGCCGGTGACCAGTTCGGGCAGCTCATACAGAATATAGTGCGAGATCTGTTCAAGCTGTTCCAGTCCCAGTCGCCCGGCAATAACACCCAGATTCTGACGGCTCAGCTCAACCAGCGCCTCCCTGAAAGCCGGATCTTCCTGGAATGCCGCCCTAAAGAGCCTCAGATTATGCTGAAAATACTGTTCATCCACGATGTCTGGCCACTCCAGCAGCAGCACCCGGTTGCGGGAACAGCTGTCCAGACGTTCAAGCGCCTCACTGCACAGATTCCGCACCTCATCCGCCTTGCGAAAGGCCTTTTCAAGCGCGGCAGCAGGTTTGGAGCGGTCAAGCACCTGGTTATTGATCCGCTGCAGCACGTCCACCAGCACAATGGCAACCTTGTCCCGAGATCGGGGAACAGCCCATGCAAGAAAGGCATCCAGATAATCGCCAGTAAAGGCCCGATTGTTGATGCTGATACCGAGATAGGGATTCCAGCTGCCACTGTTGATCTCTTCCGGCGTTGTCTGAAAGCAGCTTGCCAGTTGCATGGTTGTCTCCAAGTGTCAGTGTCTGATTCACCAGACCGCTGATTACCAGCCCCTTTTCGTTGAAGTACTCTATGGTTTAAGCCTGAAGGTATAGGCATCAGTCATGATCGGCTGTTTCAGTGCCGTGTTGTCGGCGGTGTAGAACTTGATCTTCATGCTCAGGTCATCAACATCCATGGCCACCGACCAGATGGCACGCACCGGAAACGGCGCTGCAGCCCCTTCCGAGGCGTCATCGGCATAGCCGTACACCAGGCTCATAGCGTACAGACCGTCATCCAGGGTGTACTTCAGGAAGGCTGAGGCCTGCAGATAATCATAGAGCCGCATGTAGCGGTAAAAGGTATCGTACGGCTTGGTCTTGTCGTAGGTGTATTTGGACGGATCAGGGTTAAGCCGCATGGAATGGTTGGTTATGATGGTCGGACTGTTGGCCGGCTGACGGATCAGGGTGTAGGTCATTTTTTTATCGGCATCGAGGTAAAACTCCAGGATGGCCGCGTTACCGCTACGGTCACCGATCAGGAAATGGATGCCGTCAATGGGGAAATAGACCTTCAGGTTCGCAAGCAGCCGGTCCACATCATCAATGGTGGCGGCATTTTCCAGCAGCAGGCGTACCATCTGCAGGTAGCTCAGCCCCTCCTGGCTGGTCAGTTTTGTCAGATCCTGCACAACGCCGCCCGGTGTGAAGGTCAGTGCCTGATCAACCAGACCGCTGATCACCAGCCCTTTTTCGTTGAACCCGTCGTAGGCTCCGTTCATCAGATCAAAGGTACCCACCACCATGGCGGCATAACCGCCGTCCTGAGGATAGGTCTCCAATACATAATTGCGGGAAAAGAGCTTGTTACCCAAAGGATCTTTGCTTTTTTGCATAAACTGGTTGATGTCCACGGTGTAAAAATCCATCACACGGGCTGTAAAAGAATGGCCGGTGGCCGTGACCGCCTTGGGGAAAAAGATGGCGGAGCAGTTGACCGGAAAGATGTCGTACCAGAGCGAACTGCTGTCATAGAGATCGGTTGCCCCCCAGCCGTAGTAGGCCTCGATACCTTTCTGGCGCTGGGCTAGGTAGGGGAAGTTCTGCTGAATGTAGCTGTTTCGATTCTGCTTGGCCGTCAGGTCAGGAAACGGGAACGGACGGGCCTGGTACTGATCCTTTGAAAGCCGGGCAATGGCCGTTCCGATCTCCTGATTGGTGCCGCGCAGCACAATATGCCGCACCTCCTGATAGGTACTGCCGGTCTTGGCCAGCACCACCTGGTTGGTGACAATGGCGCCATTATTGGAGCTTCCGGAATCGCCGCAGGCGGACAAGAGCAGGACCGGCAGAAGTAACACCAGCAATGATACGAGTTGTTTGAACATGGAAGGTCTCCTTTTAACAGGGTTGAGTAGGGAGCAGTCACCTGC
>DIUB01000151.1 GCA_002422265.1 Geobacter sp. UBA6169
CCGATCGACGTCATATTCCTCTGGCACATGCACCAGCCCTATTACAAGGACCCGGTCAAGGGGGAGTATGCCCTCCCCTGGACCTATCTGCATGCCGTCAAGGATTACTTTGACATGCCGGCCATTGTGGAGGACACGCCGGGGGCAAAGGCGGTCTTTAACCTGGTGCCTTCTCTGATTGAACAGCTGCTGGATTATGCCGCCGGCACGGCGGTGGATCCGTTTCTGGTCAAGGGGCAGATGAACCCGGCGGACATGGGCGAGGAAGACAAGGTCTTTCTGCTGGAGAATTTTTTCTCTGCCAACCGCCAGCGGATGATTGAACCGTACCGCCGTTACCTGGAGCTGCTGTATATGGCCGGCGAGGGTAAGCCGGGCGCGGTGCGGGAACGGGTGCGTCATTTCAGCAATCAGGATCTGCTCGACCTGCAGGTCTGGTTTTTCCTTTCCTGGACCGGCGAGGCGGCACGGCGGCGGTATCCGATTTTCCGTGAGCTGCTGGCCAAGGGGCAGGGCTTTACCGCCGAGGATCGCGATCGGCTGTTTGCTGCCCACCGCGTACTGCTGAATGCGATTGTGCCGCTGTACAAGAAATTGCAGGCATCCGGGCAGGTCGAGTTATCGGTCACCCCTTATTTCCATCCGATCCTGCCGCTGTTGTGCGACAGCCAGATTGCCCGTGAGGCGATGCCGCGGGTGACGCTGCCGCTGGAGCGGTTCCGTCATCCTGAAGATGCCCGGGCCCATATCCTTCACGGTCTGCAGTATTTTGAGGAGATTTTCGGCACCATACCAGCCGGTATGTGGCCATCAGAAGGTTCGGTCAGTGATGATGCGCTGCGGCTGATAGCCGAGTGCGGGCTCAAGTGGGTTGCAACTGATGAAGAGGTGCTGGCACGCTCGCTGAACGGTGGCCTGGGTGAGGGAAGCGAGCAGCTTTACTGGCCCTGGCGCTATGCAACCGGCCATGGCGATTTGAACATCTTTTTCAGGGACCATCAGCTCTCTGACCTGATCGGGTTTACCTACAGCCAGTGGGATGCCCGCCGGGCCGTGGCCGATTTTACCGGGCGGCTGCGGCAGATCAGGCAGCGGGTGGGCTCAGAGGGACGGGTCATACCGGTGATTCTTGATGGCGAAAACGCCTGGGAGTTCTATCCGGACAATGCCTATGCATTCCTGTCCGGCATGTATGCTGCAGTGGCTGAGGCACCTGATCTGCAGCCGGCCACCTGCAGCGAGGTGTTGGAACGGTCCCGTTTTGAGGGGCGTCTGCACCATATTCATCCCGGATCGTGGATCAATGCCAATTACGGCATCTGGATCGGTCACCCTGAAGAAAACCTGGCCTGGGATCTGGTGTCAGCTGCACGGCGGGCCATTCTGGAGCATCACCCGGCTGCCGCTGCCCAGCTTGCTGCTGCCGGTATGGACGGAGATCAGGTGGCCCGCATGCTCTGCACCTCACTGTATGCGGCTGAGGGGAGCGACTGGTTCTGGTGGTTTGGTGATGATCATTTTTCACCCCACAGTGACCGTTTTGACCGGCTGTTCCGTCAGCACCTGGCCAATATCTACACCCTGCTGGGGCTGGGTGTGCCGCGAGAGTTGCTGGAACCGATCAAGAAAAAGAGCCCGGCCGGACTGGTACGGGAACCGGCCGGTTTCATTACCCCGGAGATCAACGGTAAGGTCAGCGATTATTTTGAGTGGCTGGCTGCCGGTCTGTTTGACCTGACGCGCCAGGGTTCTGCCATGCATTCCTCAGACCGGCTGTTGCAGGGGTTCTACTGGGGTTACAACCGCAACACGCTCTTTTTCAGGATTGACGGCATCCAGGAACTCAGCAGGCTGCTGAAAGAGAATGATATTCTGGCACTGCACCTGATAGCCGATCGGGAATATCGGCTGCCGATGCAGCGGGTTGCCCGCGAAGGTCTGTTGCTGGTACGGGAGCTGGGGGACTGGACCCCAACCAACTGCTGCTGCAACTGGGCTTTTGATCGGACCTGCGAGGTGGCGGTGCCGCTGGACTGTCTGGGGCTGCAAGCCCGTTCCAAACTGTTTGCCAGCGTTACCTTGACGCGGGATCGTGAGGAGATCGGACGCTGGCCGTCCGATGCGCCGCTGATGCTGCAGTATGAAGGGCCGGATCTGGAAGCGAATGATTGGTTAATTTAAAGACAGGGTCAAGGGTCAAGGGTCAAGGGTCAAAGAATCAGTTTTCTTGCCCTTGCCTCTTGTCCCTTGCCCCTTGGGGGCTGCATGTCTGAACTGCGTTGGGATCCGTTAAAGCTGCACTGGGTGATTATTGCCGTTGAGCGGGGGCGTCGCCCGCGGGATTTTCAGGTTGAACCGCAACCGTTGCCAAGCACCGCCTGCCCCTTTTGCTACGGCAATGAAGACAAAACACCGCCGGAGATCTTTGCGATCAGGGATCACGGCATGCCCAACACCCCCACCTGGAAGGTCAGGGTGATCCCCAATAAATACCCGGCGCTGCGGATCGAGGGGGAGCTGAACAATCGTGCCCACGGTCCCTACGATCTGATGAACGGCATTGGCGCCCATGAGGTGATTATTGAAACGCCGGACCATGACAAGTCTATGGCAGACCTGACCACCAATGAGTTAACCTCTGTTTTGGCCACCTGGCGTACCCGGTTGTTGGACCTGCGCCGTGATTTTCGCTTTCGTTACATGATCCTGTTCAAAAATCACGGTGCCCGAGCCGGCGCATCCCTTGCCCATTCCCACAGTCAGCTGATTGCGGTGCCGCTGTTGCCACCGGTGGCAACCACTGAACTGAAGGTCTGCCGGACCTATTATGAACGCAAGGAGCGCTGCCTGTTCTGCGATCTGATCACCTTTGAGCTGCAGGAAGGGACCAGGGTGGTGCGGGAATTTTCCAATTTTGTGATCCTGGCACCGTATGCGGCCAGCTTCCCTTTTGAACTGCGTCTCTATCCCAAGCGGCACAGCCATGATTTTGCCCTGATGCATGATGCCCACCTGGCAGAACTGGCGGTTGCCTTGAAGGATATGCTGTTGCGGGTGAAGCAGGTACTGAAGGATGCTCCCTATAACTTTATCCTGCATACCTGTCCGCCGATGCACAAGCGGCCTGGCAAACCTGCCATGTGGACATCACTGGAGTACGACTATCACTGGCATATTGAACTGGTGCCGCGGCTCACCTCAATTGCCGGGTTTGAATGGGGCACCGGTTTCTTTATCAACCCCACCTCGCCGGAGGATGCAGCCCTGTTCCTGCGTGAGGCCGAGGTCTCGTGAGCAAGGGTGACTGCCTGAGAGAGAACCTGGAGCAGCTCTACCGGCAGCGTTCACCGTCTTATCTGGCCAACGACCCGCTCTCTTTTTGCCACCGCTACCACAATCCGGCTGATCAGGAGGTGGCAGCACTGCTTGCGGCCGTGTTCGCCTACGGATCGGTCAAGGTCATCAAAGGCAGCCTCTCGCGAGTTTTCAGCATCATGGACGATGCACCGGCCAGTTTTGTTGATCGTTTTACTCCCGGAAAGCATCGGCAGTTGTGCGAAGGTTTCAAGCATCGTTTTAATGATGCCGGTGACCTGCTGGCCCTGTTCTGGGCCCTGCGGAAGATGCGTGAGCAACAGGGCAGTATCGAGGCATTTTTCAGTCATTTTCACCACCCGCAGGCTGATACCGTAGAACAGGGGTTAAGCGGCTTCAGCACAGCAGTGCTGGCCCTTGATTACCGCCCGGCTTTCGGGCGTAGAGGCCTTCCGGTTGACGGTTCGTTCCGCTTTCTGTTCCCCTCACCGGAGGGTGGCAGCGCCTGCAAGCGCCTCTGCATGTTTCTGCGCTGGGTGGTGCGACCGGCTGACGGTATTGATCTGGGGTTGTGGCAGACCGTGCGCCCCTCGCAGCTGGTTATACCGGTGGATCGTCACATTGAGCGGATCAGCCGCCTGTTGGGGCTGACTGCCCGACGCACGCCGGACTGGCGTATGGCCCTTGAAATAACCACAGCCCTGCGCAGTCTGGCTCCAGACGATCCGGTGCGTTATGACTTCAGTCTCTGTCACCTGGGGATCAGTGAAGGCTGCACCGGACAACCGGGGCAGTACTGCTGCAGCTGTCCGGTGAACCGCTTTTGCCGCTGCGCGGCATGATGAACAGTTGGATAGAAATTGACACTGCAGCACGGTTCTGCTACACAATACGCTGATTTTTCTGAGTTTCAGTGCAGTAGCGATATCACCTGCCGACAGGGAGCTGGCGATGGTTATTCAATGTGAGCAGTGCCGGACCAAATTCAGGCTTGATGATGAAAAGGTTTCCGAGCGGGGAGTGAAGGTTCGGTGCGCCAAATGCCGCCATGTATTTACCGTGCGCAAAGAACAGGACCCGGCTGCAATTTCTGCTGAACCGGCTGTTGCCGCTGCTTCAGCTGTCGTTGCAGCAGAAGCAGCGGCTGTCTCTTTTGATCTGGGGCAAACCGATGCGGCTCCTGACAGCGCCTTTGATTTCGGGGATGTCTCTTTTAGCACTGAGGCGGCAGCAGCAGCGCACGATACGACGTTCAGCGACAAGACCATGATCATGCCCGCCAAGGCCGTTCGCGAGCCGTCGGTCGATCCCGGTTTTGACTTTGGTGAGGCACCGGCATCCGGCACCCAGACTGCAGAGCCTGCGGTTGAGTTTGATTTCGGCGACATGCCAAAGGCTGCAGCAGTGGCTGCCGATCCCGGGCTGACCGGCTTTGATTTTGGCGATGTTGCCGCACCTGCGGCAGCAGCGCAGGCTGCCTCCTTTGATCTTGGCGATCTTGGCTCTTTGACAGGAGCCGCACCTGCTGTAGCCACGCGCGACGACAGTCAGGGATTCAGTTTTGATGATGCAGTGCCGCAGTCTGCTGCAGGATCTGCTGACAGCTTTGACCTTTCCGGTGTTGACTTTACGCGTTCTGAACAGCCTGCACCGGCCACACCTCCTGAGGTTGCGGCCTTTAGCCTGGATGATCTTGATTTGAATGCCGATGCGACACAGATTGCGGTGGATGCCTCGGCAACCGCTTCTTCCGGCACGCTGTTTGAACCGGTTGACGAGTCTGTTGCCAGTCGTCAGGTAGCTGCTGCTCCTGATATTACCTTTGACCTGCCTGTTGACCGGGAAGAAGCTCCACCTCTCGCCATCAGTTCACGCAAGCGTCAGAGTTCTGCAGCTTCTGTCCTGATTGCGGTGGTGGCTGTGGTGGTGGTGGCTGTACTCGGCTTCGTTGCCTACACCTTTATCAGCAACGGCCCCAAGACGCTTTCGTTGCTGGGTAATGCCCCTGCACCGGTAGAGGAGGGCAAGATAACGGTTCAGAACGTGAGTGCCTATTTTATCCCTGCGGCAGCCAGTGGTGAACTGCTGGTGATCAGAGGCGAGGCGTTGAACAGCTATAAAAAGCCCCGTGCTGCGCTGCAGGTGAAAGGAGTGGTCGTTGGCGCCTCTAACCAGCCGGTTGCCACCAGAACCGTCTATGCCGGCAATATGCTGACCAGAGAACAGCTGCTGGAGATGCCAGCCGATAAGATAGAGGCCGCCATGAATAACCAGTTCGGCGATTCACTGGCCAACATGGAAGTACAGCCGGGTAAGGCCATACCGTTCACCATCGTGATCATCAATCCTCCGGCTGATGGCAAGGAGTTTACCGTGGAGTCGGTTGGATCAACGGTGGCAGCCTCTAGTAAGTAACAGCGCACGGCAAACCACAAAAAAACGGGCTGTCTGGTTTCAACCAGACAGCCCGTTTCAGCTGGTGCGGTGAAAAGGATGAGGGAGTGTACTCTAAACGATCTCCACCAGACGGATCGCAAAGGTAAGATCCTGGCCAGCCAGCGGGTGGTTGGCATCCAGGGTGACGGTGCTGTCAGTTACCTCGGTAATCAGTACCGGCATGCTGGTGCCGTCCTGCAGTACCACTTCAAGCTGCTGCCCCTCGATCGGCTCAATCTCGCCGCTCAATTCCGAGCGCTCCACCACGGCTACCATCTGGTCGTGGCGTTGGCCGTAAGCCTCGTCAGCCGGTATGGTGACGGTTACACTCTCGCCAACGGCAAGCCCCAGCACCGCTTTTTCAAAGCCGGGGATCACATTGCCGCTGCCAATGGTAAACTCAAGCGGTTCACTGCCGCAGTCAGTGTCAGTGCCGCAGCCGCTGGAACTGCAGCTGCAGCCGCAACTTTCCTGTTCAACCGATTCTGAAGAGTCAAAGATGCTGCCGTCGCTGAGGGTGCCGGTGTAGTGTACCCGTACGGTATTACCCTGTTGTGCCTGTGCCATGAAACGTCCTTTCTGCCTGTCAACAAAAATAGCCGCCCTTTCAGGCGGGTCATGCTTCCTGATCAAGACCCAGTCGAGCCAGATGTTGCAGGGTGGCCCCCTCTAACCGGAGTCGCTTGTGCCGTGAGGTTTCCCCCTGAATAATGGTGACAGCAGATTTGGGCAGCTTGAACTGTTGTGCCAGAAACTCGCGGCAGCAGTCGTTGGCAGCGCCGTCAACCGGTGGGGAGGTGAGCTGCAGCTTCAACTCGCCGGCATGGATGCCGCAGCATCTGGTGCGGGATGCCCGTGGTTGTACCAGCACCCGCAGCAGCAGCGCGGCCCCTTCCTGCTGCCAGGGAAGATCCGGTCTACTGCTGTTCTGCACTGGTGATCATACGGCCATAACTGTCCAGCAGGGCCTTGAAGTCGACTTCAAACTGGAGCCGTTGGCGCCGCAACTCATGGGTTTTTGCCTGCAGTTCTGCTGCCTTGCGCTCTGCTTCATCCACCAGCCGCCGCGCCTGCAGTTGGGCCTCTGATACGATCAGCTCTGCCTCTTTCTGGGCATTCAGCTTCATTTCATCCGTGATCCGCTGTGCTGCCAGCATGGTTTCACGCAGATCCTTCTCCCGCTGGACATGGTCGGCCAGTTCGCGGGACTGGCGGGCAGCCTGTTCCTTCAGATCAGTGTTCTCGCGCAGCAGTCCTTCCATCTCGGCGGCTACTGCCTGGAGAAAACTGTCCACATCATCGGGGTCCAGACCTCCCAGCATCTTGCCCTTGAACTGTTGCTGCTGGATATCAAGCGGAGTAATCTTCATCGGCAGTTACCTCAGTTTCATCACCATGCTGTAATTCAGCAGGTACTGGTACAGGGTGTCCAGCACTACGATCTGCACCATGTAAATCAGGGCAAAGGCCACCAGCGGTGAGAGGTCCACCGGGCCAAAGTAGGGCATTTTGCTCCGAATACGTGACAAGAGCGGTTCGGTCACTCGGTACAGAAAATTAACGATCGGGTTATAGGGGTCGGGATTGACCCAGGAGATCAGCACTGTAGCGATCAGGATATACTTGTAGACTGTCAGCAGTCCGCTGGTCAGCTCTACCAGTTTGGCCAGGGCGTAGAGGATATTGCCGAAAAGTATCATAGTGTTCGTAACCTCCGTACCAACGTGGCTGAACACTATGCCGGAAGAACCCCTGAAAGTCAAAAGCTCTCTTGACGACACCTTGTCACTGCCGGCAGTTTCTGTTAATGGTAGTGCATTTTATACGGGGGAATCATGTCCATACACCAACTGCTTGATACGGCAGTGGAAGCAGCCGTTGCCGCAGGCCGTCTGCAACGATCTCGTTTTGCCGACAGACTGACTGTTGACCTGAAAGGAGCCAAAAATCTGGTGACCGAGGTGGATCTTGTCTCGGAGCAGCTGATTGTTGAGCGACTGCTGGCCCGTTTTCCCGATCACGGTATGCTGGCAGAAGAGGGAGACTATCCCGGCGGTGACGGCACCCATGTCTGGATCATTGATCCGTTGGACGGCACCACCAATTTTGCCCACGGCTATCCCTGGTTCTGTGTCTCCATTGCCCTTCAGGCGGGGGGAGAGACCGTGATCGGCGTAATCCATAATCCTATGACTGACGAACTTTTTACAGCTGCTGCCGGTATCGGCGCCTTCAGGAACGGCTGCCGGATCAGCGTCTCGGAGCGGCAACCCCTTGCCGGCGCCCTGCTGGCCACTGGCTTTCCCTATGACTGTGCTACGGATCCAGAAAACAACTTCAACCATTTCATCAGGTTTCAGAAGGCAGCTCGCGGCATCCGACGGGCCGGCGCTGCTGCCCTTGACCTGGCTTACCTGGCGGCCGGTCGACTGGACGGTTTCTGGGAGGTCAAGCTGAAACCATGGGATGTGGCTGCCGGCACCCTGTTGGTGAAGGAAGCAGGCGGCCGGGTGAGTGCCTTTGACGGAAGCCCCTATGAGGTGACCAACCATCGCATACTGGCCAGTAACGGCCTGATCCATGACGAGATGATCAGGCTGCTGGCTGAGGAGGTTCAGCCATGAAGCGCTCGCTGACCGCACTGCTGCTTTCCGTGTTCATACTGCCGGGCCTGGGGCATCTCTACCTGGGCAGTAAGCAGAAAGGTATTGCCCTGGTGCTGGCTGTCAACCTGCTGCTGCTGGTTGCGCTGTTTTTTGTTATGAAGCTGGCAAGCCCGCTGATCGGCGCACATTTGACCGCTACTCCGCTTACTGCGGACCTGATTATGGATATGATTCAGCCCTACAGCACCTGGGCCAAGCTGCTGCTGGCTGCATTTTTTGCCCTGTGGGGGTTCAGTCTTGTTGATCTGATCAGTATCCTGCGCCGTGGCGATGTCGCTCCCCTGGATTGACAAACGGTGTTTGTCTGTGTAAGTATGTCCCATTCCGGTGAAGGGAAACCTGCCTTGACGCGGGTGAAAAGAGAGCCATGATACAATCACACATAATCGGCAGTGGTGCAGGCCTTCCAGAACGTGTGGTCGGCAACGATTTTTTTTCTTATCTTATTGATGACGCTGAAGAATGGATTGCATCACGTACCGGTATCCGTGAACGACGTTTTGCCTCTGAGAGTGAATCCACCTCTGATCTTGCAGTACGTGCTGCCCGTGCTGCTCTGAGCAATGCCGGCATCAATGCCGAAGAACTGGATTGCATCGTCGTCGGTACCTCCACCCCGGACATGATCCTGCCCGCCACCGCCTGCATGGTGCAAAAGGAGATCGGTGCCAAGGATGCCTTTGCCTTTGATCTCAACTCGGTCTGCGGCAGTTTTGTGTTTGCCATGGATACGGCCGACAGCTTCATCCGCTCCGGCAAGGCCACAACTGCTCTGGTGATTGGCGCTGACACCTACTCCAAAATTCTTAATTTTGATGATAAAACCACCTGCCCGCTTTTTGGTGATGGCGCTGCCGCCGTGATCCTGCGTGGGCAGGACAACTCGCAGCAGGGGATTTTGCAGACCTTTATCCGTACTGACGGCAACGGCTGGCCCCTGATCCAGGTTCCTTCATCCGGCTCCCGCAAGCCGGTTACGGCAGAGTCTATTGCTGCCAAAGAAAACACCTTTTACATGGCCGGTAAACCGGTCTATGTCTTTGCCACCAGCGCCATTCCGGAACTGATTCAGACCGTCTGCAGCAAGGCCGGTATCCAACCGGCCGATCTTGACTGGCTGATCCCGCACCAGGCCAATCTGCGCATCATTGACGCGGTCTCAAAAAAGCATGCAATCCCCAAGGAAAAATTTCTGGTCAATCTGCAGAAGTACGGTAACACCGCAGCAGCCTCGGTGGGACTGGCCCTGAATGAATTTCTGCAGGATGGCACCATCAAGCCGGGACATCTGGTGCTGGTAATGGGTTTTGGCGGCGGTCTTTCCTGGGGGGGGCTGTTGATACGGTTCTAGCGGCCCGGTTGTTCAATCGATCTGCCAGGGACAGGCTTCGGCCTGTCCTTTTTTTCATAGGATGTTTGTACCACGGTAATAAAAAGGGATAACCATGACCACGACATGGGTACGTCAGTCAGTCCTGATCCTGGTGCTGCTGGTAGCGGCCACTGCCTGTATAGCTGCGTTTGGGTGGGATCTGACCCTGGCGAGGCACTTCTATCGTCCCGGCGAGGGCTTTTATCTGGGGAACGAGCAGCCCTGGCAGTTCTTGTATCGTTACGGCGAGAGACCGGCCTATCTGATTGGTATCACAGCACTGCTGGTCTATCTGGCCAGCTTTGTCACCACACGGGTCGTGCGATATCGGCTGGCGGCCCTGTTCTTGGCCCTTTCTCTGGTGATCGGTCCTGGTCTGGTGGTGAATTCGCTTCTCAAGGGTGAGTGGGGCAGGCCCCGCCCGCGGCATCTGGTGGAACTGGGCGGCACCATGCAGTTCCATCAGCCCTGGCAGCCGGGGCCGGTACCGCGTAACGCCTCGTTCCCTGCCGGGCATCCCGCTGCTGCCTTCTATTTCTCTGCCCCGTATTTTCTGCTGCGTAAGTCCCGTCCGCGTCAGGCCCGCTGGTGGCTCTACGGCGGCGCCTTGTTCGGTATCCTGATGGGTATGGCCAGAATTGTGCAAGGGGGGCATTTTTTAAGCGATGTGGTCTGGAGTGCCGGGCTGGTCTACCTGACCATGCTGATCCTGGCCGCGTTGATGAAGCTTGATGAGCGTCTGGATGACGGTAAAACACCACTCAAGAACGACGTTGTCGGATAGCCTGCTGCTTCAGTTTTGAACCGCACTCAGGGGGTATTGTCATGTTTGACGAAAAATACCGGCCGGTCCATGTCGCCTGCATCGACCCGGACAAGTTTCCTCTGGTTGAGCTGTATATACAGAGCGGCACCAATCTGGTGCTGTACAAGCCCTCTGACCGACAGGTAAGCCGGGCGGATCTGCAACGGCTGGAGAGGAATCAGATTGAGTACCTGTATATCAACGCCGGCAGTGTCAGAGAGGTGGCTGATTTTCTTGAGGGAAGCATTGAGGAGCTGCTGGCTGATAACAACATGAGCGGTACGGTCAAGGGGCAGCTGCTGTCGCAGGTGTCCATGAACTATGTCATGGATGTCTTTGAGATGCCGGACAAGTTGTCAGACCTTGATAGATGCCGCAATCTGGTGCGGCAGCTGATGCAGTTCATTGCTGCAAACGAACAACCGCTGACAGCCCTGCATAACATCATCAGCCACGACTTCTATACCTATGCCCACAGTGTGCATGTGGCCTCCCTGTCATTGCTGGTGCATGCCCAGGTCTTTGGGCTGACCCCGGCGGAACTTGAGGATGTAGGGATCGGCGGCATTCTGCATGATGTGGGTATGATCTTTGTACCCAGCGGCATCCTTGAGAAAACCGACATCCTGACCAGCTTTGAATACAACCTGATCAAGAAACATGCCGAGCGCGGCTATGAGTGTTTGCGTGAATTGGGCGGTTTCAGTGATATCACCCTTGCAGCTGTCCGGTACCACCATGAGCGCAACAACGGTGAGGGGTACCCCTTTCAGCTGGCCGGTGACGAAATACCGCGTACTGCCCAGGTAACCGCCATTTGTGATGTCTTCAGTGCTCTGACCTCAAATCGTGCCTACAAGAAGGCCATGGCCAGGCATGAGGCGCTTGACCTGATGGCCAGTGTGGGCAAGGATGTTTTCAGCCCCCGATTACTGGAGAAATTCAGAGATGTGGTTTTGGGCGAGACGGCCTGATCTGCTGCAGTGTTCAAAGAGAAGCAACGCAAAACGGGCGCCCGGTAAACTGGGGCGCCCGTTTTAGAGTGTAGAGAGATTATGCGGAGTATCAGCCTTGTGTGCTGAAGTTTCCTCGCTGTTGCTGTTGCTGCTGCTGTACCTGCTGTTGCTGTTGCGTCTGGTCTGCAGCCCTGGTTCTGGCCTCATCTGCCCTGCTGTTGCTGCCGGTCATCTGCAGTGCCTGCTGAGAGATGGTCACCGTATCGGTTTGAGTTGACCTGACCGGTTTCTGGGCATCCTGGTTGTTCTGCAGTGTTGCACCTGCCTGTGTTTCAGTTGTCTTGGCATAAGGATTCACATTCGGGCTGCCGGTTGTCAGGCTGTTGGGTGAAAGTTGATTGATTTGCATGAGTAACCACCTCCTTTTAGGCGATTGTTGGTTCTGCTTTACTGCTGCGTGCCGTTGACCCCTTCAGAGCCTGTAAATCGGTAGGGGATATGTTCAGCGGCGGGGGGACGATCATCCTCAGTATTTCCCGATACAACGCTGGAGAAGCTTCTTTCAGGGCTTTCAACTCCTCTCCATTGCCCATAAACGGCGGGTACTGTTTGCCTGCTGCCAGATAGGCCTTGCTAGCCTTTTCAGGAGACTGATCCTCTTTTCTGGCAGCCTCCTTCTTCAGTTCAGATCGCTTGTCCGCCTGTTGATTCAGGGCCTTGCTCATATCAACAGCAGTTTCTGAAAGTGCCACTGTATCGGTGCGGTTGTTCTGCTGACCTGTCGGTGCAGGATTCTTTTCCGTTTGGTTTGTCAGGGGTACAGTCGGAGTGGTCGTCTCCGGTCTGATGCTGACCGAAGCCGTATCAGGCAGCGATGATGTCATATTAAGCGACATGGGTGCCAGCATGATACCTGCTCCCTACCGAATCGATACGTACCACACTTCAAATACTATGCTCCTGAACATAAAAATACAATAGATTTTTGCAGGTTAGGGCTGCAGTTGGCCGTGTGTTTCGACGGATGTCATCCTGCCCTCCCTGCCAGTCCTTCACCAGCTTCAACCACCGTAAGTCCGCAGTCTTTGAACAGTTCAGCCATCAGTGGTGGCGGTAGCCGTTTCTTCCAGCCGGCATGGAACATATCGGCAGCTGCCAGCACTCCTCCGGGGCTCAGCAGTCCGGCCAGAGTACGCAGCACCTGTGACAGTTGTTCAGGCTGGTGGAGCAACGGCCCGCCCAGTAGACCGTTGCAGATGATCAGATCAAACGATCCGGTCGTGTGTATTGCGTGAAGATCCTGTACGGTAAATGTTACCTGTCTGTCCCAGCCCTGCTGGACGAGAGGCTGCAGCCGATTCCGGTACCGCTGCTGGCGTTGCAGAGCATGGGGCAGGCAGCGCTGCTGTGCAGCCCATACCTCCAGCGGTTCCAGTGTCCAGCCCTCCACCCTTACCTGGTGTGGCTTCAGGCCACTATCAGCAATCAGTTCTACCAGTTCCCAGGTGCCTTCACCGCTGCCGCAGGCAGCATCAAGCAGACGCAGGTGGCTGTTGCCCTTTTCAATAAGCAGATTGCGCAGCCATGCCAGCTGTCCAGGGTAGCGACCGAACCCATGTCCGTTGAAGCGCTCAGGAAGAAAGGAAAAAAAGAGAAAGCGGGTGAGCAGATGCTGTTCCTTCAACAGCCTTTCCAGCAAGCGGGCTGGATTAGCTGAGAACTGCAGCCAGGAAGGCAGGCTGCCAAAGCAGTCTGCCCAGCTGAGTGCGGAGTGAAACGGAGTTGAGCTGAGGATGGGGGGGTAGGCGAGGGCTTCCCGATAGAGGCGATAGAACAGGAGGCGTAGTTCGGCCAGGGGCAGATAGCGTTCAGACTGCAGTCTGATCTCTGGTGCGATTATCAGGCCCGGTGTGGGGAGCGGTACCGGGGAAGTGGTAGCATACACATTGAATTGACAGTGGATACGGCACAGGCCGCCCTGAAAAAGCGTTGGATCGACCGCTTTGATCAGGGGGCAGTCGGGCAGATCAGAAGCTGCGCAGAGGGCGGTAGAGGGTGTCACGTTCCACCGGAGTCTTGCCGGCAATCCTGATTAACCTGATCAGTCGCTCCAGGCTTAATGACTGAGGTGACGCTGCACCGGCGTCGTGACCGATCTTTTCTTCCACCACGGTGCCGTCCAGATCATCCACCCCAAAGGCCAGAGCCACCTGGGCAATTTTCTCGCCCAGCATGATCCAGTAGGCCTTTACGTGCTGAAAGTTGTCCAGAAACAGCCGGGCAATGGCCAGGGTCTTCAGGTCGTCCAGACCGGAGGTGCCTTTGGTGTCCAGCCGTAGCGGCGAATTCTCCGGTTGCCAGGCCAGTGGAATAAAGACCTGGAATCCCCCGGTCTGATCCTGCAGTTCACGCAACAGCGCCATGTGACGTACCCGGTCGGCAACGGTCTCGACATGACCGTACAGCATGGTGGCGTTGGTCTTCAGGCCAGCCTGGTGTGCCAGCCGATGCAGCTCCAGCCAGCGTTGTCCGCTGATCTTTTCCGGGCAGATCGTCTGACGTACCTCTTCAACCAGGATCTCGGCCCCGCCGCCCGGCATTGAACCAAGTCCGGCCTCAATCAGCTGCGTCAGCACCTGTTCTGCAGCCTGATTGCTGATCCGGGCAAAATAATCGATTTCAACCGCGGTAAAGGCCTTGATATGCAGGGACGGCGCACTTTTCCGGATATCCCGCAGCAGCTCCAGGTAGAAGGTAAACGGTAAATCCGGGTGCAGACCTCCAACCAGATGTACTTCAGTGGCCCCCTGCTGTTCAGCCTCCACTGCCCGGCCAACCATCTGATCCAGGGCAAGTGTGTAAGCGTCATCAGCATCAGCCGTGCGTGAAAAGGCGCAGAATGCGCAGCGGTTTACACAGACATTGGTGGGGTTGATATGGCGGTTGACGTTAAAATAGACGTTATCACCGTTTTTCTGCCGATTGGCCCAGGCAGCCAGTTCACCGATGGCCAGCAGGTCGTTTGAGGCATACAGTGCCAGTGCATCAGCTTCGGTCAGGCGTTCGCCGGCATGGACTTTTTCGTTAATAGTGGCTAAGGTTGTCATGCCGACAGCATACGGCAACTGCAAAAGCGGTGCAAGATCAAGATATGAAGGAGACAGCAATGACGGAGGCGATTGAGAAGTTTTTTGCATCAGAGGCGTTTGGTGTGGTGGGGGCTTCAGAAGACCGCAGCAAGTACGGGAACAAGGTCTTGCGTTGCTATGTACAGAATAAAAAAACGGCGATTCCGGTTAATCCGAAAGTGGCCTCTGTTGAGGGGCTCAATACGGTGGCCACGGTTGCCGACCTGCCGGATACCGTCAAGAGTATTTCAGTGATCACCCCGCCGGCAGTGACCGAGCAGGTGGTGGAGGCTGCCATAGCCAAGGGTATTACCAGCGTCTGGATGCAGCCGGGAGCAGAGAGTGAGGCTGCCGTAGCAGCCTGCAAGGCTGCCGGGGTCAATGTGATTGCAGATCACAGCTGCCTGCTGGTGGTGCTGGGGTATTCAGAACACTGAGGGTTCTATTTGGAGTACAGGACCGCCACAATGCGGGACTTGCCCGGCCCTGCGGCGGTCAGGCCGTGGGGCTGGCTTGAATCGTAATAGGCGCTATCACCGGGTTTGAGGCGGTAGATCTCTTCACCGTAATGCAGCTCCAGCTCCCCTTCCAGTACGTACAGGAACTCTTCCTCCCCTTCGTGCTTGAAGAACAGTTTGTCGTCCCAGGTGGTGTTTTCGATCTCCACCATGAACGGCTCCATATGTTTCTGGCGCATGCCCTGGGCAAGGGAGTGGTAGGTGTAGGGGCGGGATTCGGCATTGACCGCCTGGCGTTGGAGGCTGGGGCGCAGCTCTTCACCGCGGGTCAGTACCAGCTTCTGGCGGTTGCCCTCCTCCTCGAAGAAGAAGTGGATGTCAACCTTGAGACCCCGTGCGATCTTCAGCAATGTTGCAAGGGGCGGTACCACCTGTTCATTTTCAATCTGGGACAGGAGCGGTTTTGAGAGTCCGGTCAGCTCGGACAGTTCCTGCAGGGTCAAACGGCGTTGTTGCCGCTGTGCCCGAATCTTTTCACCGATCCGGAACTCCTTGATTTGTGTCTTGATATCGCTCATAAACGCCCCTCCTGAAGACAGTTCAACAGAGCCGGGTGAAGCGGTTGACAGCCGGTTCTCTTTAAACTAACCTAACTCTGTTTTAGACGACAAGTGAGTCTGTATACATTCCAATGCATAAGGTTGTCAATATGATCAAACGGTTTCAGGTGTCGCAGGTACTGGTGGTGTGCGTGTCGTTGGTGCTGGCCGGCTGTTCCGGCCCTTCCGGGGATGAGCCGCTTTTTTTCAAGTCAAAGCGTCCGGCTGCCGAGGCAGAGCCGCCGGTCAAGGAGGTGCCGGCCGATATCCTGGCCACACAGCGTGCCTTCAGCCAGGTGTCCAAAAAGGTGACCCCCAGTGTGGTGAACATCTCCACCGTCAGCCGCAAGAAGCTGATCCGCCCTTTTCCCGACATGCCGCCGCTGTTTGATGAGTTTTTCGGCGGAGGGCAGGCCCGCCGTGACCGTAGTCTGGGGTCAGGTTTTATCATCAGCCAGGATGGCTATATTGTTACGAACGAACATGTGATCAGGGATGCCGAGAGCATCAGGGTCAAGCTTTCCAACGACACGGTCTATGAAGCACTGGTGGTGGGTGGTGATCCCAAAACCGATATTGCGGTGATCAAGATCAAGGCTGATAACCTGCCGACAGTGGTGCTGGGGGATTCTGACCGGTTGGAGGTGGGGCAATGGGCCATTGCCATCGGTAACCCCTTTGGCCTTGAGCGTTCCATGACCGTGGGGGTTATCTCTGCCACCGGCCGATCCAATGTGGGGATAGAGACCATTGAAAACTTCATTCAGACCGACGCCTCCATCAACCCCGGCAATTCCGGTGGGCCGCTCTTGAACATCCACGGTGAGGTGATCGGTATCAACACCGCCATTGTGGCGGCCGGCCAGGGGATCGGCTTTGCCATACCCACCAACATGGCCCGTCCGATCGTTGCCCAGCTGGTGGAAAAGGGCAAGGTGACCCGTGCCTGGCTGGGGGTGGGTATCCGTCCGGTCACGGAAGATATGGCGGCCTCGCTTGGATTGAGCAAGCCTGTCGGTGCCCTGATCACCGAATTGTATGCGGGCGGCCCTGCAGAGCGGGGCGGTATCCAGCCGGGTGATCTGCTGCTTAACTTTGGCGGTGTTGAGGTGCGTGACCCGGCGCACCTGCAACAACTGGTTGCCGAGGCCAAGGTTGGTGAGCCTGCCAGAATTACGGTGTTGCGCAAAGGACAGCGGGTGGTGCTGTCGGTGAAGACTGGCAACGCCGATCAGATGCCTGCTGTACGACGGATCGAACCTGATCCGGGAGAAGGCCGCCGGCGTTGATTCCGTTTACTTTAACCGCGAACTGAGGTAGAGTGCCGCCAGCTGTTTCAGGCGTATTCCCCCTGAAAGGATGCTTCATGAACATCATTACGACCAGAGAACAGGCAGCACGACTGGCGCGGGCTATTGTCTCGGATGTGGCTATCTACAATCAGGATAAGGTGGAGAGCGGCATTAAAAACGACAATATTTTTGATGTGCTGAGTGAAGAGATCGAAGAGGGGCGTCAGCATTTTTACACACGGGTGGCGCCGGAGCTTGACCCGGAACGGCTGTTTGACCTGACCCTGGTGGATATCCTGATCAAGCGGGCCGGCAAGATCGAATCAGCCATCTGGTAGCCGCACGGTTACCGGGCTATACCTGAACAAAGGCGTGTCCTGTTGACGCGCCTTTTCTTTTTGGAGTCTGACGTGGAAGAGACGTTTACCTTTATAGTGCCGACAGATGCCGCAGGGCAACGGCTGGATGCCTATCTGACCGGTCTGCTGATTGAGCAGAGCCGTGGGGCCGTACAGCGCTTGATTGATGACGGCCAGGTGCTGGTGGCCGGTCGTCCGGCAAAGCCCTCGTGCAAGTTGAGCGGCGGTGAGCAGCTTGATGTTGTCATCCCCCCTCCGGTACCTGCTATGCCGCAACCGGAGGCAATTCCCCTGACGGTGCTGTATGAGGACCATGACCTGATTGTGATCAACAAACCGGCCGGCATGACGGTCCACCCTGGCGCCGGAGTGGCTACAGGTACCCTGGTTAATGCGCTCTTGGCCCACTGCACTGATCTGTCCGGCATCGGTGGCGAGATCAGGCCCGGTATAGTACATCGGCTTGACAAAGGTACCTCGGGGGTGCTGGTGGCTGCCAAGAATGACACCGCCCATCGCGGCCTGGCCGAGCAGTTTAACGCACACAGCATCAAACGGCTCTACTGGGCCCTGATTTATGGTTCGCCTGCCAATGACACCGGCAAGGTCAGCAACTGTATTGGCCGTCACCCGAGCGACCGGCTGCGGATGTCCGGCACGGCCCGCCACGGTAAACAGGCCGTCACCAACTGGCGGGTGCTGGA
>DIUB01000070.1 GCA_002422265.1 Geobacter sp. UBA6169
TCGTCCACGTTGTCCTGCTGTTCTGTACTCAGCGGCTCAACCGGGTCGTTCTGCAGCACCTGTGAGAAACCGATGATGGCGTTCAGCGGGGTACGCAGCTCATGGCTCATCCGTGAGAGAAATTCGGACTTGGCAGCGCTGGCCTGCTCAACTTCAGCCAGAGAGCGGCGCAGGGCCTGTTCAGTGGCCCGCAGGTCGGTCAGGTCAACGCCAAAGGTGCCGACCAGCTGTACCTCACCATGGTTGGAAAGGATCGGAAAACCGTTGATCTGAAAGATCCGTGGCTGGCCGGAGGGATCAGACACCGTGATTTCAATCTGTCTGGTGGCGCGGCTTTCATGGATATCGGCAATGAACTGGTCCATAACGGTGGCCTGTTCCGACTGATACAGGCTTTGGTTGTCGATCTGGCTTGATGCCGGGGTCAGACCAAAAAACCGTTGGTAGGCGTTGCTGCAGGCCACCAGTACCCCTGCCCGGTTTCTGATGGTAATCAGGTTGGGGGAGTTGGTCAGCAGCCCCTCAAGCTGTGAGGCCATCAGCCGTACCGGGCTGACAAACTGGCGGTTGATGTAGAAGAAACCGATGGTAAGGCCCACCACCAGCAGGATGCTGTCCAGGAGCAGGGCAAACCAGCCGCCCCGCAGCACGGCTGAAAACAGTTTGCGGTCTGAAACCCCCACCTGGATCACACCGGCCAGCTGGTGGTCAAAGCCGCTGTAGTACGGCTGGGTCACCTCACGTAACGACAGATCGTGGTGAGACAGGGTACGGATGGTGCGGGTTTTGCTGCGCAGCACCTCCTGCACAACAGCCAGGGCCTCCGGGGCAAGCCGGGTGTCGTTTAACTGCGGGGTGCTGTGGGCAATTATCTCTCCCTGCGTGTCGGCCACCAGCAGATAATGGATATCAGGGTGTTGCTTTTTGATATCCTCCAGCAGCAACCGGGCCTGATACTTGCTGGAAAAGCTGATTCTGCTGACAGAATCGGCCAGTATGCTGGTCAGCAGGGTAGAGAGATCATCCTGTGCCTTGTTGAGGCTGTAACGGAAATAGGCTCCGGCAGAGAGCAGGATGACCAGCACCATCAGGGCAATCATGGCGGCAAAGGCAACGTACATGCGCCGTTCCAGCTGTTGCATGCCGGTGGCGTTCAGTGATTTGTCTGTATTCTGGTTTTGTTGCGGCATCAGAATGGTTTTTCCCTTAAGTTACTGCGGTGTGCTGCGGATAGCACCGTTCCACTGCGGTTGCCTGCTGGGCCAGGGCTTGGTGAACGGTTGGGGGATCGGCCCGAGCCAGCCCGGATAGCGTACCATGGTTTCACGGGTAATCGGAAAAACCGGAACCAGCTGCTGGCGCGCCACCTGTTTGCCCTGGGCGATCTGATAGGCCGTGGTCAGGGCCTGGGCACCCAGCGGACCGCAGAACTGGGCGCTGTTCACCACGGTCAGCCGCTTTTTGCGGATATTTTGCACCGAGGCCGGGTCGCCATCCACCGTGGCCACCATAATCTCGGTCCTGCCTGCCTTGTCCAGGCTGTCCACCACTGCCAGACCGCCGCCGTCATTGACGGTAAAGATCAGATCAACAGTTCCTCTGGCAGGAAAATCTCGCAACAGCGCCTCAGCGGCCTGGCGTCCGGAGACCGGTTCCACAGCCTTGTAGGTTTTCAGGATCTTGTACGGAATCCGGTACTGGGCCAGGGCATCAAGGAAACCGTTGACCCGCTCGACCGTGCTGGAGATGTAGGGGTATTCCACCAGCACCAGGTTCAGGCTTTTGTGCGGGGACACCCGTGAAGCAAGGTACTCGCCGTTCAAGTAGCCGGCCTGGTAGTTGTCTGAGGTGATGTAGGCGGCCAGGGTGCCGCCGCTGATGTACTGATCGTAGGCCACCACCGGAATACCGGCCTTGTTGGCCTCTTTCAGCGGTTCGGCCAGGGCTGCGTTGTCGGTTGGCTGCACAATGATCACGGCCGGTTTTTGACGCACCAGCTCACGCATCTGCAAGCGCTGACGGCTCACTGCCTCTTGTCCATCACCAGCAACGCTGGGCAAAAGCGTAATAGCCGGTCCTTTTCCCCTGGCTGCGGCCCGGTTGATCCGCTCTGCCTCTGCCTCCAGCCCTTTGCGCATGGCCACCTGGCCCGGAATGTTCATGGACCAGTACAGCACGCCGATCCTGAGCGGCTCTGCTGCATCGGCCCGCAGGTAAAAGCCCAGCAGCAGCACAACCAGCACGAATGGTTTCAGGAGTCTGTTCATGGTGCAAGTACCCCGTCTTTTATCTCGCGAATAATCTCTACCTGACGTTGAAAGATGAATCTGGAAAGCCGGCGTTCAGCTGCCTTGTCGGGTTCTATGACAAATTTGTAACAGTAGGGGCGTTCGATGTCTGCAATGTTGATCAACCGCCCCGGCAGGTTCAGGCTGAAGCTCTCCTGATGCTCGTTGTCAAACAGGTTGAAGCTGATGTTCACCTCACTGCCCGGTTCCAGCGGGCAGTAATCCTGCACCGCCACATTCAGGCCCGACAGGGAAAAATCATGCAGTTTGCCTTCAAGCAGGCCTGCCGGGGTGGTCATGGCCACTTCAACAGGCTGATCAAGCTCCAGCCGCAGAAAATTGCGGCGTTCAGCCATGATATCCACATAGCAGAACTTGACAAAGGAGGCTGCCTTTTTCCTGACATTGACGTACTGGGCCTGGGCAAACAGATCAAACTTGAACAGGGGACTGCGGATAAAGACGTAGCGGCCATGCTCTACGGTAAAGGCCTGTTCGGCCTGCAGATCAAGATCAAGCACGCCGCGGTCAAGCCCGGCTATGGCAGCCGGGTAGCTCAGCAACAGACCCTTGTAATAGTTGATCAGTTTGAGGGATGCCTTGGGATTGGCCTTGAAGATGGCAACGATCTCGTCATGATCTTCGTCAAAGGTCTTCTGGATACGGGTGCTGTAGAGGTCAAGTACGTTCATAACTTTCCCTGAATCGGGGTTGGTGTAGGATCTGAAACTGGTCGTTTAGCTATCATGATCATGGTCATGCGCAGGCAGCCTTCATATCGGTTTCAAGCCGGGCCAATACGTCTTCAGAAGCTCCCAGCAGTTCTACCTCGGACAGCGTGTCTTCCGGCTGCACATACTGCGGATAGAGATTCAGTCCGTACTGCACACTGTTGAAGTTGGCCAGCCGGACAATGGTCAACAGCCGATCGTCGGGATCAGGCTCGTCATCGTGGTGATGTGCCACGATCTGACAGTAGCGTTGGGGAATATCCCAGTAATCCATGATCCGGCACCCCTGCTCCACATGCATGTCAGAAAAAACATCCAGCACGGTTTCCAGATCAAGGCTACACTGGTTGGCCGGATCCAGGCTGATCCGCTCCATGGCCTTGATCAGGTACAGCTTGCCGATATCATGCAGCAGACCGGCCAGGTAGGCCTGTTCAGTCAGATCACGGCTGCCGACAGCACCGGCAAGCGAACGGCAGCCCACGGCACAGGCATGGGAGTGCTGCCAAAGCCCCTGCATGATCTGATGCACCAGCGGGTCTGACGAGTGGTGCAGGGCTGCCTGTGAGGCTGCCATTGCCAGAGAGGTGATCTGACGGGCACCCAGTCGGTTGACTGATTCCTTGATGGTGTCGGATTTGTAGCGACCGGTATAGGCGGATGAATTGGCCATCCGCAGGATCTGGATCGCCAACCCCTGATCCTTGTTGATGGTGTCGATCACCTGCTCCATGGCAACATCCTGATCAGCCAGCAGTTGCAGCAGTTCTAATGCCACGGAATTAAACACCGGCAGCTCAATCGGCTGCATGCAGATCTGGTAGCGCAGTTCAAGGGGAAAGCTCATGGGGTGCCTCGCGCTGCTGCTTCTGCCCTCAGCTGCTGCAGCAGGGTAGTGATCCGGCCAGTGTGTTGTTTCTGGGTAGCTTCCAGACGCCCCAGAACCTTTTCAACCTCAGGCGTGTCTCCGGTAAAGCGTTGAAACACCTGACGCTCAATCAGTGAGTTTTCAAAATCAGTTACTGCTGCCAGTGCCTGCAGTTCGGTCAGGTGGCCGTATTCCAGTTTCTGTTGAAATTCACGCAGAAAGTTGATCATGTTGCTGATGGTGTAGGTGCGGGTTCTTCCTTCGGCAAAACGGGCCTGGTCTGCCAGACAGGCAGACTGGAGCTGTTCGATCCAGCCGGCATGCTCCATTTCTTCACTCACCAGAGCCAGATAAGACTCGGCATGCTCGGGATAACGCTGCGCCATCAGCTGGTAGATGGTGGCCATCAGCAGTTCCAGCTCCTTGAGCAGTTCAAGTATTTTGTGCTGGTGTACCTGCAGGGTCATGTTGTCGGCTCGGCTTCCGGTTCACGGGAAAGGAGCGATGTCATGGCGTTTTCAGCCCGCAGCTTCTGGTAGTACTCCTCAATGGCGGCGATATGCCCCTGGTCACTTGCCATCATGGCGTTGAACAGTTTCTGAAACGAGGCATCACTGAAAGCGGCAACGCAGGAAAGGTGAAACTTGACCAGATACTGCTCAAGTTTGATGGCAAACTCAAGGGCTTCAAGCAGGGAGAGTCTGTTTGACGGCAGTCCGGCAATGACATTTTTCAGCCGTGTGATCAGCTTGTCTGCAGTCTCCAGCGTGATGGTACTCTTCATATTCAGGCATTTGCGCATCTTGAGCGCCAGGGTGAACTGCTCGGCATGATTTTCTTCTTCAACCGCTGTTTTTCTCCAGAGATAGACCGCTTCAGGGATATCGGCATAGGTCTCGGCAAAGCGTGTATAAAGCTCTTGGTTCAGCAGTTCTATGGTGCGACACTTTTCAAGCAGAAGCTGGTCGTTGATGGTGATGCCTCCTGCTGCGTCCTGGCAGTCCATGATTTTTCTCCGCATAACAGTGGTTCAAACGCTGTACACGATACCAGAAAAATACAGGATGACAACTGTATTGACCAGTGCGATGCCGGAACGGCAGCCGATTGGCTGCCGTTCGAAGGCGGGATTTTACTCTACCTTTGCAAACTTCCCTTTTTCTCCGCACTTCTCGCATTTCTGCGGTTTGCAGCGGCCTTCCTTGCTGAAGCCGCAGGCGCATTTCCAGGTTGCCATGGTCATCTCACCTCCTTACCGTGTGTCAGTTTGTTGCGTCAGGCCATGCCGTTGCTGCTGAAAAGAGCCGTACTGCATTGCGCCCGGCCTGCTTGGCCAGATACATGGCCTTATCCGCATGCAGGGCCAGCTCCTGTTCTGTTGTTCCATGATCCGGGAACAGGGCAATGCCGATGGAGCTGGATACGGTTATGTTGTGGCCATCCAGCAGAAAGGGCTGTTCCAGTGCACTGCGCAGTTTTTCTCCCACCAGCAGGGCATCCAGCTCCAGCTCCAGCTTGGCAAGCAGGATAACAAACTCATCACCGCCGATTCTGCCGACGATATCAGAGCTTCTTACCGCTGTCTGCATCCGTAGCGCTGCCTCTTGCAGCAGCAGGTCACCAACTGCGTGGCCATAGGTGTCGTTAATCTCTTTAAAATGGTCAAGATCCGCAAACATCAGGGCAAGCCGGTACTGCTCACGCTTGGCCAGGGCCAGGGTCTGTTGCAGCAGATCGCTGAAGAGTGAGCGGTTGGGCAGGTCAGTCAGGTTGTCGTAGCGTGCCAGATGCTGCAGTTTGGTCTCGTACTGTTTACGTTCGGTGATGTCGAGCTTGACCGCCACATAGCGGTTGATGGCGCCGTTGGTATCGTACACCGGCGAAATATGAGCTTCTTCATAATAAACCTCGCCGTTTTTACGTTTGTTGATAAATTCGCCGGTCCAGGGTTTCCCTTGATTCAGTGACTCCCACAGTTCTGTAAAAACCGTCGGGGAGGTCTGGCCTGACTGCAGAATGGCCGGGTTCTGGCCGATGGCCTCGGCAGCGCTGTAGCCGGAAACCTTTTCAAACTGCGGGTTAACGTACTGGATCGTGCCTTCCAGATCGGTAATGACGACCGAGACCGGGCTCTGTTCAATCGCCACTGACAACGAACGCAGTTGTAGTTCTATCTTTTTACGCTCGGTGACATCCCGCTCAATAATAAAAATATCGCGCGGGCTGCCGTTGCTGTTACGCAGGATCTCGGCGTTTGCCTCAATAAATATCTGGCTGCCGTCTTTGCGGTTGACCAGGTATTCGGCAGCGCCGGTGTAGGTACCCTGCAGCAGCAGGCCGATCCGCTCAAGGGCTTGCTGGTGCCAGGCAGGATCGACAAACTCCAGCATATTGCGCCCGTACAGCTCATCAAGGGAGCTGCAGCCGGACATGATCAGCATCCGCTCTGAGGCCTGGTGAATCACCCCGTCCAGTGAGGTGATCAGGATACCGTCCGGCGAGGTGTTGATGATGGTACGCCAGAGCTGCTCCTGTTCTGCCAGGGCAGCATTGGTTTTTTTCAGCTTCAGGTTCCAGTAGAACGAGAGGGCGATCAGGAGTGCCAGTACCGCACTGATCTTCAGGATCAGCTGGTAATCAACCGGCCTGACTACGGTAATATGAACGTGGCGGTTGGTGATATCTTCCCGTTCACGAGGGGAGATGGTGGCGATCCCTTTGTTGAGGATATCCCGCAGCATCGGTTCTGACTTATGTACGCCGATCCGCAGGCGGTTGGTGAATTCATCCGGTGCCTGGCCGGCGATTTTAAGGGTGAACAGCCCTTGTTTGCGGATGGTGTAGGCTGCAATGGTCAGGGAACGCAGGGTCAGGTCAGCCCGACGTTCTGCCACTGCCTTGAAGACATCCATCTCTGAACTGCCGACGTTCAGTACCTTCAGGTTGGGAAACTGTTGCCGCACCTTTTCATCAACGGCAGTGCCGCCCGGCAGTGCAATGGTCTTGTTGTCCAAAAGTGCAGCATTGGTGATGTAGGGGTGTTCTTCACGGGTGATAAAGACATTGGGATCAATAAAGAGCGGCTCGGTGAACAGCAGCCACTGATCACGCTTGGGGGTCTGGTTCAAAAACGGCAGGATCAGCACCGTGCGGTTTTGTGAGAGGGCCACTGCCTCATCCCAATCCCTGGCCTTGATGTAGGTAAAACGGATACCCAGCCGCTGTTCCAGCAGTTTCAGCAGGTCTGCAGCAATGCCGGTAAAGGTGCCGTTTTCATCCATCTGCTCGTAGGGTGGCCAGTCAGGATCGGGACAGACCGTAATCGCCCCCAGTTTCTGCAGGTAGCGCTGTTCAGCCGGGGTAAGGGAAACCTGCGGATCAGGTGCTGCAGCAATGAGCGGCAGCACCGATACCTGATTTTCGGCAGGGCAGGGGCGGGCAGCTGCAAGCAGAGCGATGCAGAAAACCAGTCCGACAACCGTTCTGAAGAGGAGGTTTGCAGCAAGAGGTGTGAGCCGGTATGCCGGGGTGTTCTGCATCATGGGCAGCAGTTGGTTCCAATCCGGTTTATTTGATGCAAACCTTGCGAACCTCTTTCAGGTCGGTCAGCCCCTGGAAGCTTTTGAGGATGCCATCCTGTTTGAGGGTGGTCATGCCGTCGGCAATGGCCTGTTTGCGTATCTGCTCAATCTCTGATTTACGCTTGATCAGGGCCTTCATCTGATCAGTGCCTTCCAGCAGCTCGTGGATACCCAGCCGCCCTTTATAACCCGAGTCACCGCATTTTGGACAGCCCACTGCCTTCCAGAGTTTGATCTCTGCCGGATTGATGCCTGTTTTTTTGAAATCTTCTACACCGTACTCCATGATGATCTCTTCCAGCTCCTTGCGCTCGGGCTGGTACTGCTGTTTACAGTCGCACAGCCTGCGGCAGAGCCGCTGGGCCAGGATACAAAGGATGGCATCGGAAAAGGAGAACGGATCCAGTTCCATATCAAGCAGACGGGTGACGGTCTCCGGGGCCGAGTTGGTGTGCAGGGTGGAAAAGACCAGGTGGCCGGTCAGGGATGATTCCACGCCGATCTCGGCGGTTTCCTGATCCCGCATCTCACCCACCATGATCACATCCGGGTCGGCCCGCAGGAAGGAGCGCAGGGCAGCGGCAAAGGTAAAGCCGATCTTGGGATGGACCTGCACCTGACGCAGGCCCCGCTGGGTGATCTCAACCGGGTCTTCGGCAGTCCAGATTTTGGTCTCAGGGGTGTTGATGACCGAGATGGCCGAGTGCAGGGTGGTGGTCTTGCCGGAACCGGTGGGACCCACCACCAGTACCAGACCGTAGGGCTGGTTGATGCACTGCAGCAGCACCTTGCTGTTCCGTTCGGTCAGCCCCAGTTTATCGTAGGGCAGGGCAGCCTCACCGGAGGCCAGTACCCGCATGACCACATCCTCAAGCTGACCGGCAGTGGGAACCGTGGCCACCCGCAGTTCCACATCCAGGGGGCCGAATTTCTTGAAGTCAATCTTGCCGTCCTGGGGCTTGCGGCGTTCCGAGATATCCAGACCGCACATGATCTTGATCCGGGAAGGAATAGCGTATTTGTACTTGTACGGGATCCGCTGGTAAACCTTGCAGCGGCCATCCACCCGGTAGCGGACGATCACATCATCCTTGCCGGGGTAGGGCTCGATATGGATATCGGAGACCTTGCTCTGGACCGCATCAATAATGATTTTGTTGACCAGCTGCACAATCACGCTGTCCTGCTCGGAGACCTTTGAAGATTCCTGTTCTATTTCCGGTTCATCGGTGGCGTCCAGTTTGTTGATCAATTCGTCAATACTGCCNNTTGTATTCCGGGTAGATGAACTTGATCATGTCCTGGCGGCCCAGATCAGTGGGATCATCCATGATGATATACAGCACGCCGTTTTCCACCTTGAAAGGTACCCACCATTCTTTCATCAGCCGGTCCGGTCTGACCCGCTTCAGCAGCTCTTCTTCCATGGGGGGGGTGGCCGGTTCGTATTTGATGAACTCCGTTCCGAAGAAGAGCGACAGGGCCTTGGCCATTTCTTCACGGGGCACCTTGAACTCGCGTAATAACACCGCATCAAGCCCGAATTTGGCAGTATCCGGATGTTGTCCTGCCTTTTCAATGTCCTTTTCATTGATCAGGTTTTTGTCCAGCAGGTAGTTGTAACGACTGCGCTGGCGGATGATTTTAGTGGTTACCTGGAGGCGATAGATGTTGTGGATGGCAATGGAGAGGGAGGTGGCCAGTTCCAGGGCATAGGTGATATCAGTGTCATCAAAGGGGGTATCACCCTGTTTGTTGATGATCTGGATGACGCCGATCAGGGTGCGCTGGAACTTCATCGGCACGCAGAGTACCTGCCGGGTAACAAACCCGGTTTTCTGATCCCATGACTTATCAAACTTGAGATTTGAGCTGATCATCTTCAGTTCATGATCACTATAGGCATCCCTGATGTTGAGTACCGTACCGGAAAGGGCACAGAACCCCGACAGACTGGCATCCGATATCGGTACCACAATCTGTTTGACTTCAGTGCCGGACAGTACTTTTGAGATCAGGAGATTGCGTTTGGCATCAGCCAGATAAATCGTGATCCGCTGGGCACTGAACAAGGCCGCAATGCTGTCTTTGATATGCAGCAGGATGGTGTTGAGATTATCGGCGGAGTGGAGCTCATTGATCTTGTCCATCAGCCGTTTGCGGTATTCCAGTTGCTGCTTGAGCAGGTTCGCATCCTGTGGTGTCGCAGGGGTCATGGCGTCGCTCCGCACATACATGGTAGTGGTGGATACGGGGCAAGAATACCAGATACCGGCTGATACTCAAGCCTGTTCTTGGCTCTTTTTACTGCATCCACTGTTTGACTCGGTTGAAAATGCTGCTACAATCAGCGCTGCGTACTTATCTGCACTCCCCTTTTTTGATAGAAAACCGTACCAACCTCTGGAGGTGTCTGATGAAAAAAATCATGCTGATCTTGATTGCTTTTGTGCTTATGCCCTGCCTGGCCCTGGCCAACCCGGTGGGAAAGGTAACCGGTCTGTCCGGCGAGGCCTCTGTGCGGGTTAAGGCCGGGGTTCCGTACAGTCCCCTTGCCAAAGGCACCTCCATTGCCGTGGGCACCTGGGTCAAGACCGGCAAGAACGGCTGGGTTGAATTGACCCTGAACGACAAGAGCAAGTTTACCTTGTCGAATAACACCGAGTTTGAAGTAACCAGCTTTCTGCTGACCAAGAACCGGCGTGAAGGTACCTTTAATCTGGCCGAAGGCAAGCTGCGGGCCTCAGTGGTCAAGTTTGGCGGGCGGCAGAGCGGTATGACCGTTAAAAGCGGTACAGCCGTGGCCGGGATCAAGGGGACTGAATTCCTGATGCTGTCCCAGGGGCAGGCCAATGTCTTCTTTGGTAACGAGGGCACGGTGGCGGTTTCCGGTGATGGCCAGACCGGACAACAGCCGCTGACCGCAGCCACCTATGTGCAGACCACCCGCGGGTTACAACCCACAGCGCCGGTGAAGATTGAGCAGGGCAGTCCCCTGGCTGATGCAAAGGGGATCTTTGACGGCATCACAGCTGCTGCGCCACCGCAGGAGTGGACCGATTCCGGCAGGATTGTTGATATCTGCGCCCGCTGGAATATCAACCACGGTCATTATCTGGCAGACAGCGGCAAGTATCAGGATGCCCTGAACGTCTTCCAGATCGCCCTTGATCTGACCACGGTGCCTGAGGTGCGGGCCGATGCAAGAATGGAGCGCGGTGCGGTCTTTGCCCGCTTCCTGTCCAATCCGGAACAGGCCCTGGCAGAGTATCTGCTGGTGCTTGAAGAGTACCCCGCGCTGCCCCAGGCCGAGTTTGCCCTGTTTAACACCGCCCAGGTGCTGAATGAATTGGGCTTTATTGATCAGGCCCGGATTCGGTTTGAACAGTACCTGCGGCAGTATCCGCAGGGTAAACAGCGTAGCAGCGCCGAGACCCTGCTGCAGAATCTGGGCAGATAAGGAACGGTTATGAAGAAACGGCTGGCCTTTGTCCTGTTTGGTCTGGTTGCGGCACTGATCACTTTTGGGGTGTATAGCCAGGCGCCTCAGGCGCTGCAGCAGCTGGACTATCGGATGAAGGATACCCGATTCCGGATTCGAGGTCCTGTTGCGCCGGACAAGGATGTGGTGGTGGTGGCCATTGACCATGCCAGCATCAAAGAGATTGGTCGCTGGCCCTGGTCACGGGAGGTGACCGGACGTCTGATTGAGAATCTGGCCGGATACGGTGTGAAGGTAACCGCGCTTGATATTGTGTTTTCAGAACCCCAGAACCCGCTTGCCGATGCTGCACTGGCCCGTTCCGTTGCCAGGGCCGGCAATGTGGTGATGGGGTATTTTTTCCGTGAAGAAGAGCAGCCGGTTGACCCGGCTGTGCTGGCCCAGATGGAGCGGGCCACGGTCAAGCTGATGAAGGTTGCCGAAGGGGTGGAATCGATCCCGTTGATCGAATATGCCAACCTGGATGCCAATCTGGCTGCCCTGGGTGAGCAGGCCCTCGATTTCGGGTTCTTCAATGCCCGGCCCGATGGGGATGGCCTCTACCGTCGAGCGTTACTGCTGCTGCTCTATAACGGAGATATTTACCCGTCGCTGTCCATGAAGGCACTGCGTCACTTTCTGGGTAACGAGATTATGCTGGAGGTCAAGCCGTTCGGTATTGACGGCCTGCAGGTAGGGTCGCTGCGGATTCCTGCGCGGGAGGATGGCACCCTGGCGCTGAACTACTATGGGCCTGCCCGCTCATTCCGTACGGTTTCAGCAGCTGATGTGATCAAGAAACGCCTGCCCCCGGACAGCCTGAAAGGGGCGCTTGCCTTTGTCGGTGCCACCGAGATCGGTATCTATGATATCCGTCCTACCCCTTTTGATGCTACGCAGCCAGGGGTGGAGCTGCATGCCACGGTGGCAGCCAATGCCCTGGAGCGGCGTTTCCTGAAATATGACGGCATTACCCAGATGCAGGAGATGGTCTGTATTGCCCTGTTCCCGCTGCTGCTGGGGGTTGCACTGGCCTTTGTACCCGGCACCTTTGCCGGTCTGGCTGTGTTTTCCGGCTCGGCATTGCTCTACTCATGGATCAACTACCTGGCCTTTAGCCAGGGGTTGCAGGATATGACCGTGATCTACCCGATGCTGGGGATAGGTCTGACCTACCTGGGCAGCGAGGCCTGGCGCAATCTGGTGGTTGAGAAGAAGGGGCGCCAGCTTAAAAAGGCTTTTTCCAACTATGTTTCGCCTGATCTGGTGAGAGAGATTGAGAAAAATCCCGACAAACTGGTGCTGGGCGGAGAACAGCGGGAGATCTCGATCCTGTTCTCGGATATTCGCGGTTTTACCACGGTCTCTGAAAGTCTGACCCCGCCTGAACTGGTGACTCTGCTGAACGAATATCTGACCCCCATGACCAGGATTGTGCTGGAGGAACGGGGCACCCTGGATAAATTTATTGGTGATGCAGTCATGGCTATCTTCAACGCGCCGCTGGATGTGCCTGAGCATGCAACCCATGCCTGCACCACGGCAGTAAGGATGCTTGAAGATCTGCAGCGTCTGAATGCGGGGTTTGTTGAACGGGGCATGCACACCCTTGATATCGGTGTGGGGATCAACACCGGGCCTGCGGTGGTGGGCAACATGGGGGCGGATATCCGTTTTGATTACACCGCCATTGGTGATGCGGTCAATCTTGCCTCGCGGCTTGAGGGGCTGAACAAGTACTATGGCACCCATATACTGGTCAGCGAGGACACCCGTAAACAGGTTCCGTCCGGACGTTTCACCTTCCGTGAGGTTGATCGGGTCAAGGTGAAAGGCAAACATCTGCCGGTGGTGATGTACGAGCTGATGATTGCCAAGCAGGAGCTGTTGCCGAAGTTTGAGGCTGCCCTGGAGCAGTATCGGGCTCAATCGTTCCCCACCGCCAAGGCCATGTTTGATGAGCTGACAGCTCAATATGATGATGGCCCTTCACGACTTTACAGCAGCCGGTGTGATGAATATCTGCTGCAGCCGCCACCAGCAGACTGGGATGGCGTCTACACGGCAAAGGCCAAATAGTATGCCTGAACTGCCGGAAGTAGAGAGTGTCCGACAGTGTCTGGCACAAGCCAGGCCTTCGTTGTTGGGTAAAGCGGTTCAGCAGGTACAGATACTGCATGATCGTGTGGTTGCCGGTGACCTGAAGCAGCTGGGCCAGATCTTGACCGGTGCCTGCTGTGAACAGATCCAGCGACATGGCAAGTATCTGTTCTTTGGTTTCCGTTCTCACCAACAGGCCGATCAGATCTGGCTGGCGGTGCATTTGCGGATGACCGGCAGGCTGTATCTGGTGCCAAGACAGGAACCACTGCCACGACATGCCCGACTGATGCTGCACCTGGACCAGGAGCTGACTTTGCGTTTTGATGACCCGCGCGGGTTTGGCAGGGTCTGGCTGGTGGATGATCCGGCTCGCGTAACCGCTGATCTGGGGCCCGATGCCCTGACCCTGGACCGGGAACTGTTTCTGGAGCGGCTGCACCGGGTGAAACGTCAGCTGAAACCGTTGCTGCTTGATCAGTCATTTGTGGCCGGGGTTGGTAATATCTATGCTGATGAGACCCTGTTTCGGGCGCACCTGCATCCAGAGCGCCGATCTGACAGTCTCACGTCTGCCGAGGCAGACCATCTGTATTCAGTATTGCATCAGGTGATTACTCTGGCAGTACAGCTGAAGGGGGCCAATATTGACGGCGTGTTCGAGGCCGGGCAGTTTCCGGTGGCCGTCTATGGCCGCCAGGGGCTGCCTTGCCAGGTCTGCGGGGTACTGATCAGTAAAATAAGGGTAGGGCAGCGGGGTACTCATTTCTGCCCGGTCTGCCAATGCTGCTGAAACAAGTATGGGGGGCGTGTGAGAGAAACCTATCAACTGGTCAGCATCAAAGACGGTAAGCAGGATACTGAGGATATCCTGCTGATCCTGAAAAAAATTGCAGCCGGCAGTATCAAGAATGACCTGAAACTCTTGAATTACTACCACGAGGTTCCGGTCAGCTACCCGGCCAAGATCGACAAGATTGACGGCGACTGTGTTGAGATGACGATACAGCAGGCACAATCAGCAGTACTGGGATTGCAGAAACAGACGCTTTTGCGTAGTGCTGCCTTTCCTTCCGGGCTGGGTGTCCACTGTTTTGTGGAATATGTGAATGTGAAAAACTGTTTTGCGGTTCTGGGCCGTTTTGCCTATGCCTCGATCCGTGCTGAGCGACGCGGTGCGGTCAGGGTGAATGTCGACGGTCTCTATCCGGTTAGTTATACGGCTGAAGAACAGGAACTGAGCGGACATCTGCAGGACATATCACTGACAGGTGTTGGGATGAAGAGCCGTCAACCAGTTCCGGCAGGTCTGGCTGAAAGTGGTTCTCTGCGGCTGAACCTGCAGAACTGCGCTCTTGCTCTGCCGGCTGAGTATGTTAAAACCGTAAACAAGGATGATCAGCAGGTCCATGCCTTTACCATTGTGCCTGATCAGCAGGCTGACAAGTTGATTGCCCAGTACGTTTACAGTCGTCAGGTAGAGATCATTCGTGATCTCAAGGATCAGAGTCTGTAACATCAGGAGGAACAGATGAAGCTGCGAATTTTGGGAAGTGCCGGAGCAGAGTTGCCTGATTTCAGACCGCCTGCATTTCTGATTGATGATGCACTGCTTTTGGATGCCGGTACCATTGGTTCGGTGTTGACCGAAGAGGAACAGTGGAACATCAAGACCATCTTTATTACCCATGCCCATCTTGACCATATACGCGGTATTCCAGCCCTGGCTGACAATATCATTGTCAAGAATCTGCAGCACACGGTTGATGTCTTTGCTCCGGATTCAGTGATTGAGGCGTTGCGTACCCATCTGTTTAACGGGCTGATCTGGCCTGATTTTACCTGCCTGCCCAGCGCTGATGCTCCGGTGCTGAGGCTGCACCCGATCACCCCCTGCCAGGCGCTGGAGGTTGGCAACGGCGTACCGGACAAACGCTACATCTTGACAGCTGTTCCAGTACATCACACGGTTCCGGCGGTTGGCTACTGCGTGGATCATCAGGGTAAACGCCTGGTCTACACCGGCGACACCGGACCCACGGAAGAGATCTGGAGCTACGCTTCAGGGGCCGATGCCCTGATTGTTGAGGTATCCTTCCCCAACAGTCAGGAGAGACTTTCACTGCTGACCCAGCATCTCTGCTGTTCACTACTGGAAAAAGAGCTGGCCAAGATGG
>DIUB01000031.1:0-291 GCA_002422265.1 Geobacter sp. UBA6169
ATGTGCACTGGAAAGATCACCTGCTGAACATCGATCATCTCAAAGAGGGGATCGGTCTGCGGGGTTACGGCCAGAAGGATCCCAAGCAGGAGTACAAGAAAGAGGCCTACCAGCTCTTCATGGAGATGATCCTGCGGATTCGTGAAGAGACGGTTGAAAAGGTATTCTGGGTCCGGGTCGAGCGGGAAGAAGACGTGGAACAGCTGGAAGAGGAGCAGGTGGAGCGGAGCCGCAAGATGTTCCAGTCATTGACGGATAACGAGGAACGACCGGCGGAACCTGCCAAGAGCA
>DIUB01000031.1:315-5469 GCA_002422265.1 Geobacter sp. UBA6169
CCTCGCTTCCGTGGGGTTTGTAAGGAGTCACGCATATGTCCCTAAAAGGTTTTCAGTTTTCGGTTGTTGAGGCGGCCATCAAGAAGCCGGGGCGCAAGGATCTGGCCTTGATCTATTCAGAGGCACCTGCTGCTGCGGCGGCGGTTTTTACCACCAACAAGGTAAAGGCGGCGCCGGTGCTGCTTTCAGCCGAGCGGATCGCCTGCGGCAAGGCCCAGGCTCTGGTGGTGAACAGCGGTAATGCCAATGCCTGCACCGGTACCCAGGGGATGGTTGATGCACGGGAGACGACCCGGCTGGTGGCAGCAGGGCTGGGGGTCAGTGATGAGCTGGTGCAGGTCTGCTCTACCGGTGTGATCGGTGTGCAGCTGCCGATGGAGCGCCTGACCGCGGCCATTCCCGGGCTTGTCGCCGGGCTGGGGAGCGCCACTCTGGATGATCTGGCCGCCGCCATCATGACCACCGACACGTTTCCCAAGACTGCCGTGCGCAGCGGGGTGGTCAACGGAGTCGGCTATACCATCGCCGGTACGGCCAAGGGGGCCGGTATGATCATGCCCAACATGGCCACCATGCTCTCCTTTGTGCTGACCGATGCAGCGGTGGATCCTGTCCTGTTGACTCCCTGCTTCAAGGCTGCGGTGGATCGCTCTTTCAATGCCATTACCATTGACGGTGACACCTCCACCAATGACACCTGCCTGCTGCTGGCCAACGGTGCCGCTGGTACGGACACGATTGCTGCTGATACGCCCGAGGCCCGCCAGTTTGCGCAACTGCTGGATGAGGTGCTGCTGGAGCTGGCCAGATTGATTGTGAAAGACGGCGAAGGGGCCACCAAGTTTGTTGAGATCAGGATCACCGGGGCAGCATCCGGTGCCGATGCGAAAAAGGCTGCTCTGGCTGTGGCCAATTCAAGTCTGGTCAAGACCGCTTTTTGTGGCCAGGATGCCAACTGGGGCCGGATTTTTGCGGCGGTCGGCTACTCCGGGGCACAGGTCGACCCCGATCGGCTGGCGCTCTGGTTTGATGATGTCTGCATGGCCCGTGACGGAGTCTTTGCCGGCGGTGATGCCGAGGCCCGTGGTACGGATGTACTGCGGAATAAAGAGTTCACCGTTACGGTTGATCTTGGATCTGGCCAGGAGCACGCCACTGTCTACACCTGTGACCTTACCCACGAGTATGTTTCGATCAATGCCGATTACCGTACCTAGCACCATGGAAAACCTCTTTTTTCGCAGTCAGACATCCCACCCTCCCAACCTCCCCCCGCTGGGGAGAGGCGTAACCAGCCTGTCTCTCTCCCCGGGAGGGACGGGGAGGGGGCTTCAGATGGTGCAGGCCACCAGGCACCAGCGTTACATGGTGGCGCGGTTTTTTGCAGTGCTGTTGTTCCTGCTTGTCGTTTGGGTGCCGTCAGTCTCCGCAGAATATGATCTGTTGCAGCAGGCTGGCAGAAACAGTACCCTTGATGCCCTGTTGCAGCACGCCATGCGCCGTCAGTTGATCAGCGGCGCTGTGGTGCAAGTGGGCAACCGCCATGGCGTGTTGTACCGTTCTGCTGTCGGCAGATCAGGCTTTGCCCCGGACGATCCCTTACTTACGGTGGATTCGGTTTTTGATGTTGCCTCCCTTACCAAGGTGTATGCCACCACCCCGGCCATTGTCAGGCTGATGGATCAAGGATCACTCTCGCTGCTGGATCCGCTTTCACGCTGGTTCCCCGAATTCAAAGGCAGCCCGGTAACGGTGCTGCACCTGCTGACCCACACTTCCGGACTGCATGACGGCCTGCTGGACCGGGCCGCTCCCCTGGAAAGCGCCATTATTCGTGCAGCGGCACAGTCGGGAAGTTCGGCTCCCGGCACCCGTTTTCAGTATGCCGATATCAACTTTATCCTGCTGGGTAATCTGGTGCGGCGGATCACCTCCATGGGGCTTGACCAGTATTGCCAGGAGCAGTTCTTTCAGCCCCTGGATATGCACCTTACCGGTTTTAATCCGCAGCCTGGCCATAACATAGCTGCCACGCTGGGAGGGGTTTCCGGTGTATTGAGGGGGATTGTGCAGGATACCAATGCCCGTCTTTTAGGGGGAGTCGCCGGTCACGCCGGCCTGTTCAGTACGGCAGATGATCTGGGGCGCTTCTCACGGATGGTGCTGGGGGGCGGTATGCTGGACGGCAAACGGGTGCTCTCACCCCAGGCAGTAAGCCAGATGATTGCCCCATACTATTTCAGAGACGGCAGGATCGTGCGTGGGCTCGGCTGGGACCGTGAATCACCCTACTCATCAGCCAAGGGCACGCTCTTTTCCGAGGCATCGTTTGGACACACCGGCTATAGCGGTACCTCGGTCTGGATAGACCCCGATGCCGATCTGTATGTGGTGCTGCTGACTACCCGTGTCAACTATACCGACCGGCGCAGTTTCAACCGGATGCGTAGTGATGTGGCAACCCTTGCAGCAGCTCTGTTTGCAGATCATGCACAGCGCTACCTGGTGAAGCTGCCGCAAACGCCCCATCCTTGACACGGTAGAGCCTATATGTTAGTTTTTTCCACCTTTTAACCAACCGTAACCGTGCGAGGGAGGATCCGATGGCCGGCATCTCACTACTTGTGGCCGATGACAGCATTACCATCCAGAAAGTGATCGGTATCATCTTTGGGTCGGAAGAATACTCCCTTACCGTTGTTGATAACGGTAAAGCTGCAGTGCAGAAGGCCCAGGAACTCCTGCCTGACGTACTCGTGATTGATGCGCTGATGCCGGGTATGAGCGGCTACGAGGTTTGCGAGGCGATCCGTAACGATCCTGCCTTGTCAACCAGACCGGTACTGTTGCTCACCGGCTCCTTTGAGCCGTTTGACGAAGATCGTGCCCGCCAGTGCGGAGCTGATGACCATATTGTCAAACCGTTTGAATCGCAGCAGATTGTTGCCAAGGTTCAGCAACTTTTCGAGCTGGGGCAGCAACGAGCCGGCGGCGGCCAGCCTGTGGCAGCAGCTGCAGCCCCTCCTGCCGAAACAGCAGCACCAGCCTTTACAGCTCCGGATCCGTTTGAAGAAGCGCCATCCCCCTTTGAGCCGACCTCCTTTGATCCTGAACCAGAAACAGTTTCTCCTGCAGAGGAAACGGTCTTCAATTTCCAGTCCGATAATGCCTTTGAACCAGTAACAGAAACGTTTGCAGCTCCCCTGGAAGAGCCGGTACCTGCCCGTTCGCCTGATGATCCGTGGGGTGCCTTTACCCAGGAACCGGCCCCGGCGGTTGCTTCTGATGTTCCGTTCGAAGCTCCTGCTGAACCGGCACCGTTGTCCTTTGCCCCTGAACCGTTTGTGCCGCCTCAGGAAGAGGCTTTTGAACCGCCTGCAGCCGAACGTAATGAGCAGCAGGTGGGTGCATCGTGGGTGCCGGTTGAGGAGCAGACCTTCGAGTTCCGTGACGAGTCCTTCGGTACAGAGCTGCCGCAGGTGTTTGAGGGCACCATTGCAGAAGGGGTGATCCCTGAACCTGAGCCGGCCTTTGATCCGGGGGCATTTGAGCCTGTGACCTCAGTAGAACCGTTTGTTGAGCAGGTAGCGGATATCCCGCGCCAGGTGGTACCAGCGCCGGAAGCTGCCGACCTGCCTGACGGTGCGGTCCCTGCACCTTTGGCCCTGACCGAGGAACAACTGCGGGCCGCAGTGCTGTCTGCATCGCGTGAAACCATTGAGCGGATTGTCTGGGAAGTCGTTCCTGATCTGGCAGAGACCATGATTCAGGAGGCCATCAGGCGGATTACTGAAGCAAAATAGCCAGATCTTTTGGTGACAGAGGCACAGTATGGGGATGGCAACATCCCCATTCGCATTTCAGGAGGATACACGACATGATACGGCAGGCATTGGCAAGGGTGGTGGACCGGCACGATCTTTCCGAAGGTGAAATGATTGAGGTAATGAACCAGATCATGTCCGGTGAGTGTACACAGGCCCAGATCGGCGCGTTTATCACCGCCTTGCGGATGAAGGGTGAAACCGTTGAAGAGATAACCGGCGCTGCGCGGGTGATGCGTGAACGGGCCACGCCGATCCGTGTCGGACGTAACGTGCTTGATATTGACCGTGATGATATCAACCTGGATCAAGAGACCATTCTGGATGTGGTCGGAACCGGCGGCGACGGCACCAATACCTTTAACGTCTCCACCACCGTCTCCTTTGTGGTCTCTGCCTGCGGTGTCAAGGTGGCCAAGCATGGCAACCGCTCGGTCTCATCAGCCTGCGGCAGTGCTGATGTTCTCGAAAAGCTGGGTGTCAATCTGGATGTAACCCCTGAGCTGGTGGAACACTGCATTAACGAGATCGGTATCGGTTTCCTGTTTGCGCCGGCCCTGCATGGTGCCATGAAACATGCCATCGGTCCTCGCCGTGAGATCGGTATCCGCACTATCTTCAACATCCTGGGACCACTGACCAATCCAGCCAATGCTGACTGCCAGGTCATGGGGGTCTATCGCGACGATCTGATAGAAAAGCTGGCCGGCGTGCTGCACCGTCTGGGCTGCAAGCGTGGCTATGTGGTGCATGGCTCAGACGGTATGGATGAGATCACCCTGACCGGAGAGACCGCCGCAGCGGAGGTAACGCCGGACGGAGTGCGTCTGTTCACCATCACCCCGGAAGAATTCGGTTTCACCCGTTGTACCATGCAGGCACTCAAAGGCGGTGATGCAGTAGCCAATGCGGTTATAGTGCGGGCGGTGCTGGATGGGGAGCAGGGCCCGCGTCGTGAGATCGTCCTGCTCAATGCAGCATTTGCCCTGCAGGCAGCCGGTCGCTGCAGTACTGTTGCAGAAGGCGTTACTCTGGCGACTGCCGCCATTGACTCAGGCGCTGCCCGTTCGCAACTGGAAAAACTGATCACGCTTACCAACTGAGAAGGAACGTACGATGAACTCAACCCCTGATATCCTCAAGACCATTGTTGCCCACAAACGTGAAGAGGTGGCGGCAGGGCAGCGTGATGCCTCCATTACAGAGCTGAAAGGGCGCATCTCCGATCTTGAAGACACGCCACGCGGCTTTGAGCGGCACCTGCGTGAGGCAGCCCAGTCCGGCTGGACGCCGATCATTGCCGAAGTCAAGAAAGGTTCCCCCAGCAAAG
>DIUB01000150.1 GCA_002422265.1 Geobacter sp. UBA6169
GGTTGCCGCTTGAAATCCTTGTTGGAATTGCCGTGGCTGCAGTCCACCATGATGGTGGGCAGCAGTCCGTTCTTTTTCAGAATCTCTTCGGTGTGCAGGATGTCTTCAGGCTGGTAATTGGGTTTGCGTGAGCCCCCCCGCAGTACGATATGCACATCCGGGTTGCCGGTGGTCTGGATGATCGAGGCCTTGCCCTCCCGGTTGATACCCAGAAAACTGTGGGGGGCCCGGGCTGAAATCATGGCATCAATGGCAATCTGCAGGTTGCCGTCGGTGCCGTTTTTGAAGCCGATCGGGAACGAAAGACCGCTGGCCAGTTCACGGTGTGTCTGTGATTCGGTGGTCCGGGCCCCAATGGCCCCCCAGGAGATCAGGTCAGCCACATACTCGGGGGTGATCGGGTCCAGCATCTCGTTGGCAACCGGCACTTCAAGGGAGGTCAGCTTGCAGAGCAGGCCCCGGGCAATACCGAGCCCCTTGGAGATATTATGGGAGCCGTCCATGTCCGGGTCGTTGATCAGACCTTTCCAGCCGACGGTGGTGCGGGGCTTTTCAAAATAGACCCGCATCACCAGCATCAGCTGATCATCCACACGGCGCGCCAGGGAGGAGAGCCGACGGGCGTACTCAACGGCAGCATCAGGATCGTGGATTGAGCAGGGGCCGACAACCANNTGGAGGATCTCCTTGATCTTCTCGCGGCTGCGGGAGACAAATTCACGGGTTGTGTCAGACATGGGGAACACCTGGCGCAGGTCGGCCGGTGCGATGATCGGGGTGATGCCCGATACCTTCAGATTGTTGGTCTTGATCATGTTCTACACCTCAAACGACGATACCATCAGTTAAAGCATTTCTTATTACTGGATTGGAGTTGCGCTTGTCAAATTCAAACCTGTTTCATACCACCAAACAGGCGGTCTTTCTGGATCGGGACGGCACCATCAATGTAGAAAAAGACTATCTCTATCGACCTGAAGAGTTTGAGTTTATTCCAGGAGCTGCAGAAGCGATCAGGCGTCTGAACCAGGCTGGTTTTCTGGTGGTGGTGATCACCAATCAGTCCGGGGTTGCCCGGGGATATTATACTGAACAGGATGTGCATCACCTGCACCGGCATATCGGGCAGCTGCTTTCCCTTTCTGGTGCATGGGTTGATGCCTGGTATTACTGTCCCCATCATCCCTCCGGAAAGACACCCTACAATCTGGACTGCGGCTGTCGCAAGCCCCGTACCGGTATGCTGGAGCAGGCTGCACGGGATCTCGGTATCGATCTTTCCCGTTCCTGGATGGTAGGAGATAAACAGGTGGATGTAGAAGCCGGGATTGCAGCCGGTTGTCGACCGGTGCTGGTGCTGACCGGCTACGGTGCCGACGCGTGTTCCCTGGTGCCTGCTACGGTGCCGCGCTGCCGTGATCTGGCTGCAGCTGCAGAGCTGATTGCTGCTGTTTGACAGTGCATAGGCTCTGTGTTACTTCTGTCAAGTTTCGTGCCCTGACAACAGCTATCTGAAAGGATTTTACGCTATGCCCCCCATTACCAAAGGTATTGTGCTTGCCGGCGGGGCCGGAAGCAGGCTCTACCCCCTGACTCTGGTGGCCAGCAAACAGTTGCAGCCGGTCTATGACAAGCCGATGATCTACTATCCCCTGGCCACACTGATGGCTGCAGGGATCAAGGATATCCTGCTGATTTCAACGCCCCATGATGTTCCACGTTTTGAGGCCCTGCTGGGCAACGGCTCCCGTTGGGGGATCTCTCTGACCTATGCGGTTCAACCTGAGCCGAAGGGGATTGCCCAGGCGTTTCTGATCGGTGAGCAGTTTATTGAAAAGCAACCGGTTTGCCTGATCCTGGGGGACAATATCTTTTACGGCAAGATGCACCTGGATCGTCTGGTGTCCGGCTTTGACAGCGGTGCCCGGGTATTCGGGTACTATGTCCACGATCCTGAGCGATATGGCGTGGTGGAGTTTGATGCCGACGGCAAGGTGTTGTCAATCGAGGAGAAACCAGCAGCGCCAAAATCGAATTACGCAGTGCCGGGGCTCTATCTGTATGATGGCCGGGTCTGTGAGGTGGCCCGGTCGATTGCTCCGTCGGCGCGGGGTGAGCTGGAGATCACCGATGTCAATCTGGAATATCTCCGTCGTGGGCAGCTGCATGTTGAGCGGCTGGGACGCGGCATTGCCTGGCTCGATACCGGCACACACAAGTCGCTGCTTGAGGCCAGTAATTTTATCGAAACCCTGGAGGCCCGCCAGGGGCTCAAGATCGCCTGCCTGGAAGAAATCGCCCTGCGTCGCGGCTTTATTGACTGTGCGGCCATGGCGCAGGTGATCGAGGCTACGCCCAACTCCAGCTACCGCGAATACCTGCAGCGTGTCCTGCATGAAGCACGTTGCGGATTGCTTTGATCCGGCCCGCTCGGTATGACTGTCTGAATCATGTTTGATTTTCTGAAGAAATATTCCTTGCCGATTCTGGTGGGGATCGCACTGCTGTCAGCCTTGATGGTGTATTCTCTGAATCTGCCCCAGTCGCGGCATGCCAACCGGCTTGAGCGGGGGGTGGGTGATGCCCTGGCCCCGGTACAGCAGCAGGCTGAGCGTGGCGGCTCCTTTCTGGGCCAGCTCTGGTACGATTATATTGCTCTGGTGCAGGTGAAGCAGGAAAACGACCGGCTCAAGGCAGATATCAAGCAGCTGAACAGTGCCCTGGTAACGGCTTCTGAGGCGATACAGGAAAACGATCGACTGGTGCGGCTGCTTGATCTGCGTAAGACCTTCAGGGAACCGACCGTAGCTGCCAGTGTGATTGGTGAGGATGTGACACCCTGGTTTCGTACCTTGACCATAGACCGCGGCGCTGCTGACGGCATACAGGAGGGGATGCCGGTTCTGGCTGCCGACGGCGTTGTAGGCCAGACGATCAAGGTGGCTTCCCATGCAAGCCGGGTGCTGCTGCTGACCGATCATGCCAGTTCCATTGCTGCCATGATCCAGCGTTCCCGTGCACGCGGGGTTGTCAAAGGGCGGGGTGACAACCTCTGTTCCCTTGAGTTTACCATGCGGGGCGAAGATGTGCAGGTTGGTGATCAGGTGATCAGTTCCGGCATAGGCGGTGTTTTTGCCAAAGGGCTGCCGATCGGTGAAGTGACCATGGTCAAAAAGGGAGAATATGGCATCTTCCAGACCGTCTCGATTCGACCCTACGTCAACAGCGCCCATCTTGAGGAACTGCTGGTGGTGTTGCGTGCCCCCCGGGACTGAGGCTGGTGTCCCATGAGGGGGTTGGTCAGCTGGACAGTCCTGGTGGTGGCGCTGGCTGTGTTCCAGACGTCACTGCTGTCGCAGGTGCTGGTGTCATCATACAAGCCGGATCTCTTGCTGCTGCTGATGGTGTTGCTGGCCCTGCGGGCGTCGTTTGGCGTGAGTCTGCCGGCCGCATACGGTCTGGGGCTGCTCAAGGATTGTCTGAGCGGCATCTATTTCGGGCTGAACGCCTTCTCGTTTTTGGTGGTCTATCTGGTACTCAGGCTGCTCTCCGATCGTCTCTATGTGCAGAACGCTTTTCTGCTGGTCTTGACCGTGTCTGTGGCTACGGTAGCTACCATGTTTATGAATCTGATCCTGCTCTCCATTTTTTCCGAAGCTACCGGTCTTTTTTCCTCATTGATGGCAACCTTGGTACCCCATCTGCTGATGAACGCTTTTGCCGCCTCACTGGTCGCAACGGTGCCTGAATTCGTCACGGCCCGGTACAGCCGATGATCAAGACGCAACGCTATGTCAGGGAGCTTGAACAGCCCAGGCGGAGGACAATCCTGCTGGCCTTTGCCGTTGCGGTGCTGTTTGGGGTGCTGCTGCTGCGGCTCTGGTATTTGCAGGTCATCAAGGTAGACGAGTATCGCGCCATGTCTGAGAACAACCGGCTGCGTTTTCTGCCGGTGACAGCCTCCCGCGGTGCTCTGATGGACCGCAACGGTGTCGTGCTGGTCAACAATCGCCCGGCCTTCAGCCTGACGATCATACCCCAGGAGGTGGAAGATATTGAGAAGACCCTTGACCGGCTTGCCTCCCTGCTGAAACTTGATCGGGTTGAACTGGGTGAAAAGTGGCAGAAGGCCAAGGGGCGCGCCCGTTACTATCCGGTGGTGGTAGCCGTGAACCTCAGCCGTGAACAGGTTGAGATCGTTGAAGAGAATCGTCTGCGGCTGCCCGGGGTAGAAGTGGCCATGAAGCCGGTTCGCCAGTACGCCTTCAAAACGTCAGCTGCCCATCTGCTGGGATATATCGGTGAGATATCGGACAAGGAGCTGGAGCAGCCTGACTACGCTGATTTCAATCCCGGTGATTATGTGGGTAAGAACGGTATTGAAAAGGCCTGGGAACAGGAGCTGCACGGTGCTGACGGCGGGCGTCAGCTGGAGGTTGATTCGCGGGGGCGGGTTTTGCGGGTGTTGTCGGAAAGCAGTCCTACTGTCGGCAACAGCCTGGTACTGACCATTGACCAGCGCCTGCAGCAGATCAGTGAACAGGCCTTTGGATCACAGGCCGGCGCTGCGGTGGTAATGAACGTGACCAATGGCGAAATACTGGCCTTTGCCAGTAACCCGGTCTTTGATCCTGCGCTTTTTGCCGGCAGGATTCCTCCTGATGTCTGGAAGGGATATCTGGAGGACAAACGTCGCCCCCTTGAAAACAAGGCCTTGACCGGACAGTACCCCCCCGGCTCCACCTACAAGATCATCACGGCGCTGGCAGGTCTGGAGGCCGGGGTTATCAATGAACATACCACGGTTCAGTGTGGTGGTGATTACGAGATGGGTAAAAGTAAATTCCGTTGCTGGAAATCGAGTGGCCATGGTGCCGTCAATCTGCGTAAATCCCTGAAAGAGTCGTGTGATGTGTATTACTACTGGCTTGGAGAAAAGATCGGGGTCGACCGGATCGCTGCCATGGCTGAGCGTTTTCATCTGGGCAAGGAACTGGGGATAGGTTTGCAGTATGAGAAAAAAGGGCTGATCCCAACCATGGCCTGGAAGTTGAAACGGTTCAGTAAAAAGTGGCTGCCCGGTGAAACACTGCCGGTTGCCATTGGCCAGGGGTATGTCCTGATGACACCGCTGCAGATGGCCTCCATGATCAGCACTGTTGCCAATGAAGGCACCATCTACCGGCCGCACCTGGTCAAACGGGTGGTTGATCAGGATGGCAAGACCATACGGGAGTTTGCACCTGAGGCACTGGGATCAACCGGTATTTCATCGGCCCTTTTCAAGAAAATCAAGCAGGGGCTGTTTGCCGTGGTGAATGAAACAGCAGGAACAGGCGGCAGCGCACGACTTTGGGATTACAAGGTGGCCGGCAAGACCGGCACTTCGCAGGTAGTCAAGCTGGGGGAAGACCGAAAAAAGGCTCTCAAGTATGAACACCGTGATCACGGCCTGTTTGTGGCCTTTGCACCGTATGATAAGCCGGAGATCGCCGTGGCGGTGGTGGTTGAGCATGGCGGCGGCGGCGGAGCAGTGGCAGCGCCGATAGCCGGCAGGATACTGCGGGGCTATTTTGATCTACAAAAGCCACCTGCAGCAACCCCGCCATCGGCTGAAACACCGGTCAGGGAGACCGAGGCCGTTGAGCAACCGTTAGAATCTTCCCGGCCGCCTCAACCATCGACACCGCACGAGCGGGGAGACAACCGTGATTGATCGTCGTCTGGTAACCAACTTTGACTGGACCCTGATCGGATTGGTGAGCATCATCTGTCTGATGGGGATCATGAACATCTACAGTGCCTCTGCCGCCTATAAGCTGGTCGGAGCGCCTTATTATATCAAACAGATAAACTGGATGGTCTTCGGGCTGTTGATCTCACTGGTGGTTGCCAGTCTTGACTATCATATACTGGAAGATTTTGCTTACTGGTTTTACTGTGTTCTGATCATCTTGCTGATTGCGGTGCTGCTGATAGGCAAGACATCCTTAGGCGCGACCCGCTGGCTTAATCTTGGCCTCTTTACCATTCAACCGTCTGAGCTTGTGAAGATCGGCATCATCATCACCTTTGCCCGTTTTTTCAACAATTATCATACCGTTGAGGGGCTGACGGTCAAGGATATGCTGTTCCCTCTGGGGATACTGGCGGTGCCGGCACTGCTGATCATGAAACAGCCTGATCTGGGTACGGCGATCCTGGTGGTACTGATTGCCCTTTCCATGGCGTTCTACGTCGGCTTTCGCTGGTCCACCATTGTGGCCTTTGTCCTGGTAACCCTGCCGCTGGCCTGGTTTACCTGGGCAGTCTATATGAAGCCGTACCAGAAAAGCCGGGTTCTGAACTTTCTTGATCCTGATCGCTCGCGTCTGGGCAGCGGCTATCACATCATCCAGAGCAAGATTGCGGTCGGGTCCGGCGGTTTTTTTGGCAAGGGGTATGTGCAGGGCACCCAGTCGCAGTTGCGCTTTCTGCCGGAACAGCATACCGATTTCGCCTTTTCCGTCTTTGCCGAGGAGTGGGGATTTGCCGGGACGCTGATCCTGATCATACTCTACCTCTGCCTGATCCTGTGGGGGCTAAACATAGCCCGGCGTTGCAATGACCGGCTTGGGGGGCTGCTGGCGGTAGGGGTCACGGCCATGCTGTTCTGGCATACGGTCATCAACATCGGTATGGTGATCGGCCTGTTTCCGGTGGTGGGGGTGCCGTTGCCGTTCTTCTCCTACGGCGGTACCTCCATGATCACCTCCATGGTCGGTGTCGGTATTTTGCAGAGCATCAGTATGCGGCGGTTTATGTTTTAATTCTTCTGTGCTAGAGTATTTCGATTTTTATCCTGAAAAAATTTCAGAATCTGGAGCCATGCAATGATCAGTACCCTGCTTCGCAAGGTTATCGGCAGTAAAAACGAACGTGAACTGAAACGGATGTGGCCGGTGGTGGCCAAAATAAATGGGCTGGAGCCGCAGATGCAGACGTTGTCTGACGATGCCCTGCGGGCCAAGACAGCCGAGTTCAAGGAGCGGCACAGCCGTGGTGAGTCCCTGGATGCACTGCTGCCAGAGGCCTTTGCGGTCTGTCGCGAGGCGGGACGCCGGGTGCTGGGGATGCGGCACTTTGATGTGCAGCTGATTGGCGGCATGGTGCTGCATTCCGGCAAGATCGCCGAGATGAAGACCGGCGAAGGTAAGACACTGGTCGCCACCCTGCCGGCTTACCTGAATGCCATCTCCGGCAAGGGTGTGCATGTGGTGACCGTCAACGACTACCTGGCACGACGTGACTCCGACTGGATGGGCAGGCTGTACGGCTTTCTGGGCTTAAGTGTCGGGGTGATCGTGCATGGTGTTGATGATGAACAACGTCGCCGGAACTATGCCGCTGATATCACCTACGGCACCAACAATGAATTCGGCTTTGACTACCTGCGCGATAACATGAAGTTCTCGCTTGATGACTATGTGCAGCGCGGTTTCAATTATGCCATTGTGGACGAGGTGGACTCGATCCTGAT
>DIUB01000067.1 GCA_002422265.1 Geobacter sp. UBA6169
AATCTGCGCTCATATGCCGAGCGTAACGCCATCAACTATCCGATTCAGGGATCGGCGGCCGATATCATCAAAAAGGCGATGATCGGAGTGGACCGGGCCATCCGGGCCGCAGGGCTCAGTAGCCGCCTGATCATGCAGGTCCATGACGAACTGGTGTTTGAGGTGCCGGAGCATGAACAGGAGCAGATGCGCACACTGGTGAACCGTGAGATGAGTCAGGCGGTGCCGCTGCAGGTGCCTCTTAAGGTGGATATGCAGCATGGCAGAACCTGGAGCGAGGCGCACTAGGACGTGAGACCTGAGCAGTGTCAGGCTCTTGTGCTCTCTGTCGTGAACTACGGTGAGAGTGACCGGATTATCTCACTGTTTACCCTTGAGCATGGTCGTCTGCGCGGATTTGCCAAGGCTGCCCGTGCCAGCCGCAAGCGGTTTGGCGGCCTGCTGGAGCCGCTGAACCGGCTGCAACTGCAGCTGCAGCTGAAAGGGGAGGGCTTAAGCCGGATCGAACGGGTTGAGGCATTCGGCAGCGTGACGGCCCTGCGTGAACCGCTTGAATCTCTGGCGCTGGCCCTGTATGCTTGCGAACTTGTTGAGACGCTGACGCCGGAGGGACACCCGCTGCCCCGGCTGTATCGGCTGCTTGCCGCACTGATCGACTATCTGGCTGCACAGCCTGCCAGGCCGGTAGACCGGTGCTTCTTTGAGATCAACCTTTTGAATATACTCGGCTATCGTCCTTTGCTGGATGATCAGCGCCTGCAGCCGCTGATGCGCTGTCTCAGAACAGGCAGCTTCGGCAGTGTACTGTTTAGTGATGCCGAGTTGTCGGCTGCACAGCGACTGCTTGAGCAGCAGATCAGCAGCCATTGTCCCAACCGCTTGAAGAGCAGAAACTTTCTTGATGAACTTCTCAGATGAGGTATCCGGATGCTAACTGCCCGTTCTCTCTGTTTTCTGTTGTTACTGACCTGGCTGCTGCTAGCGCCGGCTGCCTTCGGCCATGCCCAGCCCGCTGCCGGTTTTGAGCTTGACCTGCAGGATTTGAAAAAACCGGCAGCTCCTGCGGCAGTTAAGAAAAAGAAGTCAACGCCCGTAGCCCGCACCAAGGCAACAGTGAAGACAACCGGGAAGGTTTCAGATACAAAAGCTCCCGCGCTGCTGCAGCATGTTGAAAAGTCCCAATCACCGGTGATGTCGGAATTGGCGTTGAAAGCGACAGATCCCTGCCAGCTGGCTGAGCGGCTGGCTGTAGCCGTGGCCCATCGGGTACCTGAACAGGAGCTGTTGTACGATCTCGATCTGAAGCCGGTTGCGGCGGTCACGTTCGGCGGGTTACGGTTACTGGTGGTCTGCGATCTGGCAGCGGCAGAGGCGTACACCTACCGCAGACTGCTGGCCGACCATGGGGTTGAGCTGGTGAGCATAGCCTCTGGTACAGCGGCTTCGGTGGTAACGGCAGTGATTGCCGATGCCCTGGGTATCTCGTATCAGCTGCAGCAGGAAACGTTAAACGGGGAGTTGAGCTTTCTTTTCCCGGCTGAATTTGAGCGCAAACGTCCGCTCAAGCTTACCATCCAACCCTAGCCTCGCTGCTCAGCGCAGTCTGCTCCGGGCGTTGCCGTACTGAAAAAATGCAATCAGATTGAACTCATCTTTAGCGTATGACCTGGGGAAGTTTCCCATGGGGCCGATCAACCGCAAGGTTCGGAATACCTCATCATCCAGAATCCGGCTGCCCGAGCTTTCCAACAGCTGTACCTTTACGATCTCTCCATTCCGGTTAAAGGTGATCTTGACCGGAGTAACCCCTTCAATCCCCTGCAATGCCGCTTCCTGAGGATAGCGCCAGACCCCGTACACTGCCGTCTCAAACCGGCGCAGAAACGAGCCGAACTGGATGTCATCGGTGTTCAGAAAACGGGTGGTCCCTTCATCAATATCATCGGCAAACCGGCGGCGATAGTTCTCCTCAAGCCGGGCCATTCTGGTGGCGCTGGGCATCAGGTTGGGCTGCAGCTTGCCGGTGGCAGAGCCGCCGCTGCCGCCTCCCGTTTCTTCTGTCTGGGGTTGGGGTTTGCGACGGAGCAGTTCGCTGACAGAGCTGCCTGCGGCCGGTGGTTGCGGTAAGCGGCCTGCCGAACCTCCCGGTGCTCCAGGAGCCGGTTGAACACGGGCAGTTGCTGAAGGGGTGCGCTTTGGGGGGGGAGTTGGTGCCGGGAGAGCCGGACGAGGGGCCATTTCTCTGGTAACGCGTTGGCGCTGATCAGATGGCCTGGCCTGCTCAGGTTCAGGCTGCAGGGGGATGGCCTTCAGTTCCGGCATATCCTGCAGGTCGATGAAGGTCGGTTCTGACAGGAGCTGCTGCGGTTCCCTGGGCCAGAAGTAAAACAGTGAAAACAGCACCGCATGCAGTACCACCGAGGCCAGTAGCAGGTACAGGAAGTTCTTTTCCACAAACTGATCTGACGACAGACCTCTGCCCAGGGGGACCTCCTGAAAAGTAGCGAGGGGATGCTGAAACTTCGCATCCCCTCGCTGTGGTTCGTCTCTCCACTCTGACGTCGGTCCTCAAGGTCCTCTGGCGAGTTCCTTCACAGTTGGGTCTCAATGTGCTGCTTCAGGCAATTCCCGCACAACTCTCGGGCAGCTCAACGGCAGCAGGGAACGATTCCCGGTTCTACAAGTATTCCGCCCGGGCGCTACAGGCTACGACGGGCAGAGCAGAGAGCAATTGATTACGGTTTTATCCTAGACCCAGCCGCTGATAATTTCAAGTGCTTTATGCAGCACAGCAACCCAGGCAGTGCTGCAGTTTTTTCAGGTCTGACATCAATGCCTCAAAACCGGCAAAGGTCAGGGATTGAGGACCGTCGGACAAGGCCTTTTCCGGTTCCGGATGAACCTCCACCAGCACGCCGTGTGCACCGGCTACCAGCGCCGCTTTGGACATGGGCGGCACCAGGCTGCGCTTGCCGGTGGCATGGGAAGGATCCACCATTACCGGCAGGTGCGTCAGTTCCTTGACCAGCGGCACCATGGCCAGATCCAGGGTGTTGCGGGTGGCGGTCTCAAAGGTGCGGATTCCCCGTTCGCAGAGAATCACCTGAGCATTCCCCTCGGCCAGGATATATTCAGCCGCTGCCAGAAACTCTTCGATGGTGGCGCTCATACCCCGCTTCAGCAGCACCGGTTTACGGATCTTGCCCAGTTCACGCAGCAGGTCAAAGTTCTGCATGTTGCGGGCACCCACCTGCAGCAGATCGGCGTACTCAGCCACCAGCCCGACATTATCAGGGCTCATCACCTCGGTCACAACCGGCAGGCCGGTGGCCTCGCGGGCCTTGGCCAAAAGTTTCAACCCCTCTTCACGCAATCCCTGAAAGGTATGGGGTCCGGTGCGGGGTTTGAAAGCGCCGCCCCGCAGCAGATCGGCTCCGGCCTGTTTCACAAAGCGGGCTGTGGTCAGAATCTGCTCTTCCGATTCAACCGCACAGGGGCCGCCCACCACCACCGGCCGCTGGCCCTCACCGATCTTGACACCGGCCACATCAACGATGGTGTTTTCCGGGTGAAAATCACGGGAAACCAGCTTGTACGGCTTGGAGACATGGATCGCCTGCTGCACACCGGGCAGGTCACGAATCTTGGTGTCATCCACGTAGCCCTTGTTACCCAGCACACCAATGGCAGTGCGCTGGCTGCCCGGGATAGGAGCTGCGGTAAATCCCATCTCACTGACGGTTGCAATAACCTTGTCTATATCTGCCTGGGTGGCGGTATGGCTCATGACAATCAACATTGATGCATCCTCTCAGTTCCCCTGGCATGCAGGGGCGGTTATGGCTGGCGTATGGCCAGCTGCTGCAGTCGTTCCATCTGCAGGATGGTCACCTTGCGTCCGTCCAGCTCGATGATCCCCTCTTCCTTCAGTTTTCTAAAGGTGCGGGAGATGGTCTCGCCGGCGGTACCCAGCTGGGCAGCCAACTCCCCCTTTTTGATCCCCAGCTCCAGATAGGTGATGCCGTTGTAGCAGGTTGATTTTTCATCTGCGCGCTTGAGCAGGAACGAGGCCAGCCGCGAGGCAACATCGGCAAAGGTCAGTTCTTCAATCTGGCGGACAAAACGGCGCAGCGCCAGCGAGAGCGATGCCACCAGATTCAGGGCAAACTGGGGCTTGGTTGCCATCAGCTCCATGAAACCCTGTTTGGGAAGAAACAGCGCCTCGCCGGCCTCAACCGCACGGGCATCAGCCGGGTAGCGCCCATCACCGAAAAATGCGGCTTCAGCAAAGGTCTCACCAGGACGGACAAAGTGCAGCACTTTTTCCCGACCGTCCGGCGAGACCCGGCACATTTTGATATGTCCGCTGACCAGCAGATAGAAGCCGGTGGCCTCATCCCCTTCGCTGAACAGGGTATCACCTTTGCCAAAAACACGTCGGACCGCAATGGTGGCAAGCTCCCCAAGGTCTGCCTCGTTCAGTCCTGAAAACAGCAATGAGTTTTTGAGTAACGGGATCAGTTCCATCTGCTACCTCACAAAGGCCGCAACCTTGTCAGCAACCTTGGCCGGGGTCAGGCCAAACTGCTCGGCCAGTACTTCGGCGGGGGCCGAGGCGCCAAACTGCTCCCAGCCGATGAACAGGCCTTCTTCACCCAGCAGCTTGCCAAATGATTCGCCACGGCCGGCCTCAATGGCAACCCGCTTGACCCCTTTGGGCAGTATTGAAGCACGATATTCAGAGGTTTGGGCCATAAAGGTACCCACATCAGGCACCGAGACCACCCGGGCGGCAATTCCTCTTTCAGTCAGCAGTCCGGCAGCATCCAGGGCAAGCGAGACCTCTGAGCCGGAGGCCATCAGCACCACTGCCGGATCGGCTGCATCGGCCAGCAGATAGCCGCCCCGCAGCGGTGCTGCCGGATCGCTATCAGCCATGCGCGGCAGCAGCGGCAGCTTCTGACGGGTCAGGATCAGGGCGGTGGGGCCGTTGTGGTACTTGAGGGCCGCATACCAGGCCAGGGCAGTCTCCGCAGCGTCTGCCGGGCGGATCACCTGGAGGCCGGGGATCATCCGTAAGGAGGCGGTATGCTCGATCGGCTGGTGGGTCGGGCCATCCTCGCCCACGGCGTAGGAATCGTGGGTAAAGATGTAGATTACCTGCTGCTGCATCAGGGCTGAAAGGCGCACCGCCGCCCGGCAGTAGTCGGAGAAGACCAGGAAGGTGGCGCCGTAGGGGATAAAACAGCCATAGAGGGCCAGGCCGTTGCAGATCGCGCCCATGGCATGCTCGCGTATACCGAAGTGCAGGTTGCGGCCTTCAAAACTGCCGGCCTGGACTGAGCTGCTGCCTTTGATGTCACTGTTGTTGGAAGGGGCCAGGTCTGCCGAACCGCCCACCAGGGCGGGCAACAGTGCGGCAGCCTTCTGCAGTACCGCACCGGACAGGGCACGGGTGGCACCGTCCTTGCCCGTTACCGTAGCCAGCAACTCTTCTGCCAGCTTCTCCGGCATCTGCTTCTGCCACATGGCGTCCCACAGGGCCGCCTTGTCCGGGTTGGCTGTCCGCCAGGCTGCAAAACCCTGCTGCCAGGCATCGTACTCAGCCTTCAGCTCAGCAACACGGGCAGCACACTGGGCAGCCACATCAGCCGGCACGGTAAAGGAGGGCTCGTTCCAGCCCAGGTTGACGCGGGTTGCCTCAATCTCATCCTTGCCCAGTGGCGATCCATGGGCACCGGAGGAACCCTGTTTACCGGGTGCGCCGTAGGCAATGTGGGTGGTGGCAATGATCAGCGAGGGTTTTGCTGTTTCTGCAATGCCGTTCTGGAGTGCGGTACAGACCTGATCATGATCATGGCCGTCAATGGTCTGGATATGCCAGCCAGCTGCCTCAAACCGCCTGGCCACATCTTCCGACCAGGCCAGATTGGTCTTGCCTTCAATGGTGATGCTGTTGCTGTCGTACAGGTAGACCAGGTTGCCCAGCCCCAGGTGACCGGCCAGGGCGGCCGCCTCGTAGGCGATCCCTTCCTGCAGGTCGCCATCGCCGACAATGGCGAATACCCGGTGGGTTATCGGTGAAAAGTCCGGGGTATTAAACCGCTCGGCTGCCATTTTAGCAGCCAGGGCCATGCCCACGCCATTGGCAACACCCTGGCCCAGGGGGCCGGTGGTCACCTCAACGCCGGGTGTGTGGCCGAACTCCGGGTGGCCGGGGGTCTTGCTGCCCCACTGGCGGAAGTTCTTCAGTTCTTCCATGGAGAGGTCAAAACCGAACAGGTGCAGCAGAGAGTAGATCAGCATGGAACCATGACCGGCAGAGAGAATGAAGCGATCGCGGTTGGCCCAGGCCGTATCAGCCGGGTTGAATCTGAGGGTAGTGCCCCACAGGGCGGTTGCCATATCGGCAGCCCCCATCGGCAGGCCGGGGTGGCCGGAGTTGGCCTTTTCAACAGCCTCGGCAGCAAGTAAACGGATGGTGTTGGCGCAGCGCAGAGCCTGCTGGGCGTTCAGAGAGGACATCGGTACAGCTCCTTTCATTTTGGCACGCGGATGACGCGGATTAAGCGGATTTTCGCAGATTCAATCAGTTTTTTGTAACCAGAAAAATCCGCGTTAATCCGCCAAAAATCAGATTTGATCCGCGAGCCATTGCTTTTGGTATGGTCTAAAAATGTGTAAAGCCTTTTGCTTCAGGCTTGAAGAGAGTGCCGTCAGGCAGCAACGCCTGCACCTGTTTAGAGTCGGTCACTTTACCAACAACCGTAACCGGAATGCCAGCTGTTTTTGCCAGCTGCAGGATTGTTTGGTGATTGGCAGCCGGGGCAGTAAAGCACAGTTCGTAATCCTCACCGCCGCAGATTGCCAGCTGCCACGGCATGAACGGTTGAGCAGCGGCATAGACTTGGAATTGAGCGGAAAGCGGAAGCTGCGCCAGTTGGATCTCGGCACCGCAGCCGGACTGTTCAGCGATATGTCCCAGATCAGCCAGCAAACCGTCACTGATATCGATCATGGCATGCACCAGGCCCGACTCAGCCAGCTTTAGTCCCAGGTGGCAGCGCGGAGTTGGATCAAGATGGCGTTGCAGCAGATAGTCGTCATCCCCTCCCAACCGCTTGCCTTCCGTCAATAACTTCAGCCCCAGGGCCGAATCCCCCAGGGTGCCACTGACCCATACCTCATCACCGGGCTGTGCCCCGCTCCGCTTCAGGACCAGCTCTGGTCGCTGCTCTCCCATGATGGTAACGGAGATCACCAGCCCGCTCTTTGAACTGCAGGTGTCGCCGCCAGCCAGGATGCAGGTGTGTGCAACAGCCTGTTCAGCCAGGCCATCCAGCAGTCCTTCAATGGTTTCAAGGGGAAATCCGGCTGGTATGGCCAGGGAGAGAAAGAACCAGCGGGGAATCGCCCCCATGCTGGCAATGTCGGAAAGATTGACCGCCAGAGACTTGCATCCCAGCAGACGGGCCGGGCCAAAGCCCAGATCAAAATGCACCCCTTCGGCCAGCAGGTCGGTGGATACCAAAACCTGACAACCAGGGGCAGGGGAGAGCAGGGCTGCGTCATCACCGATGCCGAGTTCAGGAGCAACGGGCTGAGAAAAACGTGAGCGAATCCGGTCAATCAGGCCGAATTCGCCCAGGGATGAGAGGGAAGAAGTTTTATTCATTGATTGGCAATGAGTGAGGCCATCTGTTGTTTCAGGATCGGCAGATCAGTGGTAACTGAAAGCCAGACAGAAACAATGTCAACGCCGAAATAGTGGTGCATCAGCTTGTCACGAAAACCGGCCAAATCTTTCCACGGCACTTCCGGATACTGATTACGCAGCGCTGGAGAAACATTCTTGCTGGCTTCACCGATGATCTCAAACTGTCGTATCACGGCATCCTGTACCAGTCTGTTCTGCCTGAATCCTTCTGCATCAAGCCCTTGTGTGTACAGTTCAATCTGGCTAATGGCATCGGTAATATGGGCAAGAAATGCTCCGTCATTTTTTATCATTACAGTATCACCTTGAGTTCAGCTTTAATCTGGTCGCGCAGGTACGGACTAAGCCCCTGTTCCGTAACCAGATCAATCTTAATGCCAAGCAGCTCCGAAAGTTCGCGTTCTATCCGTATCTGCGTCAACAGACTCGTTGGGTGGATAAAGTCTACCAAAAGATCAAGGTCACTATCAGGGCGGGCAGTACCACGGGCAAAGGATCCAAAGATGCCAAGTTTGCAGACACCTTGCTGCTTGCAGTAGGGTAGCATTTGTTCTGTCATCTGTTGAAGGTTCTGATTAAGCGTCAGTTTTTCACCCATAGTAACCTCCCCTCCCGCAAAATCACCCGAGCCAGGGTTGGCAACTCGCTCTCAGCACGGAATTTTTCTGCAGACTTCAGTAAAAAATCAACATTATAGCCGTGCTGTGCGGTATCGCTGTACAGGCGGTTCAGCAGAGCATTCCGCTCACGCCACTGCAAATCCTTTTCAAGCAGAATAGCAATATCAATATCGCTTTCTTCCCGAGCAGTCCCTTTGGCGTAGCTACCGAACAGGAAGATGCTCTCAGCCGCAGGAACAGTTGTTATTAAATTGCCTGGAAGTCAGTTTGGCCGTGCATGACGGTCCCTCCTTGTCCAGAGCTCAGCGTCTCTTCTCATCTACCACCACGCTGTTGAGGTAGATTGTAATTGAGACACCTCTCATAAAACTCGGCCAAAGAAGCTGTATCTGTATTGCGCGGCAAGATGTTTAACAGACTTTCCCAAGAAAGAGCTTTAATTTTAATATGATCGAGCACCGGCAAAAACTTATCATTAAACCAGTCTTGATGCTTTGGGGCATATTGCTCGACTCTCCGCCTAACTTTATTCTCAATACTGTCTTTTTGAAGTAATTGCTTAAACATACCTGTGCTAATCTTTTCCTCTGGCGCAACAACAAAGAAAGCTAAATTATTAAAAGAGTTAGGCGTAATGTTGTCGTCGTCCAATAAGTGTGCAATACACGCAACATTTCTTGCTGCTTGATCATAGCCAGGTGAGTTTGTTGTTCCCGCAGACAAACGACTACCGAGCTTAGCTTCTATAACAACAAATTGCTTTGCTTCAGGTAAGAGTCTTATTTTAGCGCGTTTTCCAGTATCTACCATGAAATGTCCGACGACTCCGTCAGCATGAGTATAAGACTCTGCTTTTGAATCACCCCTCTGCTCGGGAAGAAAGCGTGATGCTAACAATGCCTCAGAATACCAAGATGCATATGGCGCAAAACATAAGTCATGTTGAATTTCTCTGTTTTTAGCAAGACGGTCTAACATAAGTCGGAGCATCCAAGTTTCATTGTAAAATTGGGTTGGCGGCATTACTGAGCCTATATCACGATAATTTCTAAAAAAATCTGCTATTAGCGCCAGCATAACTTTCCTTTCAAAAACTTATAAAATTCTATCTGCAGAACCTTTTTTCTTTAGCCTGAATATAAGCACTACACTCACCCATCTGGCAGGCGGCAATAAAATCTCTGCAAGCTGGTATTTTGGCATCTAAATAATAATAGCTAATACCACGATAGACATACGCATCCGGATTATTAGGCTGAAACTTAATAACATAACTATAATCTTCAATAGCAAGTCTGTATTTATTTAGATGTCTATAAGCACTTCCTCTATTATAATAAACATCAGGCATATTAGGAAAAATTTTTATAGCGTTATTAAAATCTTCAATTGATTCATTGTATTTTTTCATTTCGAAAAAAACTAAGCCTCTATTGTAGTATGCTTCATAAGATTTATTTAAAGATAACGCTTTATTAAAATCTAATAGAGCCATTTTAAATTTACCTAATTTGCTATATGCAATACCTCTGTTGGTATAAGCTTTATTGTTACCTAAATTAATAGCTTTATTAAAATCAATTATGGCGCTTTCACTTTTATTGATTTGATTAAACAAGACGCCCCTATTATTATATGAATTCGCATTTTCTGGTTCAGATTTTATCGCATTTGAGAGATAATCTATTGCAAGCAAAGGATTAGTAAAATCTGATCCACTCCATAACGCCATTGCCTTATCAAACCATTCCACTGCCGTCAGACCATCACGGGTCTTCTGAAATTCCTTTTTCAAATCCTCTTTTTGCTGCTCACTTTTGCCCTTCTGTTGGTTCTGCTTCTCCAGTTCTGCAATCCGGGACAGCAACTGTTTCTCCCGATCGCGGGCTGTTGTCAGATCCTTCAGGTGGTTACGGTCTTGCAGCAACCGCTTCAGGCTCTTATCCAGCACAGTAGTATCCAGCTCTACCTGCACAGTGATCTCCAGACCAAAGCCATCACCATCGGTGTAGTTCTTCTGTTTGAGCACCTCGGCCTTGGTGACCCCGGCGGTGAGAGCCAGGATCTCATCGCTATCCACCTGCGCGTTTTTGACCACGGTGGCGCTTTCAATGTAGGTGCCGAACCGCTCCAGCGCCTCCCGCTTGGCACGGGCTATGCCAGCAGTGCGGGCATCATCGGGCGACTGGC